>JADGEK010000029.1:2899-49891 GCA_016744395.1 Gammaproteobacteria bacterium | reverse complement strand
AAATACTATGCTTTAATTATAAGTCAATTTTTTTCCTATACCTTTCCTATGCTTTTCTTATACATGAGGGAGGAGAATTTATGCAATGGCATCATGCAAAAGCAATTGTCACAGGCGGAGCATCTGGGCTTGGCCGTGCAGTCATTAAAAAGATCTCTCACGCTGGCGGTCAGGTTGCCATTCTTGATCTTGACCAACAAAAATCTCAAGAGCTATATTCTGAGATATGTTCTGAGCCAAGTTCTAAACTAGACGATACTGTTTTAGCAATTACTACAGATGTCAGTAGTGATGACAGTGTCAATAAAGCAATACTGAAAGCATATAGGCAGTTTGGTGAAATTAATCTTGCAGTAAATTGTGCAGGCATTACCTCCAGCCAGACGATGATCAGTTCAAATATAAACTTGAGTACTCAGGCTTTTAATCATGTAATGGATATTAATCTGAGCGGTACTTTTCGTGTTTGCCGTGCTGTCGCTGAACAGATGAAAAATAATGTGATTAACCCTCATACTCATGAACGAGGCGTCATTATCAACACGGCTTCAATTGCTGCTTTTGAGGGGCAAATAGGACAGCTTGCCTATAGTGCTTCAAAGGGTGCCATCATCAGCATGACTCTACCAATGGCCAGAGAATTATCAAAATACGCCATTCGTGTCATGTCCATTGCTCCTGGGTTGTTTGATACGCCACTTATGGAGAATTTACCTGATAAAGTTAAAGTGAAAATGACCGAACAGATCCCTTTTCCTCCCCGCTTAGGTGAGCCCGATGAATTCGCCATGTTAGTACAACATATTTTTGAAAACCCCTTATTAAATGGCTCCATTATTCGTCTGGATGGAGGCTTAAGAATGTCCGCTCAGTAAGAGTTTAAGAAGCTTGTCTATGGTCATTCATCTAAAGAAGATAATCTGATGAAGAAAAATCAAAAAGACAACAATAAGCCACTTTGGACCCCAGAGCAAAATCATTCAAAATCAATAAGAATGAATGATTTTAAAAACTTTGCTGCCAAAAAAACGGGGGAAATTTTCAAGAATTACTCCGCATTACATCACTGGTCAGTGAATCAAAACACTCAATTTTGGCAATTAACTGCAGAGTATTTTAAGGTCAAATTTCATCAAAAACCAAGTCAGATTTTGAGCGATTCTAATGAAATATTCATGCCTCAATGGTTTTCAGGAAGTCGTTTAAATTTTGCAGAAAACCTATTGCAGTTTCGAGATAATCGTATTGCCATTGAATTCCACAATGAAAATGGTGTGCATCAAAGCATTACTTATGCTGAACTTTTTCAGCGTGTTGCATCATTGAGTAACGCCCTGCAGAAGATGGGTTTACAAGCAGATGATCGTGTCGCAGCCGTGATGCCCAACATTCCTGAGGCTGTCATTGCGATGCTTGCCTGTGCCCGAATTGGTGCAATATGGTCTATTTGCTCTCCCGATTTTGGTGAGCAAAATCTGATGGAACGTTTTAAACAAATAGAGCCCAGATTTTTACTATTTTCCGATGGTTATTATTACAAAGGAAAAAGGCACGATATCCTGCCTACTATCACCCGCCTTAGCAATGAATTGACAGAGATTAAACAACTGATTGCCCTTGCTTATATTGAACCAGAAGAGACATTAAAATTTCGCTTAAAACAATCCTTACCACAAACAAAATTATTTAATCAAGTTTGTCAAACCAGTGGTGAACAGAGCGATATTGATTTCCCTCCTTTTGCTTTTAATCACCCACTGTATATTCTCTATTCATCTGGTACTACTGGTGTCCCAAAATGTATAGTTCATGGTGCAGGCGGTACTCTGTTACAACACTTGAAAGAATTAGGTCTGCATACCAATCTGCATCGCTCTGATAAATTATTTTATTACACCTCAACAGGCTGGATGATGTGGAATTGGCTAGTCAGTGGTCTGGCTCTGGGTGTAACAATTATTCTTTATGATGGCAGTCCTTGTTATCCTGAAACCGATTCATTATTGAAACTGGTTGCCAGGCAAAAGATTACGGTTTTTGGCTGCAGTGCAAAATACATCAGTACGCTACAAAAACAGAACATTGATTGCAGAAAACTGCTTAAAGACAGTCAATTGAGAAGCATTTTATCAACGGGTTCTCCCCTCTTAAGCGAATCTTTTGATTATGTTTATGAAAAACTGAAAAAAGAAATTCAACTCTGTTCAATTTCAGGTGGTACTGATCTCATTTCCTGCTTTGTTTTAGGTAACCCTCTTTCAGCGGTGCATCGTGGAGAACTGCAGGGCCCTGGCTTGGGTATGGCCGTTAAAATTTACAATGAACAAGGACAGGCAGTTAATAATGAGCAGGGGGAACTGGTGTGTACCAAAGCCTTCCCTTCCATGCCTGTTTTCTTTTGGAATGATCCTGACAACAAAAAATATCATCAGGCGTACTTTGAACATTTTAAGAATGTCTGGACTCATGGTGACTATGCAAAGCAAACGAGTAACAATGGTTTTATCATATATGGTCGCTCAGATACAACCTTAAATCCTGGTGGTATTCGTATTGGTACTGCAGAAATTTATCGTCAACTGGAACATCTGGAAAGCGTTATTGACAGTGTAGTGGTCGCGCAAGAGTGGCAAGATGACCAACGGATCATTTTATTCGTGCAACTCCTGCAGGACAAATCACTTGACACCGATATGAAGGAAGCATTATTTCAGGAAATTCGCCAACGTATCCGACATAATTGCTCACCCCATCATGTACCAGCCAAAGTAATTGCTGTGGCAGATATTCCCCACACATATAATGGTAAATTATCAGAACGAGCTGTAACAGAAATGATCCATAATCGCCCCGTAAAAAACAAAGACGCACTATCAAATCCAGAGTCTCTATCCTTTTATAAAAATCTGGAACAACTTAAAACTTAGGTATTATTGAGTTATGCAACCATAATTTATCCAAAATGACCAGTTTATAATAACAGGTGACTATAAAATATTCGTTTCCAAGCTTTAACGGCTTAATTAAGATTTATATATTTAGTGAGGCGAAAAGCGGAACGTTTTGTGGAAGATATTATTTTAAGTATGATCTAAAAGTCTAAAAATTTAATTTAACCCATTCCATAAGATTTTCGTATGTTAACGGTCTGGCAATTTGATATCCCTGTCCCTTGTCACAGTGGAGTTGTTTTAATTTTTCAATAATGTTCTCATTCTCAATCCCTTCGGCAACAACCTTAAGTCCTAAGTTATGTGCAAGATCGATAGTGGAACGAACTATTACTAAGTCATTATTATTGACATCCATATTCATAACAAAAGATCGATCAATTTTCAATTCAGAGACAGGTAGATTTTTCAAATAGGAAAGTGATGAATATCCCGTACCAAAATCATCAACTGAGATACTCACTCCCATTGATACCAGTGATTTAACAGATTTAAGAGCAGTATCAGGATCACTCATAATTGCACTTTCAGTTATTTCTAATTGTAATATAGAGGCGGGACATTTTAATTTATCGAGAATATTCTTAACTTTATAAACAAATTCAACATCTTGTAAATTACGAGTGGATATATTCACAGCGACCATATACTTGTCATTGTATTTTTTTAAAATATGGGTATCTTTAATGGATTTTTCTATAATCCACGGTGTAAGGCTATGAATAATATCACTAATTTCAACTAGAGGTATAAATTCATCAGGAAATACCATGCCATATTCAGGATGTTTCCAACGAATCAGTGCTTCTACAGAATCGAATTTCCCGTCATGAAGTGATATTTTAGGTTGGTAATTAAGAATAAATTGCTGCTCATCTAAAGCATGACTCAGGTCATTTATCAAAGATAATCGACGAGGAGTATGCATATCAAAGTTACTATTATACAAACAGAAACCTTCTTTATTTCGCTTTGCATTATACATAGCTACATCTGCAAATCTTAGTAAGGTTGTAGAATCTTGAGCTTGTTCTGGAAATTGTGCCAATCCAAAACTCCCATCAATCTGAACTTTAATTTTATCAATCTCAAAGGGTTGTTTTATTGCAGAACGAAGTTGCTTTATGCGTTCGAAACATTTTTTTATAGAACCTAAGCGATGAATTATAAAAGCAAATTCATCGCCACCCAATCTGCAAATAACATCATGCGGACCAAGAATTTTTTCTAACCTTGGTTTAATCAATTGTAATAAATGATCACCACTTTGATGACCAATAGAATTGTTTATCTCCTTGAATCCATCTAAATCCAATATACTTAAAACGAAAGAAGTTTCTGCATCAATTAATATTTTTATATGTTTATGCAACATTGCCCTATTAGGAAGGTGAGTCAGAGAATCATAATTTGCTATGTACTCAAGTTCTTTTTGATAGTATTCATGAGCACTAATATCATTAATAGAAGCTAAAAGATAAAGTGTGTTATCCACTAGATTACGATACTTATAAACCTGATGTTCAACAATAAGATTGATTCCATCTTTTGTAAGCAATGAATGCTTTAAAGAAGCGGGTTCTCCATCAATCTCAAGTTTTTCTATATTGTCAATCAGTTTTTTTCTTTCTACTTCTGGAATATACGAGTAAAAGTCTTCAAGCTGTAAGTTCTCACCCTTTCTTTGTAAAAGTTCAAACAAAGAGGATGACCAGTAAACAGAATGAGTTTCAAGATTCATATACCAACTTGCAGTTTCAGATAGATGTTGAGATTTTGACAACATTTCTTCATTTAACTTAAGCTCGGTATAAACATTAATAATATCCTTCTGCATCTGGTTGACCGATTGAAATAATTGTTGAATCTCATTATTTTTGAAATACACACTGTTACTTTTAATTACATCAAGAGGGTTCATTTTTTCATATAAATTAAATGATTGTGTGTTTTCAGATATTATTATTAAATACTGAGTGATAAGTCGATAAACAATTAACATAATGAATGTTGATACAAGAAACGTTTTTATACCTTGAGTGGCTAATATAATAATAAAAGTCAACCAGAGTCGTTCATACACATTAAAAAGAGTCGCTGTTATGGTTAGCGTTCCTAGTGGAATGGTATTATTTTTATAAGAGAATTCCAGGGGATAGTGGTTGATAATTTTTTTTGAAGTGATGGTTTCATCATCTTGTTGTTCAAAAATTATCTCTTGTGATGGTGAAATAATAGAGACTTTAGCAATGTCTGGAAGTTTAAGTATACCCTCTGCCTGTAATTTAATAGCCTGTTCGTCAACTGTCCATAAAGCCCCATTAAGTGAGTCAATATTACTCAGTTCAATATGCACCAGGCGTTCATGAATAATCGAGACATCATGTTTATAATCCAAATATAGTTGTATCATTGTTAGCACAATAGTAATCACTGTACTAAACATCAATACATATAACATTAATTGCTTAGAAATAATACCCGAAAAAACTTTCAGTGTGAAACCCCATTTAATTTTAAGTGATCGATATTAATATTGATTTAATATTTTGTCGGTTAAGTCCTTGAGCGTACCCTCTTTTTTCATTTGCTTAATGGATATTTCTAGCGGTTTTGATAAGTGTTTATGCTTGTTATTTAACATAATATGCAATGGTTTTTGAAGAAGCGGGGGCTCCTGAACTTTTATTCCTTTGATCCCAAGTTTTTGTATAATATCCAACCCATCTTCAAAACCAAGAATGGCAATATCAATACGGCCCAAATCCAGCATATTCATCATTGAGTTAGCATTATCTAAAATTATTAGTTTCTCTGGATTGACTTCTTTTGCTTTGACAACAGTAATTTTATAACCTTTTACAACGCCTACATTATAGGGTTGTAAGTCATTCCAGTGGGCAATTTTAATAGTTGGATCTTTTACAAAAGCTGAAAAAGTAACATCATAAAGACTTTCATTAACGGGTATTAATTCTGGATAATACTGTTCCATAATTTTGACTATTCTACAGCATTCAGCATCATCAATACCCTGCGCAACTAATTTTACAGATCGTTCTGCAGGCAAAAGTTGAAACTTCGTTTTCATTCCAATTTGATTAAAAGCTTCTTCAGAAAGTTTATCAAGAATGTCTGAGATGGGAGGGTGGAAGCCAGTATTGATATTAACAATTAATTTATTTTTTTCAGCTGGAATATCTATAGTCTCAGCAAATATCGTGCTGAATAGTGAAGTTAAGATAAAAAGAAAAAAAATACGATTCATTAGATTTCACATAAAATATTTTTAAACAGTTAGACTTATATTGAAATATAGACTAATTATTATAAAAGTAAACCATTTAAAGCTTAAGAGCATCTGAATGAAAACTATCATTTTGACCATTAGTTTGTTATCTATTTCCCCATTTGTTTTTGCAACAAATTGGCTGATGCTACAAGGCACTGAACCACATAATTTTCCTGATAAAACCCGATGGTGGGGTTTCTTACAACCTGATTATCAATACACATCAGGCAGTAATTTGGATGCAGGACCATATGCAGGCAATCATGCTGCATTTAACCAGATTGCGCCGACACTTAAAGATAATGATGAAATTCGCTTTCTACGTGCTCGTCCTGGATTGAGAGGGAAACTTGTTTCCGTAGATGAAAATATCGATTATTTCTTTTTAGCTGAAGTTGGTCAAAATGGAATAACTGAATTTGAAAATGAATTTATTGTGCCGACAGACTGGAGTATGACATTTTCACATATTCCTTATTTAAAACTACGAATCGGTCAATTTAAATACCCTGGTTCAGAAGAGGGTCATCAAGGAATTGGTGTTTATAGTCACAATAATTATACAACCGTTTCGAATTTAATGATGCTTGAGCGTTTTTTTGATGAAACAGGCTATGATACTACTCATAAAAATAAACCTAATGGTGCTGTTGGCGCATTTCGTGATATTGGTGTACAAGCTTTTGATCATTTTTTTATGGGTAATTGGGAGCACACCTACGGTGTTATGTTAGGCCAGGGAAATGGTTTAAATCGAAGTGATAATAATAAAAGCCTTGATCATTATTTATATTGGTCATCTGAAGATATTTATGAAGGTAAAGGCCCAAAACGAGAAGGATTAAAACTCTACGCCTGGTATCTTAGCGGAAAACGTTCAATCAATATTGCTCCAAATCTAAATAAGAAATTTGAACGAAAACGTTATGGTTCAGGTATAACCTATCGAAATTCAGGTCTGCGTATATTTACAGAATATATGTGGGGCGATGGCATGATTTTCAGTGGTACAGATGGAGGAGCTATTCCAGGTACCGTTAATAATAGAGGCAGTATAGCTTCTTTTAATATGCAACCCGAGGAAAAGGGGGACGGTGGTTATATTGATATTGGATTTCGGATATTGCCAAAGTTAGATGTCAATTTACGCTATGACCGATATAACCGCAGTACTCGTGTTTCTACCAACGAAATTAAATTTGAAACATGGACACTGGGAACACAATATTTTATCAGAAAAAATTTGCGGGTTATTGCTGATTATGAGATTCGTTCTGCAAAAGCACCTGCATTTTCATCTGGAGCAACAGTTAATCAAATTTTAGATGAATTTGATGATCGATTTTCCGTTAGTGCTCTATGGGTATTTTAGATAGTAAAGGAAAAAGTCTTAATTGTGCTGTAAGTTCAATTGAACGATGCAAAACAGGCATTCAATTTTTAGCGGGTATATCATATCTAAGTACACTATCAGTTCACATAAAGATATCTCAAGAGTATTTGCAACTTATAAAAAATTGAAGAGTCAAAATAGAAATAGTTTAGTAAAAATTCAAGAATTTTAAGAAAATTGTTCTATAATTAAAATGTAACCAACTAAAATAGTAGGATATTTATATTGAATTATCCTTATCAATACAAAGACTAACAAGATAGATATCAGTCAATATAATACATTTCTATTTCAGCTATTTTTAGCATTATTTTATAGCTATTATACAACAAAGGAAGGAGCGGCCTATGAGTCATAGCAACGTTCCCTTGATCAGCAATTTATTTCAACAAACTGACCACTTTCCATTTGCTGATCTGCACTTTTGGAACGATCCAAAGTGTCAATTACAGGCAATAATCGCCATTCACAATACAACGGCTGGGCCCGCATTGGGTGGATGCCGAATGTTTCCCTATGCATCAACCGAAAACGCCCTGATTGATGTATTGAATCTGGCAATGGGCATGGGCTATAAAGCCGCTATCAATCAACTCCCTTTTGGTGGAGGTAAAAGTGTCATCATACAACCAGGCCTAATCAAAAACAGGCAAGCTCTTATGGAGTCATTTGGACGCTTTGTTGATAGTCTGGGAGGTCGTTACATCACAGCAATGGATGTTGGTACAGAAACGAACGACATGGATAATATCAGTCATTTTACACAACATGTGACTTGCACTTCAGAACAACGCAAGGGCACAGGTGATCCCTCTCCATATACTGCAAAAGGTGTATTTCGAGGAATCCAGGCCGCAACAAAATTCCTATTTCATACCAAACAACTCAGCGGTATACACGTTGTGGTTCAAGGACTCGGCCATGTCGGATATGAATTATTGCAATTATTACATGATGCTGGAGCCAGACTGACCGTCAGTGATATTGATAAGACCACTGTTAAACATTGTATCGATGAATTCTCTGCTGATTCAGTCGCACCAGAAAAAGTGTATGAAGTTGAGTGCGATATTTTTTCACCCTGTGCGATGGGACAAATATTAAATCCTGAAACAATCCAACAATTAAAGACCAGAGCCATTGCAGGTGCAGCCAATAATCAATTACTGGATAAGCAGCAAGGTGAAGCATTACGTAAAAAGCACATCCTCTACACACCCGATTATATCATTAATTCAGGTGGACTTTTACAAATTGCCTATTCTGATAACCAACAACTTAATAATAAAATTGATGCACTTTATAATACCTTACTGGGTATTTTTTATGAGGCAGAAGCACAACATAAAGCCACTAATATGATTGCGGATGAAATGGCTGAACACCTCCTTGAAAAGCAAGTGATGATAGAAACAAAACAGAAAAAAATAGAAATGGTTCCTGAACCAATAGAAAGACTTCAAGCCTGATACTTTTTAAACAGTGTTCATCTGTTGAACCAATATGCTCCGGGGGGACATATGAGTCAAGCAATTGAAAGCACGATACCCTATTACCAATATCTGGATCACCAGTCTAAATTGACGGCTCCAAAAGACAAAACAAATATAGAAATTCCCGATCTGATTACACTTTATCACTTAATGTATTTCACCCGAAGTTTTGACCAAAAAGCCGTTGCTTTACAACGAACTGGCCGATTAGGGACCTATGCCTCATCACTTGGACAGGAAGCCATTGGCACAGCAATTGGTATAGCCATGGAAACGAGCGATGTCTTTCTACCCTCTTATCGAGAATATGCGGCTCAATTAATTTGAGGTGCCAGTATTACCGATATATTGCTTTATTGGGGCGGTGATGAGCGCGGCAATCAATACAATAACTCACCGCTAGTCCCTCTATACAAACAGTCAAATCCCCGAGCAACCATAAGAGACTTTCCAGTTTGTGTACCAATAGCAAGCCAAACTTGTCATGCCGCGGGTGTTGCTTATGCAATGAAATTAAAAAAACAGGCACAGGTCAGTATCTGCGTTATCGGAGATGGTGCCAGCTCAAAAGGCGATTTTTATGAGGCAATGAATGCTGCTGGCGTCTGGAATTTACCCTTGGTATTTATCATCAGTAACAATCAATGGGCGATTTCACTGCCCAGAGAAAAACAGTCTGCCTGTAAAACTCTGGCACAAAAAGGACTGGCTGCAGGTATACCAGGTGAACAGGTTGATGGCAATGATATTATTGCCTGTTGTGCTCGTTTTAAACAGGCCATTGAAAAAGCACGTTCTGGTAATGGCCCAAGCGTTATAGAAGCATTAACCTATCGGCTCTGCGATCATACTACTGCTGATGATGCCAGTCGTTATCGTGCAGGAGAATTACTCAACAGTTATAAACAATACGATCCACTAAAACGCCTTAAAAATTATATATTAAGCCAAAACCTAATTAATCAGACTGACCTTCAAGTCATTGAGGATGATGACAATTCAAGAGTCGAAGATGAGATTAAACGTTACCTTAGCATATCAGCGATGCCCGCTGTTCAAATGTTTGAACATGTCTATGAACAATTGCCTGATACTCTGTTAGCACAACAAAAAGAAGTTCAATACTATTCCCAGACATTATTGACCAAGGAAGCATCATGAACACCAATGAAATGCTCACAGACAATACTGAGTCAATTTCTAATACGTTCAAAGTGAATTTGATAGAAGCCATAAATATGGCACTAGCCTGGGAAATGGAACACGATATAAATGTCCTATTACTGGGTGAAGACATTGGTCTCAATGGTGGTGTCTTTCGCGCTACCGATGGATTGCAGCAACGTTTTGGCTCTGATCGGGTTATGGACACACCACTGGCTGAAACACTGATTGCAGGAATGGCTGTGGGAATGGCCTCTCAGGGCTTAAAACCTATCGCTGAGATTCAATTCATGGGCTTTATTTACTCTGTTATCGATAATATATTAAATCATGCCAGCCGTTTACGACATCGCACTCAGGGACGCTTAAGTTGTCCTATGGTGCTTAGGGCACCTTATGGCGGTGGTATCCATGCTCCCGAGCATCACTCAGAAAGCACCGAAGCAATTTTTGCTCATATACCTGGCCTGCGTGTTGTTATTCCCTCATCTCCCAGTCGTGCCTATGGCCTGCTTTTAGCTGCAATAAGAGATCCTGATCCCATTATTTTTTTGGAGCCTAAACGTATTTATCGATTGCACAAAGAGATCATTGAAAACAAAGGTGACGCATTACCTTTAGATGTCTGTTTTACCTTACGAGAAGGCGAAGATGTTACGTTGATAAGTTGGGGAGCCATGTTGCATGAAACTCAATCTGCAGCCGAACAACTTGAAGAGCAAGGGATCAGTGCAGAGGTCATTGATGTCGTGACATTAAAACCTCTGGACATATCAACAATTCTGGAATCCGTTGAAAAGACTGGACGCTGCGTCATTATTCATGAAGCCGCTCGCAGTGGTGGTTTCGGTGGTGAAATTGCCGCACAACTGGCAGAGTATGGCCTTACCTTTCTACTTGCACCGATTCAGCGGGTCACTGGTTATGACACCATCATGCCATTATTTCGCTTAGAGCAGAGTTACATGCCCAGTGTTGAAAAAATAATTGCAGCAGTACATACCGCAATGGAGTTTTGATCAAACGCTCACTCTCTAGAACTTTTGTTCACTAGAGAAAGCAGGAGATATAAATGAGTATATTTAAACTGCCCGATTTAGGAGAAGGACTCCTTGAAGCCGAGATCAGCGAATGGAATATCGCTGAAGGTGATACGGTAGAAAAGGATCAAATCCTTATTGCACTGGAAACGGCTAAAGCCATTGTTGATATTCCCAGTCCTCAAGCTGGCCAAGTGATAAAGTTATATGGCAAAGAAGGTGATTTAATTCAAACGGGTGATCCCCTGCTGGAATTTGAAACAGAGGATCAATCTCAACATCAATCTGAGAGTACTGATTCTGAGAATAAAAACACAGCAGAAAATACCATTCTAAAAATGAAAAGCAGTGATACTGTTGTGGGTTCCATTCCTAGCAGCAACAAAATTATCAATGAGCAGGCTCATAGCACTTCACCACTAAATAAATCCATAACCTCAGTTAAAGCAACTCCTGCGGTGAGAGCATTAGCACATCGCTTACAAGTAGACCTATCCATTGTTACCCCTTCTGGTCCCAATGGCTCGGTTAAAGTATCAGATGTGGAACGGGTTGCTAAAATATTTTCAAAAGTGGGCAATCTAATGCCATTAAAAGGGGTTCGCCGTGCAATGGCAATTTCTATGAGCAAAGCTTATGCTGAAGTGGTTCTGGTCACCATCAACGAAGATGCAGACATTGAATGCTGGGATAAAGAACAAGATGTCACAATTCGACTGATTAAGGCTATTATCCATGCCTGTGAGAAAGAACCTTCATTAAATGCCTGGTATGACAGTCATTCCATGGGCAGACGATTAATAAAGGACATTCATCTGGGCATCGCTGTTGACACCAAAGAGGGTTTATTTGTACCCGTAATCAAGGATGTTACATCTTATGCTCCTAATTCATTACGCGAATACATTAATCAATTAAAAATTGCTTTAAACGAGCGACGTGTACCCCCTGAACAACTACGTGGACATACGTTCACTTTATCAAATTTTGGTCCTATAGGCGGTCAATATGCCAATCCAATCGTCATCCCACCGACGGTTGCTATTCTGGGAGCGGGCTCCATCAGGGATGAAATTGTCAGTGTCAAACGTCAGGCTGAATTTCACCGAAAGCTCCCTCTTTCTCTCAGCTTTGATCACCGAACAGTAACGGGTGGTGAAGCTGGACGTTTTTTAATGGCGGTAATCGATGACCTGCAAAATGCAAACTAAAAAATTATCCACCCCAATTCGTATGGTCACAGCCACTGTATTGTTTGATGGCCATGATGCAGCCATTAATATCATACGTCGTTTATTGCAACAAAAAGGTTGTGAGCTTATCCATTTAGGGCATAACCGAAGTGTTAAAGAGATTGTCCAGGCAGCAATTCAGGAAGATGCTGATGCCATAGCCATTAGTTCTTATCAGGGCAGTCACTTGAGCTTTTTTAAGTATTTACTTCATGAATTAAAAAAGCATAAGGCCACTGACATTCAGGTTTTCGCTGGAGGTGGTGGGACCATATCCGATAAAGAGGCGCGTTTACTTGAACATAAAGGTATCAATCAGATTTATACCAGTAATGACACCAGAAATTTAAGTCTGGATCAATTGGGTGATGATATTGTATCAAGATGTCTGGAACACAAGAAAAAAACACCAAAAAATCAATATTTATCTGAAAATAAAAACAGCCAACTCACATATTATCAGTTGGGAAAAATGCTCTCTCTCATTGAAAAAGGTCAAGTTAAAGTAAGCAAAACAGTGCACAACCAATCATCTTTAAGCATTAATCCGGGCATAAAAAAAACACCTCACAGCTTCGTGATGGGCATTACGGGAACTGGCGGTTCTGGTAAAAGCACTTTGATTGATGAAATAATTCATTATTTCTTAAGCCTGACCAAAAAAGATTATCATATTGCATTATTAGCCATTGATCCAACACGTCAAAAAACGGGGGGTGCCCTCCTGGGTGACCGAATTCGTATTAATTCGCAACCTCATCCTCGATTATTCATACGTTCACTGGCAACACGAAAAGCCAATATTTCTTTAACACCCCAATTAAACCCCATCATTGCATTGCTTAAAAATCAGAGCTTTAATCTGATTATAATTGAAACTTCTGGTGTTGGGCAAAGTGATGCCAGCATTATCCCCTTCTGTGATCAATCAGTGTATGTTATGACCTCTGATTATGGTGCTCCAGGTCAATTAGAAAAATTGGAGATGCTCGATCGTGCTGATTTTATTGTCCTGAATAAATTTGACCAACGTGGTAGTGAAGATGCTCTGAAAGAGATTAAAAAACAATGCTTGAGAAATAAGATAATAAAAACATCAATTCCTGTTTTTCCTATGATTTCAAGTCATTTCAATGAGCTTGGTGTACAGCAATTTTTGCAAACTATAAGTGAAGTCATTCTTGATTCAAACGAAATAGTAAAGAAGAAAAAACTTCATTTAAAAAATTTTGACTATGAAAAAAGACAAAACTCAAGTTCATTAATTCCTATCTCCCGTGAAAATTATCTGGCCAAAATTGTTCAACAGGCACAAGCACTAAACAATCACAATAGCCAGCAATGTCACTATGCAAAAAAAGCAGAACATTATTCTCAAAGTTTAAAACTACTTGGAGTAAAAATACCAAAAAAATTAAATTTATTCACTTTGAAAAATAATAAGCACCCTATCGATAATACAATCACTCACTTAAAAGAGGCTTACAATACGAATATTAAAGCCTTATCAGCTGAATCAAAACAATTGTTATTCAACTGGCCTTTACAGAAAAACAACTATCAACAGACATTGAATCACTATACCATCGGTCATCATCAACTCATTCAAAACAATTTTTATTGCTCACCCAGCCAGCTTGATTTGCCTGTTATAGCTCTTCCGAAGGAATCAAATTGGAGTGAACAATTATCTTTTTTACTCAAAGAAAATCTACCTGGTTTTTTTCCATATACCGCTGGTGTGTACCCTTATCATAATAAAACTGAAGAACCAACAAGATTATTTGCTGGCGAAGGCACACCAGAGAATACCAATCAACGATTTTTTTTATTAATCAAAGATAAAAAATCTATACGTCTTTCAACAGCATTTGATCCCATCACATTGTATGGAAAAGATCCCTCAAAAAAAAAGGATATATACGGCTGTATTGGCATGTCAGGTGTCTCTATTGCAACTTTAGATGATATGAAAATTCTATATTCTGGAATTGATCTAAATGATCCAAAAACGTCAGTATCAATGACCATTAATGGGCCGGCAGCGATATTAATGGCCTGGTTTATCAACACAGCCATTGATCAGAGAATTGAAAAATATCTACATCAACATAATCTTTGGCCACCGATCGAAAAAAAAATTAAAAAAATAAAACATCGCCAGTATCAAGGTGAACTGCCTAAACAACATAATGGTCTGGGCCTGGGTTTATTAGGCGTATCAGGAAAACAGTTTATCAGTAAAAAACTCTATAAAAGACTCTCATCAGAAACCTTGAACACAATTCGAGGTACCCTTCAGGCTGATATATTAAAAGAAGAAATTGCTCAGAACGAATGTCTGTTCTCTCTGGAATTCGGCTTGCAGCTAATGGCAGATATGCAATACTATTTTATTCAACATAAAGTTTCTCATTTTTACCCCGTTTCTGTCAGTGGCTATCACATAGCAGAAGCGGGTGCTAATCCTGTCACGCAATTGGCCTTTACACTGGCCAATGGTTTTACTCTGGTTGAATATTATCTGGCCAGAGGTATGGCCATTGATCAGTTTGCTGCCCATATGAGTTTCTTTTTTAGTAATGGCATGGATTCTGAATACGCTGTCATTGGACGGGTTGCCCGACGTATTTGGGCCAGAGCAATGCGCGACTATTATCAGGCAAATAGTAATAGCCAAAAACTGAAATATCATATTCAGACATCAGGGAGAAGCCTGCATGCTCAGGAAATTGAACTCAATGATATTCGTACCACATTGCAGGCACAATATGCCTTAAATGATAATTGTAATAGTTTGCACACAAATGCTTATGATGAAGCCGTCACCACCCCAACAGCAGCCTCTGTAAGACGGGCACTGGCCATTCAATTAATTATTCAGCAAGAACTTGGATTGAATCAAAATCAGAATCCTTTACAGGGTTCCTTCATGATTCATGAGCTGACCGATAAAGTTGAAGCGGCTGTTTATCAGGAGTTTGAACAGCTATCACGTCGTGGGGGTGTATTAAGTGCCATTGAAACTTTTTATCAGCGGGGAAAAATTCAGGATGAAAGTCTTTATTATGAACACCAAAAAAAATCGGGTCAGTTAGCAATTATTGGCGTCAATACCTTTATCAGACCAAAGCAGGAAATTGAATCCCATAGTAATAAAAAGCATACAGACAAAATAACCCGCAGTAGTGCACAGCAAAAACAACAACAGCTTAAAGCACTTAATTTTTTCAAAAATAATCACAAAAGCACAGTTAAAAAGGCATTATTAAAATTAAATAATGCCATAAAAAACAATAAAAACAGTTTTTCCGTTTTAGTCGATATTGCACCTGAATGCACACTACAACAAATGACCGATGTGTTAGCTCAATCAGGCGGACAGTTTCGTCGAAAATTATGATAAATAAAAAAAGACGGAATGTGCTTAGAAACTATAGTTAAAACCCCAATTTATGAGTAACACTCAATGCCGATATCTTCTGAACTATTTTCTAATACATTAAGTGATCGTCGACTGTATGCAACTGATGCATCAATCTATCAAGAGCTGCCCAATGCCATTTTTTTGCCAAAAAATAAGCTGGATTGTGTCAGTATTATTAAACAGATAGCTGTTCAAAAAACATCTCTAATACCAAGAGCTGGAGGAACAAGCATCGCGGGCCAATGTGTTGGTAATGGAACGGTTGTTGATGTCTCACGCTATATGGTTAATATCATTGATGATCTTGAAGGTATTATTCCTAAAAACAACCTTATCAGAGTACAACCTGGAGTGATACTCGATGATCTAAATGATGCAATTAAGCCATTTGATTTAAAATTTGCAATTGATATTTCAACCTCCAATCGCTGTATGATTGCTGGAATGGTTGGCAATAATGCTGCGGGTTCTCATTCCATTATTTATGGAACAACACGTGATCATATTCAAGAACTTGAAATGATTCTTTCTGATGGCAGTACGATTGTTGCAGAACCTTTAAATACTAAAGAGTTAGAAAACAAAAAAAAGCTGCAAACATTAGAAGGAAAAATCTACCGCACCCTTTATCAAATCATTGATGAAAATTATGAATTAATCCTTAAACAATACCCCAAAGCTGATATTATTCGACGAAATACTGGTTATCCTTTGGATTATCTGGCCAACATGAAACCCTGGACTCCTACTGGAAAAGCATTTAACTTAGCCCCCTTTATGAGTGGCACAGAGGGCACTCTGGCCTTTATCACTCAGACACAGTTAAAGCTTGTTTCAATTCCTAAACATCGAATCCTTGTCTGTATCCATTTTTATAATATTACTGATGCCATGTCTTCAGTTTCAACCATTTTAAAAGATGGACCTGCAGCCATTGAGCTAATGGATAGGCGTACGCTTGACTTGAGTAAAGATAATATCGAGCAAGATAGAAATCGTTTTTGGATAAAGGGTGATCCGGGAGCGGTATTAGTCTCCGAGTTTTTTTCTGAGACATTAATTGAGGTTCAAGAAAAAGCACAACAGCTTATTTCTCATCTTAAAGTCATTAACTCTGCCTATAATTATTCAATCATTGATCAAGTGGACATCAATAAAGTATGGAGTGTTCGTAAGGCGGGCTTAGGCTTATTAATGGGGATAAAAAGCAAACAGAAGCCCGTTGCTGTCATTGAAGACAGTGCCGTTTCCATAATTGATTTACCAGATTATATGAATGATGTTCAATCTCTTATGAAAAGGTATAAAGTTAAATGTGTTTATTATGGACATGTCTCTGTCGGCCTGGTACATCTTAGGCCAGAACTGGATCTGGGTGACAAAAACCATCGAGAAATATTTGTAAAAATTGCCCAGGATATTGCCGATTTAATAAAGAAATACCATGGTTCGTTATCAGGTGAACATGGTGATGGCAGAGTGTGTGGTCCATTTTTACAGCAAATGCTTGGGGATGAAATTTATAAACTTCATCAACAAATTAAAAAGACATTTGATCCTGATAATATTTTTAACCCTGGGAAAATATTAGCCTATAAACCAATCGATATTAACTTAAGAGTTGAGACTCCCCCCTTTGAACCTCAAAAAACTGGTTTTAATTGGACTAAAGACTTAGGCCTGGATGGTGCACTTCGCAAATGCAATGGCACCAGCACCTGTCGGAAGAGTCCTGGAAGAGGCATCATGTGTCCCAGCTATCATGCCAGCAAGAATGAACAATTTAGTACCCGAGGAAGAGCAAATCTCATGCGATTTGCATTTTCCAGTAATAATCTCCATCAAGAATTACAAGATAAGGGATTGAATAAGGCAATGAAATTTTGCCTTTCCTGTAAAGCCTGTCAGTCTGAATGCCCATCAAATGTTGATATGGCACGTCTTAAAGCCGAATACCTGTATCAACAATACCAACACAATGGAATCCCCATTAGAATACGATTAATAAGCCTCTATCCTGCTTATCTCAAAATAGCATCAAAATTTTCTATAAGCGCAAACATGCTACAGCATACTCCCCTTTTCCGTAAAATGATTGGTGGAAGTCAGAGGCTTTTACCTGAAATATCTAAGCAGAATTTATCTCAATGGTGGAATAAAAAAGAAAAATTCAATTCTGGAAAGCCAGTTATTTTACTGATTGATATTTTTACTCATTACCTTGAACCAGAAATTGTAATATCAGCCATTCAAGTACTGGAAGCTACTGGCCATAAAGTTAACCCACTCTTTATGAAGACTTCACCAAGGCAGTTGATTAGCAATGGTTTACTGACTGATGCAAAAAAAGCATTGCAGGCACTCATAAGTCAATTAAGTCATTTTTCTGAACAAAGTATTCTAGGCATCGAACCCTCTGAATTTCTAACTCTAAAAGATGAGGCTACTGATCTGCTTCATGGTGAAGACACAACTCAATTAAAAATATTATCCGCTCAAAGCCAACTCTTTGATGAGTATTTATTACAATATTTTCAAGAGAACCCGCAACAATATGAACGATTTGCACAACAAACACAAAAGAGTCATTGCACTGTACAAATTCATACTCACTGTCATCAGAAGTCACTGCAAAATCAGCAATCAACTGAACAATTGTTAAAACTTATGCCCAATGTTCATGTCAATGAAATGAATACAGGATGTTGTGGTATGGCCGGTCAATTCGGTTATGAAAATCCTGAATTTTCGAGAAAAGTAGCAGAAACATCATTACTACCCGCTTTAAAAATAATAGACAGAAAAGATATAGTGATAGCAAGTGGAACCAGTTGCAGAAATCAAATCAATGATCTTGATAACAGAAAGGCATTACATGTAGTTCAATTTATTGCAAACAGATTATAATACACAGGAGGTTAACTTCTAAAAAAAGATTTTGTAATAAAAAACTAATCTATTTTATATTTCAATAAATCTTTACCCCAATTCTGCTGTAGACCAGTAATAAATGTTCATACTAATCATTAGGTAATATAATCGGTTTTGACTAAAACAGCAGTTCACTAATAACCAGAAGAGTAAATTGCCCATACTCAGCATTATAGAGCCTGTTACTAGTTTTTTGCACGGTGGTAAAAAAAAAGCAATAGTGGTTAATTAATAAAAATAAAAACTTTGTATTTAAAACTAACTGCAGCATTGAATTTATTTATATATTGATGGACAAGACATTGAGTAAACCATGAATCCCAAACGTAGATGCTATTTTATGTAAAAATTCCAAATGTTTTATTTCCAACCATTCATTAGATGAATTAAATAATATCTTTTATCAGTTGAAGTATGGCTCCAAATAGAAAACTCCACAACTTTTCCCCATTTATTACAAATTTACTGCTTATTTGCCGTGTAAGCTGTTTACTAAGATAAAAAAGAATAGTTTTGAAAAGGAAAAATAAAGATTATTTCACTAAAGATAGTAAACATACTATTTACGAAAAAAATAGTACAAAGTATTCACTAAGAATCGATCATGGAGCTAGAAAAAATATGTCAAGAATAATTATTTTTAAACAATTATTAGTTGTTAGTATCACTACAATATTGATTTCATCAAATGTTAATGCTGAAGAAACTAATGATGAAATCAATCCAGAATCAAGAAAAAACCATAAAATGGAAGTCATTGCCCTCCCCTTAAAACCCGATGATAATACATTAAAGTCACTTGAATGGCTCCGAGAAATTGGAAAACAACAAGTTGGAGAAGCTTCTTATAAAATGGCTATTTATTCGATGCAGCATCATGATTGGGGTAAAGCTAAAAAATTGATTAATGAAGCAGTAACAATGGAACCAAACAATGAGAGTTATCTTAAACTTGCAGTTCATATTGCTTATAATCAGCATGATTACAAAACAGCAGAAGGCTTTTTGTTAAGAGTATTAAACATCCAACAAAAAAGACTTAAAGATAAACCTTTTGAGTTTGCAAATCTTTTGGATAATCTCGCTATTATATACAAAGCACAAAAACGTTTTAATGATGCAAAAATGGTTATACAAAAATCTTTATCTATCGACGAAGCCAATGAGGGAGATCAATACCCTAAATTAATCGAACGTCTGTA
Organism: Gammaproteobacteria bacterium; assembly: GCA_016744395.1. GTDB lineage: Bacteria > Pseudomonadota > Gammaproteobacteria > GRL18 > GRL18 > GRL18. The sequence continues at coordinate 29,766 of JADGEK010000029.1, read as the reverse complement.
TAGAATGACTGACCTTAATGTCCATATAGGTGATTTTGGTGATGCACTGCTTTATATGAAACAATCCATACAAATTCTTGAGAAAAATCCCAGCGAATCCTCAGCACAGGAAATTGCAAAAGCTTACCATAATATGGGGGATATCTATCGATTTCAGAAACAATTTAATGATGCAGAAACAGCTTATCTAAAGGCATTAGATTTATGGGAAGATGATACACAACAGGGTAAATCTGGCATGAGTTTAACCAAAAAAAGATTATCTCTTGTACAGATAGAAAAAATATCAAAATAAATACACTCCTATCCTTTCAGCGCAAAGAAAGACACTGCCATCATTTTCAATTCGACGACCCTGAACTTGATGAAGAGAACTGGCAGGCCTGGCTCAATATCAACAAAGATAAAAAGGGTGGAATGCAGCTGGAGAAACAGGAATTTGAGCAATGAGCAGCACAGGTCTGAATAGTTTTAACACCAACCCAGATAAGTGGTATAAACCACTAAATTTCCACCATTTATGCACATTCTCTGCACATTGTTTATTTATACTCAAAATAAATTCATGTTACAACAAAATTAATGAAATGGAGAGAAAAACATGGTTACAAATATATACAATAAATTAACATCAGGTGGCATGCCTGAGGACAGTCTGGTTAACACATATCCATAAACATAAACGAGTCAATGCCAGTGAGTTCTGTTTGGAATTTGGACAGATAATGAAGAAAATATCAGCCTTTCCTGGAAAAAAGCTGTCTGATAAAAAAATTCTGGTTATACTGCTTAAATGACACTTTCTATTTCAAAAAAACTGATTCTCTCTTTCCTGGGATTAACGCTTGTCGTATTGGTGGCCACTCTGGGATTAGCTCGCTGGAGCTTCGAGCATGGCTTTTTGGATTATGTTAATGCCCTGGAAGAAAAACGCCTCCAGTTGTTGGCAATAAGTCTATCTCGGAAATACCAGAACTCGGGTCTTAGCTGGTCATCTTTAACAAGACAACAATTTAATCAGATGCTATGGAAAATATCTCCAGAAAAAGGGGATGTTACTGACTCAATGATGCCTCCTCCCCCTGATTTCATGTTACCTCCACCACCATTTCATCTGTCTCCTAAGACACCTTCAGATCTACTAGCAGATCATCCGCGACTGAGGCCTCCAGGAGTACCACCTACCCATCTAGGACCAGGACCAGGCTCACCAACGGCCTTATTTGATATAAGTGGTCAAATCATTGTGGGTATGCCTCTGCCACATGATGCAATTAATCCAATCAGTATTCCAGTATTAGTTAATGGAGAACCCGTGGCTGAGCTCAAAAGTGCACCACGACGCCATTTTGTATCACCTCAGGAAACGGCATTTTCAAGACAACAATTGATAACCAGTGTATTAATTGGTATTGCTTCTCTGACCTTGGCACTTCTCGTTTCATGGTTACTGACTAAAATTTTATTAGCCCCGATAAGACGAATGATCACTGGTGTCTTACAAATGTCTAATGGGGAATACTCAATACGCTTTGATGAAAACAAGAAAGATGAACTAGGGCAATTGATGGGCAACCTTGATCGTCTAGCACTTAAGCTGGAAAAAAATAGGGACTCCAGACGCCGTTGGCTAGCCGATATTTCCCATGAATTACGCACACCAATTACAGTACTCACAGGCGAGATTGAATCCATGAAGGATGGTATTGTTCCAATTGATATGCAACAGATACTTTCACTCGACCAGGAAGTTACCCGCATACGTCATCTTATTGATGATCTTTATGAACTTTCCTTATCTGACATTGGAGGACTGCGTTATTCATTTAGTCCGTTAAATATTCATGAAAGCTTGTCTGGCAGCGTAGAGCTTATAAAAAAACGTGCAAATGTTCAGGAGATAGATGTTGAATTAAGCAACGAGCCTGAGCTTGTGATCAATGCTGATGTCCAACGTCTAGAGCAACTTTTTGTCAATATTCTGGAAAATGCCCTGGCTTATACGGATTCACCTGGGCAAATAAAAATATCCACAGCCAAATCAGACAGTCAAGTCTCTATCAAAATTGAGGACACTCCTCCAGGAGTCATTGATGATGACTGTGAAAAATTATTTGATCCACTCTATCGTCTTGAAATGTCCCGTAGTCGTCGTACTGCTGGTGCAGGTCTTGGACTTGCAATATGCAAGAATATTGTCAACGCACATCAGGGTACAATTACTGCCAGCCCATCTATGCTGGGCGGTTTGTGCATTCACATTGTTTTACCCATTCAAATTGAGAGCTAACATGAACGCTAGACATGTCATCATTGTTGAAGATGAAGATAAAATTGCACAAATTCTGGTAAATTATCTCAAACAAGATGGATTTAAGACCAGTGTAATATCCGATGGTTATACAGCTGTTGAAACGATTCAGCTCCTACAACCTGACTTCGTTATTTTAGATCTCATGTTGCCAGGAAAAGATGGTTTAAGTATCTGTCGAGAAGTCAGGCAGTTCTCTAACGTTCCAATTATGATACTCACTGCAAAAGTAGATGAAGTTGACCGATTAATTGGTCTCGGAATTGGAGCAGACGATTATGTATGTAAACCCTTCCTACCCAGAGAAGTGGTTGCTCGTGTACGAACTATATTACGGCGTGTTCAGCAACAACCCGTAAAGGAGAAAAATATCATTGAATATCGGGATATTTTCCTGTACCCCGATCGTTTTCAATGCTCGATTGGAGAAGTGGAGCTGGAACTCAGCCCTGTTGAGTTTCGTATGCTCCAAACTCTTCTATCACATCCAGGACGGGTATTTTCCAGGGATAATTTAATGCATTCAAGCTATCTGGATGACAGGATAGTGAGTAATCGTACAATCGACAGCCATATAAAAAATCTACGCAAAAAAATAAATGAGGTCGTCGGTCATGATGAGTTCATTCACTCTATCTATGGGGTAGGCTATAAGCTCGAATAACAAAAAAATCTCCACAAGTTTTCCACATTACATACACTTTTACTCCTTTATCTTTTGTCATACTGCGCTAAGTAAACAATAAATTAAGGAGTTAATTATGTTATTCCCAAATATAAAAACAAAATTCGCAGTGGCAGCATTTATTTTGACACTGTCAGTATCAGCTTTATCCTGTGCACCTAAAGGCATGCCACGTCATTAAAGAATCTGAACGAAATACCCTAGACAAATAACTCGTCTAAGTTGTTCCATGAACATTCCTAAATATTACAAATAGTATTGGAGATTACAATGCCTGTAGAAGATCAATTAGCCTCATTCAAAGTCGCCTCAACTATTAGTGGAAGTGTCTTTCTCAAATCAGATAAAACTCAATCTCTGACACCTGACAAGGCCAGGTATTTAGCGCAACAATTAGTGATGGCCGCTGACCACGCTGAAAGTGGTTTTACTGAAACTGATTTATTAATTCCTTTTAGTCAGAATGGAGCCACTCAACTTTGTCATCAAAGATTACTTTATGAACAACAGTATTCAATCAAATTCATTGACTTGGATGAGTTTGTGTCTTATGTGGTTTCTCTGGCACCTAATAAGGCTCGGTATTTAGCACAACAATTATTCATGGCAGCTGATCGTTCTGAATGCAGTTCTACTGAAACTGACTTATTAGTCCCCTTTAGCCAGAATGGTATTACTCAACTCTATCATCAAAGATTTCTATATGAACAGCAGCATTCAATTGAGTTTACTGATCTTGGTGATTTTGCGTCTCATGTTGTTTCTCAACAGTTACAAGAGGTAAGCTATGACTAATTACATTTTTTCAGATTTTCTCCTTTTTACGGGTACAAGTTGTATTGTTCTAGAACAGTATAAAAAATAGGATAGGATAGGATAGGATAGGATTGTATAAACGATGAAGTTGAAAAAACAAAAGCGAATGTCTGTTTCCAAGTTAACAATATACGGCCTGATACTTATCTTTTTTTGTGTTAAGGCAGGTTTTTCTGAATCCATGTTTAATCTGGAGGATGAATTTTTTTCACCCGACAATGAATTAGACTTGTCTATTGATTTAAATAAATTAGATGATATATCAACACGCCCTAACTTTACTGGCATTTGGGTATTGAATCATTCTGTCAGTGATGATCCTAAGCAAGTTTTAAATAAAATGAAACACGGTAAAAATGGTCCTCCAGGTGCTGGCAAAGCTTCAGGCAGTGGTCCTGGTGGCATGGGCCGAGATAAACCTGGCAACGGTCGACCTGAAGGTATGTCCCGTTCAATGGATGGATTTCGGCCAAATAAAAACGTTAATCAGCCTGAACTACTAAAAAAGTTACTCATTAATGAATTAGTCATTCGACATAACGAACCATTGTTCAGAATCAATATGGAAAGAATCTATACCGATTTACGAGGTTCATCAATCTCTGTATTGGGAGGAGCAAATCAATCAGTTAGTTTTGCTGGGTGGGAAGGAAATAGTTTAGTTGTTGAAACAACAAAAGATAATGGCTCAAAAATAAATGAGCGCTTCACATTGCTAAGCAACCCCCAGCGACTTGAGCGAATAACAGAAATAGTGCTTCGTGAACAAAAAAATAATACTGTTCATATAAAGCAAATTTATGCGTTAAAAAATCACTCGGTTGGAAACTATAATAATTCTGCACTCTCTTTTTATTATTAGTATAAATATTTTTCAGCATAAAAAACTGATTTAAGTAATAAAATTGGAAGTATGCTCAGAAGCTTCCATTGCAGTGTACATATTCATACCATGATGTTGCGCTATGACAGGCCAATTTGGTTATGAAAACCCTGACTTTTCGAGAAAAGTAGCAGAAAGGCATTACATTTAGTTCAATTTATTGCAAACAGATTATACAAATAAATAACCACTACCTTAAATCAGTCAGATCTCAATTGATCATTAATATGATATGTGGTTTGGCAAAACCTATGACAGAGACAAATTAGAAAAACTGCGGCCCATAACATCAGTCACGGAAACTGAGTGATTTTGATTACTCGGCAGGCCATTGATAGAGGTTTCTCTATAATCAATATTGACCATATTTTCAATATAAGGGCTGCTAAGAAGATGATTTGTAAAACGTATATAATCAGGATGTTCTCGTAAACTTTTAATGGCTTTTTTATTGTTCAAATGAATTGACCAGAAGTATTGATACTGCTCACTCTGCTTGACTGCCTGTCCAGTAAAAACACTGCGTACACCTGGAATAATTGATAACAGGCGTCGACCTTCTGTCATTATAGCATCCACTTGCTGCTCATTAAACCCTTTGACATTATGGACAATAACATGTTCAACGGCTATCCAGGCCTCACATTGTGTCATTACTTCTGCAGCACGGCCAGCACTGCCCCATATGCGTAAACACCGTTCAACTTCTGTGCCGATTGCTTGTTTAACGTCTTTTTTTAGTTCAACAAAACTGCCTTGTGGATTCAACTTGGTCTGCTTTCGCATGGCAGCAGCAGCAGCATCAGATAAAGCGGTATAATAATTTATTTTTGCAACACCATGAGTGGTCAGTTTGCGAAACTGACTTTCATTCAAACCACTGCCACCATGAATGACAAGAGGCACCTTAACCGTTTCATTGAGCAGTTTTAAGCGTTGAAAATCCAGCTTTGCACGACCTTTCATTCTTCCCTGAACCGTGCCTATTGATACAGAAAGAAAATCAACGCCAGTTCGCTCAACATAAGCTTTTGCTTCAACTGGATTGGTAAAAGACGCTTTTCCAGGATGCTGTTCAGCACCCTCTCCCTCCATACCTGCAACATATCCCAGTTCACCAACGACAGGAACACCGCAACCGTGAGCCATTTCAACCATAGCCTGGGTGGATTTAATATTTTCAGCCAGGGGTGCATCAGAAACATCAAGCATAATTCCATTACACCCCAGATTAATGGCTTTGGTTGCTGTTTCTATACTACCACCATGATCCAGTTGAATTGCAACAGGGACTGTAGCTCTTTTGGCGGCCGCTTCGATGGCAGGTAGCATCAATTCAAAATCATAATATGAAAAATGCGGTTCTGCAACACTTAAAATAATAGCAGAACGACAACGTTCAGCAGCATCAATTACGGCTTCGAGAAAATCAAGACTGACCAGATCAAATGCACCAACAGCATAATTATTCTCATAAGCGTGATATATGAGATCACACATATTAACTAGAGCCATTATTACCACCTAAGTTGTTAGATCAATATAAAGGCGTGCTAATCGCCCTAAAAGTTATTAAGTTTAGCTAACATATTTTCGAGTTCTTGTTCCATTAATTCCAGAACGTGTTCACGTATTTTGTGGGATGCAAAATGATAATCATTTAAAGTACAGACTACAGGCATATGTAAAGCATCTCGACCCTGGCCTGAAAACTTAAGCCAACAAATTACAGGAAAATCATTTTGCCTTTCATCGGCACACAGCCACTCATCTTCATCCAGTATCATCACCAAGCCACGATAACCAATCAGTGAAAATCGTATGGGGCTTGAAAAGTGCAGTTTAGCTCGGCGCCATAAGTTATACAACTTAGCAGGAACTTCTACTGTTTGATGTTCATAGATGGGCATTCCATCGACTCGACTCATGATACATCCCACTCTTGTTTTTGCTAGCCTGTCAGGTTAGCAAACAGGGTCGGCAACTTTTCTGGTAAACGATCAACATTATCTATAATAGTATAGTTATTTTCACCAAAAATGCGTTTGACATAGTCATCAGCATTAGGATCTAATGTTAAACAGTAAGTCAATACGCCAGAACTGTACAATTCTTCAACGGCTTTTTTGGTGTCATGACGCAAATGCTGTGGATCCCGTTCATCGATATCTGCAGGTTCACCGTCCGTTATGAGTAATACCAGTTTACGCTTTTCCTGCTGCTTTAATAAATGCTGACCCGCATGACGTAATGCACCACCCATTCGAGTTGATAAACCACCTCTCATACCTGCCAAACGAGATTTAGCTTCATCATCAAAATGTTGATTAAAATCTTTAAAGCGATAATATTGAACATCATGACGCCCATCAGAGGCAAATCCATGAATGGCAAAGGGATCACCAATACCTTCAATTGCAGTACCCACTAGAGTGGCCGCTTCACGCGTTAATTGCAAAACTGTTTTCTCAGAACCATTCATCGTTTCATTGGTTGACTCAGATAAATCAAGCAACAATACAACCGAGAGATCTCTGGTGTTTAACACATTGCGCATGGTGATACGGGTATTAGGTTGTTCACCCATTCGTATTGCAATCATAGCATCAATTGCTGCATTGATATCGACTTCATCACCGTCCTCCATATTGCGAACACGTTGCACACCTTCAGGTGTTAACAAATCAATGATTTGCTTAATTCGGTGAGCAACAGGTTTGTATTCATCAAGAATGGCTTGAATATCTTCAACAGGGCCCCTTGGCTGACGTCGTTCGTAGACAGTTGTCCAGTCAGGGCGATGTAACTGAATCTGATAGTCCCATTCCTGATAATGAAAAGGATCAGAAACAGGCTCTTTGCCCCACATATCATTAAAGCTAATTTGCTCATCAGTCAAATCATCTTCATAGGGACGCATATTGGTCGAACAAGTCCAGATTTCCTGTGCATCATCACCAGCCAATTCACAATCCACTTCATTTGCCATTTCAATGACACTGACTTGTTTACGAACCTGTCGTTGGCTGGCAGGTACGTATTCAAATTCAGCATCCATATCAAATTCTTCAAACTCCCAAACATAACGATTATCATCACGATAAGGGATATTGATACGTTCAAGAATACGTAAACTCGGCACTTCTTTACGAGTGGAAAATAAATTGAAAATATCGAGTCCAAGATGCCAGCAAAAATTATTGTTATCCTGATTTTCTTCAATTTCATTATGAAATTTCTCTGCAATGACATTCAATTCATTATCATCAGAGGACTGAGTAATATCCAGTAACATTTTTGAAAAATGTTCAAGAACAGTCATGGTAGGATGTTCTACTTTTTCTTCACTGGGCACATTCATTAAAGACAGCCAGAGTTTCTTTAAACCTGGAAATTCATTAATGGCTTTGTACTCAACACGAGCATCTTCAACTAAACCAATGAAAAACATTTGTGCAGGACTTAATCCTTCTGCCGAAATAGGTTCAGAAGAATAAATCATATGAGAAGCCATATGTGCTGCAGTTGCACGATATAACTCTAATCCTGGAATATCGCCACAATCATCTAAAGCATCAGGTAAATGCAAAATACGATGCTCGATATAAGGACGAAAATCGGCAAAATCAGCCCCTGTTGGTCGTAAAAAGAAATCACGGCCCCATAGAGCACGTAAATAAAAGTTTAATTTACGCTGTGTTTTTATAAAGAGGATTCCACGACGTTCTTTTTGTAATACTGCACGACTGTCTGCTGATTCCAGATTGAAATAAGCCGTTAAATTATTAAAATCACGACGATACGCTTGTGAACCAAAGTTAGCCCAGCGGCGTAAACCACTCAAAGTTAATTTTGATAACAATTCATCAATATGGTTAAGCATGGGACGAACACCACGCGACGCAGTAGACGCTAATTGGTGTATCAAGGTTAGATAACCTCGAAACAGTTCAGCATCACCCAAATTGCGAGCTGCGGTCGGCATACTGTCAAATAAAAGAGCTACAACTTCACCAGAAGTCATAGAGGAAAGCTTCATGGCAGAAGTTAAGCAGTCGCCAATGACATCTTCACCACACTCTTTTGCAACCAGTGGTATTTCTTGTAGGTAGGAAATAACTACACCCGACCCACGACCTAGGTTGCATAAGCTTTTAGCACCATCCATGTACTCCTGTAAACCTGTTGGAGACATAACACGTGATGCTTCATGGAAAGTGCTTTCCAGGACATCACGAACCTCAGGAGCTGTTTCGATAAGAAAATCTTCGTAATCTTCAAGTTTTATTGACATATCATGCTTCTATCATTATCAGAGAACGTTACATGACGGGAGAAATAAACCATCAGGTCTGTTCTTCATATCACAGTTTCAATTTATGGGTTTAGCCAAAAAATGTTTCAACTGCTGCGTTCAATGTGTCACGCATATCCGGATCATCTGTTAAAGGTGTGACCATTGTCATACTACAAGCATCCAGTGGTTCTACACCTTTAGCAATCAGTTGACCGGAATACACTAGTAATCGAGTTGAAATACCTTCATCCAGACCGTGGCCTTTCAGGTTCCGTGCTCTTTGAGCGATATGAACCAGTTTTTCAGCAACCACAGGATCAACACCGGATTCTTTAGCAACAATATTGATTTCTGTTTTTTCTTCTGGATAGTCAAAATCCATTGCACCAAAACGTTGTTTGGTCGATTGTTTTAAATCTTTCATTAAACTCTGATAACCTGGGTTATAAGAGATCACTAACTGAAAGTCAGGGTGTGCCTGAATCAGTTCACCTTTTTTATCAAGCGGTAAACTGCGACGATGGTCAGTCAGTGGATGTATGACAACCGTTGTATCCTGACGTGCCTCTACGATTTCATCAAGGTAACAAATTGCACCCATACGAGCCGCAGTTGTGAGCGGACCATCTTGCCATTTGGTTCCATCTTTATCCAATAGGAAACGGCCCACTAAATCTGACGCTGTCATGTCTTCATTACAGGCAACAGTAATAAGTGGTTTGCCTAGTTTCCAGGCCATGTGTTCTACAAAGCGTGACTTACCACAACCTGTAGGCCCCTTAATCATCATGGGCATACGTACATCGTAAGCTGATTCGTATAATGCAATTTCAGATTTTACGGGTTCGTAATAAGGTTCATCTTTGATTAAATATTGTTCGGGATCTACAACGTTTTCAGTAACGGACATGGCCCACTCTCTCTTAATTCAAATAACATTGTTTAACAAGTTTTGTCGTTATTCAGTGATAGATAACAACAAAATAAAATTCATTACCAGGATTTTCAAGCTTGGCTGTAGGCTCTTTACTTCTCATCCTCGGTTTCTACTTCTCCGCACCAACCATTAGCGCGAGCATTTTCAATTGCTTTATTATGTATTCTTTGGTGTTTTTCAAGCAATTCAGGGGGGAGGTTGCTCACCATGCAGCCATATTTATCCCACTGCGTATTTACCTTATCAAGTAAGGCATCAATCCCTGCGAAATTCCAGCCTTCACAAGTTTCTGACTCTTCAATTAATCCAAAAACCCACGCATCACGAATAATCTTACCAATTGTGGTCATGCCACCATTGACTTCATTTTGAACGCCAACATATGTATCAGGACGTGCCATAAGAAATCCTTAAATTAGTTAATATTAATATGAATTATAGGGTAAAAAGCCTCTGACAGATAGAGTCTCGACAGAGGCTTTTTATTTACTTCTTGGTATTACCTGGTCGTTCCGCTTTTTATTTCTAGACGGAAACGCCACGGTGAATAACCATTGCAGCACCAGCAGATTGAGCAAAATTGTCAAAGCCTAACAGACGAACGTGGTTCTCTGGATGTGCTTTATGACAGTTTTCAATCTCTGCAAGTATCGCATCAACATCAGTCTCACCAAACATAGGTAGCTTCCACATGTACCAGTAGTTACTGGCAGCATTTTCTGGTTCTGTGTGTTCAATACCTGGATTCCAGCCTTTATCTACAATGTACTGAATTTGAGCACGTGTAGATTCAGGTGTTAATGTCGGTAGGTAAGAAAAAGTTTCATATTTACGGCTTTGAGCTGCATCGCCCAAGCTTGAATTGTAATCTTGTACATCACTCATGTGATTTACTCCAAATAATAGGTATTATCTCAGTGCCAGGCAGGGTTTAGACTGCTCGGCATTGAGAATCATTTATTGCAATCTTATTTATGTGCAACGTCAATCTTATCAACAGTATCAAATTCAAATTTGATCTCTTTCCAAGTTTCCATAGCAATTTTAAGTTCTGGACTATGAGCAGCGGCTTTAGTAAGAATATCTTTACCTTCTTTCTCAAGTTCTACGCCCTGGTTACGTGCTTCAACACAAGCTTCAACCGCAACACGGTTAGCAGCAGCACCCGCAGCATTACCCCAAGGGTGACCTAATGTACCACCACCAAACTGTAAACAAGAGTCATCACCGAAGATGCTCACTAATGCTGGCATGTGCCATACGTGAATACCACCAGAAGCTACTGGGATAACGCCAGGCATTGAGCCCCAGTCCTGGTCGAAGAAGATACCGCGTGAGCGATCTTCTTTAATATATGAATCACGCATGATGTCGATCCAACCCAGAGTTGCATCACGGTCGCCTTCAAGCTTACCAACAACAGTTCCTGAGTGAAGGTGATCACCACCAGACAGACGTAAAACTTTAGTTAATACGCGGAAGTGAATACCATGGTGTGGGTTACGGTCAAGTACAGCGTGCATGGCACGGTGAATGTGTAACAACATACCATTATCTTGACACCATTGTGCCAATTGAGTATTTGCAGACAGACCACCCGTCAGGTAGTCATGCATAATAATAGGTGCACCAATTTCTTTCGCATATTCAGCACGCTTCATCATTTCATCAGAAGTAGGTGCAGTTACGTTTAGATAGTGACCTTTACGCTCTCCAGTTTCAGCTTCTGCTTTATGAATGGCTTCCATAACGAAGTCAAAACGATGTCTCCAACGCATGAATGGCTGTGAGTTAACGTTCTCATCATCTTTAGTGAAATCTAAACCACCACGTAGACCTTCATAACATGCACGGCCATAGTTCTTTGCAGATAAACCAAGCTTAGGCTTAATTGTACAACCTAGAAGAGGACGACCGTATTTGTTTAGAATATCACGTTCAACCTGGATACCCTGTGGTGGTCCATTACACGTCATAACATAAGCAACTGGGAAACGAATATCTTCTAAACGAAGTGCACGCAGTGCTTTAAATCCAAATACGTTACCAACCAATGAAGTCAGAATGTTTACAACAGAACCTTCTTCAAATAAGTCAATCGGGTAAGCAACAAAAGCGTAGAAACAAGTGTCATCACCTGGTACGTCTTCAATTGCGTAACAACGGCCTTTATAGTAATCAAGGTCAGTTAACAGATCGGTCCAAACTGTGGTCCATGTACCTGTTGAAGACTCAGCAGCAACAGCAGCCGCAACTTCTTCTCTTGGAACACCATCTTGTGGTGTGATTTTGAAACATGCCAAAATATCAGTATCTTTTGGAGTATATTCAGGCATCCAATATGTTTCACGGTATTCTTTAACACCGGCGTTGTAGGTCTTTGCCATTACTAGCATCCTCATCGTTACATTTAATTTGATTGGAGGTTTAATTACCTCCAATCCCAAAACTTAATTTATTTCCTGACTAACTAGAGCAGGAGAAAATCCTTTTGTTAAGGAGAGGACAATATAACGTCAAAAAACCATTTATAAAAATTAATAATTGTTATAATATTAATATACATTTGTTTATGGTATAAAAAATGCACTTAACTTTACAACAACTAAAACTATTTGAATCGGTGTTCAGAAATGGCAGTTATACTCGTGCTGCAGAGGAACTTCACCTTACCCAGCCTGCCATTTCTATCCAGCTGAAACGCCTTGAAAGTCAGACAGGAATGCCATTATTTGAACAGGTTGGCAAGAAAATTTTTCCTACCCCAGCCGGAAAAGCCATGTATGAGGCCAGCCAGGATATTTTGAGCAGAGTTTCTGATCTCAGTAAATCCATCGAAGAAATAAAGGGGCATGTAAAAGGACCTTTACAGATGTCAGTGGTGACCACAGCTAAATATTTTATGCCTCACCTTCTGGGCAGCTTTCTAAAAGATTATCCCGAAGTCACTCCAAAATTAAAATTCACAAACCGTGCAACCGTTGTCGAACGATTAATGAATAATATTGATGATTTTGTTGTCATGGGACAGATTCTTGATGATAGCAAATTGGAAATTTATCCCTTTCTGGAAAATATACTTGTCCCAGTAGCGCCTTCTGGACATCCTCTGGTAGGCAAAAAAAATATTAATCTCGATAATCTCATTAAACATCGATTTTTGCAGCGAGAACCTGGTTCAGGGACTCGCCTGGTCTTTGAACGCCTGCTCACACAAAATAAACTCAGTATTGAACCTTATATGGAACTGGGCAGTAGTGAAGCAATCAAACAAGGCGTTATGGCAGGTTTAGGAGTAGCAGTCTTATCCTTACACAGTCTGCGTCTGGAGCGTGATGCTGGAAAATTAGTGGTTTTGGATGTGAAAGGCTTTCCTTTAAAACGCCGTTGGTTTGCCGTACATTTAAAAGGTAAACAATTATCTCTGACGGCGAAAACTTTTCTGGATTATATTCTTGAAAACAGCCATCGAGTATTAAATTAACAAAAAGTAATCCTCCAGCTCTGCTGGGGAATTACCTTTTGTTAATTTAATATTAGAAAAAAAATAGCATATGAAACTGATTTTACTACCAGGAATGGATGGAACCGGGATTTTATTTCAGCCTTTTTTAGACATACTTCCAAAGGAAATTGAAACACAAATAATTACATTTCCGTGCAATGAAAAACTTTCATACCAAGAGTTAACTTCATTTGTATGTGATAAATTACCCGAAGATAATGATTTTGTTTTACTGGCAGAATCTTTTTCGGGGCCAATTGCTTACGAATTATCAAAAAAAGAAAATGAAAGACTAAAATCAATTATATTTGTAGCTAGCTTCATACAACCACCAAACAAATTACTGTCACTTGCAAAAATAGCTTCATTTTATTATCTAATACCCAAGAAATTACCTTCTTTTGTTTTAAAGTTTTTGCTTGGTTCAACAGCAAGCAACAATTTATATCCATTAATAAATAAAGCATTATCCAAAGTCAGCAATCAGGTAATGGAGTTTAGACTCAAAGAAATGGCACATTTACCATCTCAGAGTGAGCCATTTTCAAAAAAATGCATTTACATTCAGGCAAAAGATGACAATTTGGTTTCTCTTAATAGTGCGGTTACAATTGAGAGTCTTAATCAAGAATTAAAGGTCTTTAAAGTTGAAGGTTCACATTTTTTGTTACAGGTTAACCCTGAAGATTGCTCAAAAATCGTGCAAGATGAACTAAATCTTCTAACAAACAATAATTCCTACCAATAATGTTGAGAAATATATTATTATCTAACTTAAAACAAATTGATTCATGGCTTGAATTTTCTAAATATATGGCTGGTTCTGAATTTACAGTGGCAGATATAATGGCCTATCATTTATTGTCCTGGTCAACTTTGTATAATATTATGTTGTCAGAGAAAGTTGTCAAATATTTGAAACTAATCGAAGGTAGAGCGGCCTTTCCAGATACTATGAAAAACCCTGGATCGCCTGCAAAAAAAAGGATAACCAACATTCTACAAAGGTTCAGTCAAAAATAATCCCCTGTGCCAGTGGTAAATCATCACCATAATTAATGGTATTCGTAGCACGACGCATATAATTTTTCCAGGCATCTGAGCCTGACTCACGGCCTCCCCCAGTGTCTTTTTCACCACCAAAAGCACCTCCTATTTCCGCACCAGAAGTCCCAATATTGACATTGGCAATACCACAATCCGAGCCTATGGGACTTAAAAACAATTCTGCTTCTTGAAGGTTTTGGGTAAAAATGGCTGATGAAAGCCCCTGTGGTACATTGTTATGAATTTTAATCGCCTGTTCCATAGTCTCGAAATCAATAATGTAAAGTATCGGGGCAAAGATTTCCTGCTGCATCAGAGGCAAGTCAGCAGGAGCTGTTACTAAAGCGGGAGTCACATAATAAGCCTGATTAAAAATGGATTCAGGCGAAGAGTCTTGAATCCGCTCACCACCATAAATCAACTCACCTCCCTGTTTCATAATAGTACTGAGTGCAGTACGCATATTCTCATAAGCCTGGGCATTGATCAGAGGACCTAATAAATTGGCTTCATCCCGTGGATCGCCAACGGTCAGAGATTGATAAGCAATAATTAATTGTCTGATCAACTTTTCTTTTATACTTTTATGGACAATCAATCGTCGTAAAGTAGTACAACGCTGACCACTGGTACCGACGGCAGAAAAAACAATTGCCCTCAGTGCCAGAGACAGTTTAGCACTCTCTGTGACAATCATGGCATTATTACCACCTAATTCCAGAAGACAACGTCCCAGCCTGCGAGCTACCGTCTGGTAAACCTGTAAGCCCATGTGGCATGAGCCAGTTGCAGAGACCAGAGCGGCTAGTCTATTACTGATCAACTGTTGAGCGATACTATGATCACCCTGTACAACAACAGATAAAGGCAATGATTTAAATATTGGTTCAAGTTCAGACACTTTTTCTAATGCCTGATTAACCAGTTGCTGACAGGCAAGTGCACATAATGGAGTTTGTGCCGCTGGTTTCCAAATAATACTATTACCACAAATCAATGCTAACATCGCATTCCAGGCCCAGACAGCCATAGGAAAATTAAAGGCACTAATGATCGTCACAACACCCAGAGGATGCCATTGTTCCATCATGCGATGATTGCTGCGTTCACTGGCAATGGTTAAACCATGCAACTGTCTGGAAAGACCCACTGCAAAGTCACAGACATCTATCATTTCCTGAACTTCACCCAAAGCTTCTTGATAAATTTTCCCTGATTCCAATGTGATCAGTTGAGCCAGTGATTTTTTATGGAATCTTGCAAGTTGTCCAATATGATAAACCAACTGCCCCCTGACAGGTGCTGGAATAGTTTGAAATTGTAAAAAAGCGTCATGAGACTGGTCAACGATTTGATCAATAATTTTATCGTCAGCCACATTAAAACAAGCCAAAACTCGACCATCAATCGGGCTGTGGTTTTGCCAGTCAGACTTATCTGTTTGTTTAAGTTTCTGTGAATAAACACACTGACAATTACTGAATATATCAGGAAAATGAGCATTTTTTTGTAGAGCTTCAATCAATGGTAATATTCTATCTGATGACATTATTACTCTTCTCCTTTGATTTTTGCTTCACGATAAAAACGAGCAAAAGGACTGTTTAGAAAAGTACTTAATTTGACTATTTCTTGTTTAACAAAACCTTGTTGGGGAATTTTTTTATTGAAAAAAAGATCAATAACAACACAAGCAGATGAGGCAGTGCTCAATTGAATAGCACTCCAGGTTTTGCCATGCAGCTGCTGATAATACATTTTATAAACACTGGTCATTTCTGTGAGACGATTATCAATCATTCCTGTAGCACTGGCCATAATAATGACTAAATCCTGTTTAGTGACCGCAATTGATGATTCAAAAATCTGTTTCAGTGTCTCTCGCCGCTTACCTTCTTCCCCCAGGCGCAATTCATTAAATAAAAAAGTCATCAACAGGCGATGTCCTGGATAGCGAATGGTTTTATAACTTAAATCATGAACTTGATTAACTAAAGTGTTACAAAGAGTACCCAAACCACCCGAAGTATTAAATGCTTCATATTCAATACCATCCAGTGAAAACAATTCCAGGCCTTCCAAAGGTGTGAGTTGAGTGTATTGACTGTTTTTTATAGCTTCACAGGGATTACAGTATTCATTAATTAAACCATCCGTTGACCAGGTCAGGTTATAGAGCATCTGATTAGTAGGGAACTTAGGTAAAGCACCCACACGCATTTTTAAAGTGAAAAGTGTGTCAAACTGCTTCGATAAATCATAGCCAAGAATCCCAATGAAACCAGGAGCAAGACCACATTGAGGCATAAATACCTGTCCAGGAGAAGCTCTATCAGCCAACTCAATAATCATTTTTGTACACTGAATGTCTTCGGTTAAATCAAAATAAGAACATCCCGCTTCAAGAGCAGTGGTGGCAATCTGAGGATTTTCATTAAAAGAACACGCAGAAAGCACCAGTTCATGCTTCTTAAGCAATGGGAATAACTTTTTCTTATCCGAAACATCAAAGGTGATGGACAGTTTTTTTAAATCATCATCAAGAAAATCAATGCTCGACTGAAACTTATCCACAAGACAGAGTTGATAATCACCAGAATCATGTAACAATCTGGCAATGGAGGCACCAATACGACCCATTCCAAGAATAACCACTTTATGCATAATCTATCCTCTTGGCGATGAAGACTCAATGATTAATTTTCACTGGTTTTGGTTGATTCAAATATTTTATCAGCACTTTGAACAACAAAACCTTCAAATAGTTGATTATTTTGATCACGATAACGCTTGGCAAATTCATAATAACAGCTACTAATTTTATGACTATCGCCACCTGAAAAAGTCACTTTGATCTGATCAGCGACAGTCGATGATTGTTCTAAATACTGCTTTTGTGTGCCTTTAATCAAACCACCACTTTCATTTAACTGAAAACCGTTATCAAGTAATAATTGATTCACTCTGGGTAGTGTGTCATATTTTTTAAGATGATTGACACTGATCGTAAAATGATTAGCTCGTAGTCCCATTACAGACAGCCAGGCAGCATAGTCACTCTCTTTGATTAAGGATTGATAAGCTTCCCACTCAGGCATCGGCCATAGTCGTCCCTGAGTAAAAATAGCCGGTGTTTGTATCTTATGAGGAGAAATTTGCTGACAAAAGGACTTAACTAATTTCTGATTCTCAGTATTTAAAGACTGAGTCAGAAACTCACTAATAAAAATCCTGGGTCCATTACCTTCACGATCAATATAACTTTCTGCATACAGATGTTTTTCATCAAAATGATAATGTTCCAGGCGAACATAGCCCAATTGAACAATTAATGGTGATAATTGCTTGAGAGAAACAGGTGATAAATCAAAAGTTCTGATAGCAATGTGATCATTAACTATGGTTTCCCCCTGATTTAAAAAAATTGTTTGTATTTTTTTTGCCTGAGGGGTTATTTTGATGTATTCATGCCACAACTTTGAAAAAAAATCTTCTGGAGAAAATTGACTCATATTGACAACCTCTCATTTAATATAATAACTTCATATGCAATAATTTAATTGACTTTATTCATCATCCCTAAGTGCATGCAGAAGACTCACTTTTCCCTTCTCATCTTGAGTTTCAATGCGAACAGGAAACCCCCAGAGACGTTTGACATGTTTCATAACCTCATCAACACTATTATCTAATGGTTTGCGGTCACATTGATAATGTCTCAATGTCAGTGAGCGATCTCCTGTGTGATTCACTTCATAGACCTGTATATTGGGCTCATAAAAACTCAGATCATAGTGTTTAGAAAGTGTTTGCCTGATTGTCTGATAGCCCTTGTCATTATGAATCGCAGTCACTTCAAATGTTTTCTTTTTATCATCATCAAGAATTGAAAAAAATTTAAATTTACGTATCAGTTCTGGTGACAAGTACTGGGCAATAAAGCTTTCATCTTTAAAGTTTTGTGCTGCAAAATTCAGAGTTTTTATCCAGTCTGTATTAACAATATCAGGAAACCAGTGACGATCTTCTTCTGTTGGTTTTTCACAAATCCGTCGAATATCCATCATCATGGCAAAGCCAAGTGCATAGGGATTAATACCAGAATACCATTTGCTGTCATAATCAGGCTGTAGAACAACATTGGTATGAGAATGCAGGAATTCCATAATAAATCGATCAGACACCAGGCCTTCATCATACATGGTATTTAAAATAGTATAATGCCAGAAGCAAGCCCAGCCTTCATTCATTACCTGAGTCTGACGTTGCGGATAAAAATATTGAGCCGTTTTACGGACAATTCGAATAATTTCGCGTTGCCAGGGTTGAAGTAGGGGTGCATTTTTTTCAATGAAATACAGAATATTTTCCTGAGGTTCTTCAGGAAAACGTTTTTTCTTTTTCTTTTCATCACTGTCTTCTTTTTTTGGCAATGTTTTCCAAATTTCATTCACTTGAGACTGAAGATAATCTTCCCGTTCTTTTTGTCTTATTTTTTCTTCTTCTAAAGTAATGCTTGCCGGACGTTTATAACGATCGACACCATAATTCATTAAACAATGACAGGAGTCCAAAAACAACTCAACAGTTTCTTCACCATATCGTCCCTCACATTCATTAATATAATTTTTAGAAAATAATAAATAGTCAATAATAGAATCTGCACTGGTCCAGGTTTCAAACAAATAATTATTTTTAAAAAAAGAATTATGGCCATAAGCCGCATGAGCAATTACTAATGCTTGCATAGTCATGGAGTTTTCTTCCATTAAATAAGCAATACAGGGATTAGAATTAATCACAATTTCGTAGGCAAGCCCCATTTGACCACGCTTATAACTCTGCTGAGTATGAAGGAATTGTTTACCATAAGACCAATGACTATAGCGCAATGGCATCCCGGCAGCTGAATATGCATCCATCATCTGTTCAGAATTTATAATTTCTAAAACCACAGGATAAGTATCAAGACCAAATTCATCAGCAATTCGTTTGATTTCATGATGATAGTCATTAATCAACTCGAATGTCCATTCATTAGTCTCTGGAAAACGATTTCCTATATAAGGTTTTTTGCTACTTTTTTTATTCATTATTCAATCGATTGCTTTTTAAATAATTCATGAAAAACAGGATAGATTTCACCAACTTCTTTTATTTTTTGCATTACAAAATTATCGAATAAAACTTCAATTTTACTGTATTCAGTCCATAAGGACTGAGGGAGATCACTGGCAACTTCAATATAAGCATAATATTGAACATAAGGCATGATGTCTTTTACCAATATATCTCGACATTTTTGAGGATCAATGTCCCAATCATCACCATCAGATGCCTGGGCCACATAAATATTCCAGTCCGCGGTAGGAAATCGTTTATGAATAATCTCTTTGGTGAGTTCAAGAGCAGTTGAAACAACGGTACCACCCGTTTCTTGTGAATAAAAAAACTCTTCCTCATCCACCTCCTTAGCAGTCGTATGATGGGAGATAAAAACCACTTCAATTTTTTTATAGTTATGCGTTAAAAAAAGATATAACAACATAAAGAAACGTTTAGCCATATCTTTTCGGACACGATCCATGGAACCAGATACATCCATGATACAAAACATGACAGCCTGAGTGACAGGCCTGGGCAATTTAGTGAAGTTGTTATAGCGCATATCAAAATCATCAATAAATGGTATCGCATGGATTCTGATTTTTAATTTTTTAATTGCCAACTCTAAATCATTAATTAATTTTAAATCAGGCACTTCACTTTGTTCTAATTGTTCTAGTTGCGATTGTAATATTTTTACTCGTTTTCGCAGGGGGTTTTTTAATGCAATCCTTCTTCCCAGTGCACCTTTGACAGAACGTACTATATTGATATTTGGTGGTATACCTACATTAGAAAAACCAGCATGAGCAATGGTAAATTCTTCAACACTGGCTAATTTAGTTTTAACCAAATTAGGCAAAGCCAAATCATCAAAGAAAAAATTTAAAAACTCTTCTTTGCTTAGTTCAAAGCTAAAATCATCCAGACCCTCACCATCATTACTCGCCTGGCTGCCTTTATTCTCATCTGAATTTGGACGTTCTATCACATCCCCAGGAATGAATTTTTTGTTACCTGGGTGGATAGTATTATTGACACCACCCTGACCATGATGAAACACAGGCTCATCAGTATCTTTTCTGGGGATAGAGATTTTTCCACCTTTATCAATATCTGAAATACTGCGGTCACGATTTGAAATAGCATCTGCAACTGCTTTTTTTATTTGTGTTTTATAACGACGAATAAATTTTTGTCGGTTAACAACACTTTTATTCTTACCATTTAATCTTCTGTCAACAATATGCACCATAATTCATCACCAATCTTTGAAGGCTATCAGGATGACTTACGTACTCGGAGATACCACTCACTGAGCAATCTTACCTGTTTTTGGGTATAACCTCTGTCAACCATTCGATCAACAAAATCTTCATGTTTTTTCTGATCATCAGCAGATGTTTTTGCATTGAATGATATGACGGGCAATAAATCTTCCGTATTAGAGAACATTTTCTTCTCAATCACTGTACGAAGTTTTTCATAGCTATTCCATACGGGATTTTCACCATCATTATTAGCACGGGCACGAAGTACAAAATTAACAATTTCATGTCGAAAATCTTTTGGATTAGAAATACCAGCGGGCTTTTCAGTTTTTTCCAATTCATCATTTAAGGCAGATCGATCCAGCATTTCTCCTGTATCTGAATCACGATATTCTTCACCTTGAATCCAATAATCTGCATAGGTAACATAGCGGTCAAAAATATTTTGCCCATATTCTGAATACGATTCCAAATATGCCGTCTGAATTTCTTTACCAATAAAATCAATATATCGCTGAGTGATTTCACCTTTTAAATTGGCTAGATATTTTTCTTCAATTTCTTGAGGAAATTGTTCCTGAAAAATTTGTTGTTCCAAAACATACATCAAATGCACTGGATTAGCTGCTATCTCTGTGTAATCAAAGTTAAACACTTTTGACAGAATCTTAAAGGCAAAGCGAGTTGATAAACCAGCCATCCCTTCATTAACACCAGCGAAGTCACGATATTCCTGATATGATTTGGCATTGGGATCAGTGTCTTTCAGATTGTCACCATCATAAACACGCATTTTAGAAAACAGGGTAGAATTTTCGGGTTCCTTTAAGCGAGACAGCATGACAAACTGTGACATCATCTTTAAGGTATTTGGCGCACAGGGTTCTTTTGATAGAGAACTATTGTCCAATAGCTTCTGATATATTTTTACCTCTTCAGAGACTCTCAAACAATAAGGTACTTTGACAATATAAATTCGATCCAGAAAGGCTTCATTATTTTTATTATTTCTAAAAGCAGTCCATTCAGATTCATTCGAATGAGCTAAAATAATACCGTCAAATGGAATGGCTGGAAAACCTTCAGTGCCCTTATAATTTCCCTCCTGAGTAGCGGTTAAAAGAGGATGGAGCACTTTTATCGGTGCCTTGAACATCTCTACAAATTCCATCAAACCTCGATTAGCACGACATAAGCCACCTGAATAACTATAAGCATCTGGATCATCCTGAGAATATTCTTCAAGTTTACGAATATCCACTTTACCGACTAAAGATGAAATATCCTGATTATTTTCATCCCCGGGTTCTGTTTTAGTGATCGCTATTTGTCGAATAATAGATGGGGAGAGTTTAACCACTTTAAACTTTTGAATGTCACCATTGTATTCATAGAGTCGTTTTACTGCCCAGGGGGACAATATACTGTTGAGATAACGCTTGGGTATACCAAATTCTTCTTCGAGAATATCACCATCTTCTGACGCTTTAAAAAGAGACAAGGGTGATTCAAAAACAGGAGAACCTTTTATGGCATAAAATGGGACAACTTCCATTAATTCTTTCAGTCGTTCAGCAATAGAAGACTTACCACCACCCACAGGGCCCAATAAATAGAGAATTTGTTTTTTCTCTTCAAGGCCTTGAGCCGCATGGCGAAAGAAAGAAACAATTTGTTCTATCACCTCTTCCATGCCATAGAATTCATGAAACGCAGGGTAAAGTTTAAGAATTTTATTGGAAAAGATACGACTTAAAGCAGGATCATCGTGAGTATCGACTAATTGAGGCTCACCGATAGCCTTTAAAATACGTTCAGCAGGACTGGCATAAGCCATTGGATCCGTTTTACATAAATCCAAATACTCTTGAAGACTCAACTCTTCTTCTTTTAAATTCTCAAAACGTGATGAAAAATGTTCAAAAATACTCATAAATGAATTCCCCCCGGATTCAGACAATTAGATTCTGAAAATTTCAGAATAAAACCGACTTATTCTAAGTATGGTTCAAAATATGAAAAAAAAAAGATAATGTGGGCGTAAATCTATAAAAGTGATAACAAGTTCTTGCTTACCTACTTTTTATTTAGACAAAAACTATAATAAAAGGTTTAACACATTAACCTTTCATTATCTTCCAATTTTTTAAGAATTAATAAATAAAATGATCATAAAAATCAATTCAATTTGTGCTCTCAGGTATAAGATGTGCCCGCAATTTTTCTTGTATCATAAAAGGGATTGGAATAGCTTTATTAAGCTGATAATCAAAATGCACTAATACTGTCGTACCCTCCACTGCTTTGATATTATTTTGCCAAACCTGCTGTAATATATGCATTGATGATTGGCCAATATGAGAGACATAAGTATGCACTATAACATCATGACCATAGTAGATCTGAGCCAGAAACTCGATTTCATATTTAGCTAAAATCAGTTGCCATTTTTTTGGGTTAAGCTCTACACTGAAAAAGCGAAAAATTGGCTCACGTGCACCTTCAAACCAACAGGGGATCATGGTATTACTGATATGCCCCAGTGCATCTGTATCACAAAATCGCGGGGTAATTTTCATCGTAAACATGGTGAGCACCTCTTTAAAAATGATACCTCACTTAGTAAAATTATAGTATCAATTGCTATTCATCACAGACTATAAAAATCAACTATCCCGTTTTAAATCATTATTATTCATCACGTACTATTTATCATCTACGTATATTCACTAATAAGCATAAAATAAATTATTGACTATAATTATAAGTATAGTCAAAACGCAGGGGGCCTGTATGGGTTTTGATATTAATGCTTTTCGAGAACATATTAGACAGTTCTGTCTGACAGAAGTTGCCCCTATTGCTGCTCAAATTGATAAAGATGACCAGATACCTTCAACTTTGTGGCCCAAAATGGGTGCAGAAAGACTTTTAGGCATTACCATACCAAAAGAATATGGTGGTCTTGGTCTTGGATATCTTGCTCATATTATCGCAGTAGAGGAGCTTAGCAGAGCTTCTGGCACCGTTGGCTTTGTCTATGCTGACCACAGTAATATTTGCCTCAATAATTTATACCTTCATGGTACCGAGCAACAACGCCAAAAATATGTCCCTAAACTCTGCAGCGGTGAGTATCTGGGTGCTCTGTCTATGTCTGAACCCAATGCGGGCTCAGATATTGTCGGCAGTATGAGCTGTAAAGCGACCAAAACAAACGACGCCGACTGGATAGCCAACGGTACAAAAAAATGGACCACTAACGGACCGGATGCGGATGTCATTATTGTTTATCTACGTACAGCAGATAAAACCATTGGCTCTCACAGCATCAGTGCTTTCATTCTTGATAACGACATTGATAACTGGCAACGAGGAAAAAAAGTCGATAAGTTTGGTATGCGTGGTGCCGGCAACTGCGAACTGTATTTTAACGACACTATAATTCCTTCTCATCAATTATTAGGTAAGGAAAATGAAGGCGTTAAGATACTCATGGCAGGCCTTGATACCGAGCGCTTAATCCTTTCAGCGGGTCCCATAGGTTTGATGCAGGCAGCATTGGATCTGGTTCTACCTTACATTCGTGAACGTAATCAATTTGGCAGTCCCATTGGCTCATTTGAGTTAATTCAGGCCAAAACTGCCAATATATATACCTCATTACAAACCGCAAGATCATATGCATACCGCACCGCACAAGCCTTTGACCAGGGCATGCCTTCACGAATTGATGCATCAGCCTGTGCCTATTATGCCTCTCATGCTGCGGTAAATGTTGCCCTGGAAACAATACAAACTTTGGGCGGCATTGGCTACATGAATGATTCCATTGCACCGCGTTTACTGCGCGATGCAAAGATATATGAAATTGGCGGCGGTACTAATGAAATACGGCAGATGTTGATTGGACGTGAATTATTTAAACAGGATCCGATAATCGTATAATATTCTAAATTGATATCAGAACATTGATATTAGAACACAGTGATTGTTGCACCAGAAAAGAAAATATAAAAATTTTAAGTCTTCAAAATTAATAAGTTAAGGAACTAGAATAATCAGTTAAATCAATGGGAGTATAAATTTTATGCTTAACAGCCAGACAGGAAAGAAAGTGGTAATTGTTGCGGCAAAGCGTACTCCTGTGGGTTCATTTCTTGGTCAGTTTGCCGATCTTCGAGCACCCGTTTTGGCTGCTCATGTTATCAATCAACTCATCAGTGACAGTCATTTTCCAAGCCATCTGATAGATGAACTTATTCTGGGCTGTGTACTCACAGCAGGTCTTGGCCAGGCACCCGCCAGACAAGCTCTGATAAGTGCAAAACTGCCACTGAGCATACCCTGCTCCAATGTCAATAAAGTCTGTGGTTCAGGCATGAAGGCAATTACTATTGGTTATGATTCAATTTTATCTGGACTTTTATCACCCAATTCACATCAAGAAAATCAGGTCATACTTGCAGGAGGCATGGAATCAATGAGTCAGGCACCTTATCTAATGCGTATCCGAGGAAAAGGCTTCAAAGCAGGGCATCAAGAACTCATCGATCATCTTTTTTATGACGGACTGGAAAATTATTATGATGGTCAATTAATGGGCTATTTTGCAGAACAACTGGCTGAGGTCGATTTAGATTGTTTTAGCAAAAAAAAACAAGATAATTTTGCTATCGAATCCGTCAGGCGAGCAAAGACAGCTGGAAAACAGGGTAAGTTAAAAAACGAAATCGTTAGTATTAATGGCATCAACAGTGATGAACAAGTATTAAAAGCAGATTCAAAAAAAATACCTCTTTTAAAGCCTGTTTTTAAGCAAAGTGGAGGTACTATTACCGCTGCAAATGCTTCTTCAATTTCAGATGGTGCTGCAGCCATATTAATGATGAGCCAGCAAGTTGCGGAGCAAAACAATCAATCAGTATTAGCAACAATTTGTGGTTATTCAAATCATGCAATTGCTCCTGAAGCATTTACAATTGCCACTCATGGTGCCATTGAAAAATTAATTAAAAAAATAAACTGGAAAATAGAGGAAGTTGATCTCTTTGAAATTAATGAAGCTTTTGCAGTCACAGTGCTCGCTGTTATTAAATCACTAAAGTTGGATCACACAAAAGTAAATATCCATGGTGGAGCCTGTGCTTTAGGACATCCAATTGGAGCAAGTGGCTGCCGAATTGTCGTAACATTGATTCATGCATTGCGAGCAACGGGTGGTCATAAAGGAATTGCCTCTGTCTGTATTGGTGGTGGTGAAGCGATGGCTCTGGCGATTGAAGTTTAGGTATTTAATATGGCAATTATAGAAAGCAAAATTAACAAACAAGAAAAAACCTACTTAAAAAATCAGTCACATATGCAGACTCTGGTGAATGAGTTAAATTCAAAGTTACAACTCATCCATGAAGGTGGTGGATATAAAGCACGAGCTCGTCATCAGCAACGAGGCAAGTTACTGCCTTTTGAACGTATCGAAACTTTATTGGATTATGGCAGCTCCTTTACGGAGCTATCCCCTCTTGCAGGCTATGATCTTTATGATGATAAATTACCAGCAGGTGGTATCATCACAGGTATTGGTAAAATTCATCATAAAGACGTGATGCTTATCGTCAATGATGCAACAGTAAAAGGGGGTACCTATTATCCTGTTACGGTAAAAAAACATCTTAGAGCACAGGAAATTGCTGCAGAAAATTATTTACCCTGCATCCATCTGGTTGATTCTGGTGGTGCATTCCTGCCGATGCAGGATCAAGTCTTCCCTGACAAGGACAGTTTTGGCCGTATTTTCTATCAACAAGCTCAATTATCAACTATGGGCCTATCACAAATTGCTGTCGTTATGGGGCCTTGTATTGCTGGTGGTGCATATGTTGCAGCGATGAGTGACGAAACAATTATGGTTGAGAATCAAGGCACAATTTATTTGGGTGGCCCACAGCTGGTTCAAGCAGCAACGGGTGAAAAAATTGATCCCGAAACACTTGGTGGTGCCGATGT
>JADGEK010000029.1:0-2799 GCA_016744395.1 Gammaproteobacteria bacterium | reverse complement strand
ATCAGGGTAGTCCCTATTACTCCAGTGCAAGACTTTGGGATGATGGTATTATTGATCCCGTTCAAACCCGGGAGTATTTAGCATTAGGTTTATCTCTTGCCAAACGCAAACCATTTGATTCAGAGGTGAATTGGCCTATCTTTCGTATGTGAAAGTCGTATGTGAGATCCGTAAGAAAGAGTCCATTGTATAAGTCCTTTGTAAATTAAAACATTTGATAATATTCAGTGTTATAACAAAAATAAGGAGAAAAATATGTTGCAACCTCTGATCATTAAGTACCCCCGACCTTATGTTTGTGAAATTATTTTCAACCGACCAAAGCAATCAAATGCACTTGACCAGAAAATGATTAATACATTACACAAAACATTTTCAGAACTGCAAAACAGTGATATCAGAATTTTAGTTTTAAGCAGCAGCCGACACACATTTTGTTCAGGGGCTGATTTACATGATATGGCCAGTTTTTCCCTCACAGAATCTGAACATGAAAACTTGAATGCCGCATTGCAAATAGCTCACTTATTAAATCAACTTAACAATTTATCATTAGTCACAATCGCCAAGGTTAATGGAGCCACTTATGGCGGTGGTGTTGGACTATTATGTTGTTGTGATCTGGTGGTTGCCAGCCATCTTGCCCGATTTTCTTTAAGTGAACTCAAACTGGGTTTAATTCCTGCAACCATTATGCCTTATGTATTGAGCACAATAGGTGAACGTAACGCAAGACGATTTATGCTAACTGCAGAAACATTTAACCATAAAATCGCTTTGCAAATTGGATTAATCAACGAAATAGTAACAGAGTTTGAACTTGATAATACCATCACAGAACACATTAACAATATTCTGGCGACTGGACCAACTGCTCAAAAGCAATGTAAAAAAATATTATTACATCATTCTCATCTAAACCAAAAGCAAATTGAAGCCAGTGCAATCTTATTGGCTGACATTCGAAAAACAACAGAAGCTATCGAAGGAATTGATGCATTCTTAAATAAACGCGAGCCTAACTGGATACAACATTAAGATGTCATTGCCAAAACAAGTCAGAATTATTGA
Source organism: Gammaproteobacteria bacterium (assembly GCA_016744395.1). GTDB lineage: Bacteria > Pseudomonadota > Gammaproteobacteria > GRL18 > GRL18 > GRL18. Next base: position 1,728 of record JADGEK010000029.1, on the reverse strand, counting down.
AGTCAGTCCAAGGGATGGTTTACAAAGTGAACCACGCCATTTGACGACTGATCAAAAAGTTGAATTGATTAATGAACTCAGTGATTGTGGTTTTAGTCAAATTGAAATCGGGAGTTTTGTCTCAGCAGAACACATACCACAATTAGCTGATACAGAAGCCGTTTTTGAACAAATTAATCTATCCCATACGGTTGATTATTCCGCTCTGATTTGTAATCAAATAGGTTTAGACCGTGCTATTACTTGTGGTATTGGTCATATTGCTTTATTTACCTCAGCATCTGAAAGTTTTTGTCAAAAAAATATCCAGACATCAATTAATGGATCATTAAAAACATTTAAACAAATTATTCAAAAAGCACATGATGAACAATTTATTATTCGAGTTTATCTCTCTTGTGCTTTTGACTGCCCATTTGAAGGCACTATAAAAGCTCAAAATGTTGTGCCTCTGGTGAAATATTTTTATAACCTTAAGTGTGATGAAATTGTCCTGGCAGACACCACGGGACGGGCAACACCTCTAGCAGTACAGCAGCTTATCGAACTGTGCCGAAATTCAGTACCTGTAGAGTATATCGGCGTCCATTTTCACGATACATATGGCATGGCATCAGCCAATATTTTTAGCGCACTTGAATCAGGCGTTCAACAAATTGATTCATCCATTGCAGGACTTGGAGGCTGCCCCTTCGCTCCTGGAGCCAGTGGTAATATTGCCACAGAAGATCTGTTGTATATGCTGCATAGTATGAATATAGCAACTGGAATTAATCTGCAGAAAACAGTTTCAATAGGAAATAAAGTATCAGCCTGGTTACATCGAAAAAACCAAAGTCGAATCAGTGCACTTATGCTTCATTGATAGGTTTACCGCCAAGATACAGTACAACAAAAATATCAAATAATACCACTCGAATTATTTTAAACAACTTAAAGCAACCCCCAATCCCCCTTTGAAAAATGGGGAGGCAAAATCAAAAGCCAAGTACGCAATAATATTAACTTGATTTAATAAATAGTTCCGCTAATTCACGATGTATTTCTTCAGGATCATGGGTATTATACTCAAGCAAACGTCTAAGCTCAGTGAGACTATCCAAATCTATATCCACCCATTCAAGTCCTATGTGGTTTTCCTCTGAATGAATGACTTTTGCCTCCATCGATATGATAACCTCTTTACTCAAAGCAAGATGGATATCATATAAAGTATCAATCTTCATCACCAATTCATTAGGAGGTTCGATTAAAACACCCTTGAGAGAAATGTCTAATAAATTGCATCCAAAATTATGCCCATCAAGTGAGACATGCGCATCTTTAATAAAAGAGACTCGGAAAAAGTGACGTTTTTCATTTTTTGTCATACTGATCCAACTTAATTGTGGTGTTCGTAATTAAATTGTAGATGCTCAATTGAAATTTAACAACTCACCAAGGCATTATCTAAGTAAATGATACCGCACAGATACAGTGAAAAAATAACGCAGCACCTAAAATTTTATCTCTACTTCAATTAGATGTGGTTAATTTAATCCTAAGCCTTATACAAATTTCAAGACAAATTATCAGAGCATACTACTCCGACTTGAATTTTTAATTTATTAGTTAAACAACTCTTTAAACTTTCAACAATATTGATTGCATAAACAAAAACTTATTGGCAATTAGCGACTCTGTCAATAAACAGCATGAAGTATTACTACAAATATAAAAAATGGAACC
>JADGEK010000028.1 GCA_016744395.1 Gammaproteobacteria bacterium | reverse complement strand
TGCTATATTATGGTCTCCTAAAATGGATCTTGCAGTTATGTCAGCTATATATTGGAGTTCCATATTGGTAGCATTTTCTCTTGTGTAAATGATGAAAAGTAGAGTTGAAGAAGAATAAAAGCTATAATCATAAAAGTCAACTATCTCAATTTTATTAATTGGACAGGGGAATGAAAAGCTTATCTTTTCTAATTATAACCTAAGATAAGTATTCTCAATATTTACTTAAATAATATATAATTATATTTAAAACTAAACGTAGAGAGCCGTTATGCGTACAGTTCTGATCATTGTTATTCTTTTTACAGTACAAGCATGGCAGAGTTCTATGGCTGGTACAGGCTGGAGACAGAACACTCATTTGTTACCGCAATACTGTAAGGATAGAAATCTTTCTGCTGAGAGCCCACATAATTGGAAAAAATGGAAAAAGACCTTTGGCAGCACTTTTATACATATGCACCATTATTGCCAAGGGGTTTTTGCAGAATATAAATTTAAAGGGGCTATAGATAAAGTTCAGAAAGATAACTGGCTCCGTGAAGTCACGCACCAGATGGAGTATGTGTCGAAATCCTGCCCTGCTAAAAATAAATGTTTGTTGTATCCTGAACTCCACACTCGCTGGGCATGGGCTTTAAATAAACAGGGAAATATAGCTCAAGCTATTAAGCACTACCAACTTGCAATTCAGGAAAAACAGGATTATATCCCAGCTTATACCAAGCTGTCCAAGTTGTACCTTAAAAGTGATCAAGCAGAAGAAGCACGAAAAATTCTTGAGTTAGGGCTGAAAGCAAACCCGAATTCACGTGCAATCAAAAGGAAACTGAAGAAGATAGAAACACCCCCAAAAAGCATATAAGCCGTAAATATTTCGATATTTATGGCTCTTTTGCAGACAGCCATTGCTCAAACATCATCATTACCCAGATCATCACACCATAATATGAGCTATGTTCGCCTTCATGATGCTTCCATAGCTTCTCTATATAACTTTTATTAAAGTAGCCTCTTTTTTCCAATGAGGTGAGGCTTTCTCTGGCTAAATCATGCAATGGTTTGTATTCTTTCATCCAAATCCCAAAAGGTAGACCAAAACCATGTTTTTGCTTATTAATTGTCTCATCAGGTAGAAAATCAGCCATCGCCTGTTTGAAAAAAAAGCGGAGTTTATCCTGCTTGATTTTTAACTGCGGGGGAACTGTGGCTGCAAAATTAACCATATCATCATCTAAAAAGGGATAAACCACATCAACTCCAGCAAGGGAGCACATTGTATTAACTTTTCGAATATCATTGTCAGCAATAGTAACCTTCATATCCAAATGCAACATTTTATGCAGTGTATTTTCAGAACTCGTTCGAGTATAGGTCTCATTAAGCATCTCGATAGGCCATTGCTTATTAATCTCAGATAAAAAATCTTTGTTAAAAATGTTCTCAATAGGTGTCTGGTTAAGAAAGTTATAGGTTTCAAGTCGCGCAGGTAAAGGTATGTTAGCCTGTTTAATATAGCTGTTAACTTTTTTTATCAATGGTAGTGAAGTTGCTCCAGGTGTTTTGAGAAAAAGAGGGTCTAAAATTGCTTTTCGAAATATCGTAGGTATATGCTCATAAGCCTCAAAAATTTTTTGTTTGGAATAACGCTCGTTGCCAGCAAAGATTTCATCACCACCATCGCCGCCAATCATAGTGTTAATTCCGTGCTCTTTTGCAAATTTAGCACAATAATAAGCTGGTATGGCCGAAGCGTTGCCAAAAGGTTCGTCATAGGTTTGTGCAATTAATGGGATAGCATCAAGGACATCTTTGGGGGTCACATAGTACTCATGGTGATTGGTATTGAAATGCTTTGCCACTCTCCTTGCAAAAGGGGTTTCATCATAACCATCGGCATCAAAGCCAATAGAAAAAGTGTTGGCTGTATCTTGTAATTCACTTAATATCCCTGACATGGTTGAGCTGTCAAGACCACCGCTTAAAAAAGCGCCAGTTGATGGCTCTATAAGCCGTGAACGGACTGATTTTCTGAGTATTTTGCCAAATTGATTATTTAAATTTTCTAAGGAGTCGGGGTTACTGTCATGATAATCAATTTCCCAGTAAAAATGTCGCGAAATATTTCCCTTAGAAAAAACAGCGTATTGTCCAGGTAATAACTTTTCCACACCCTTGTATATGGAACCTGGAGAAGGCACCATATGGAAATAAAAATAATTAAAAATACCTTGTTCAGAAAGCGTTTTAGACATTGCTGGATGAGCAAAAAGAGCCTGTATATCAGAAGAATAAATAATTGAGTCACCAGAAGCATGAAAACAAAGACGCTGGATGCCCATTCGGTCAATGGCCAGAATTGTTTTATCATCTACCCAGTCTATAATTGCTAATGAGAAATCACCATGAATGTGTTGGAAAAGGTCAGTGTCATTTTTCCGATATAATTGGGCGATAACTGCTGCATTTCCTTTGTGGCGAGCAAGTTCTTTAAAGGATTCCTGTTCCCAGCTTATATGTCCAGAGCAGGCCACCATCAGTTCAGGTGTATTATAAATGGCTTGTTGAGTAAAATTTGCAACAGCTAAAGCGGATATATTGGCATGATTCGTATTAAAAGCATGGGTTCTTTGTAGGGACTTTTGTCTTGTTACCCTGTCGAGCATAGCCGTTATCACTGAGTCATCAGCTGTATTATGATTGTTTTTTTGATAGTAGCCGCATAAACCTGTCATTATAAGCCCTTATTCTGCTTGCTTTTCATTTATCCAATAAAATAAAGTTATTTTAACTAATGTAGTGAACTTATACTATAATTCCAGTTTGTTTACAGGTTAGAGTATTGTTACTTTATTTCTAATGTTACTTCACGTCCAAACCTTGGCAATGGAATTGAAATTTTCCCATCTTTAATCTCTTTGGCATCTTGATAACGATAGATATTGACAATAATGCCATCATCATAAGCCCATCCTTTATAGGAACCATCAGAAGAAGAGGTCGTGAATGTTCTCAATTTTTCAAACTGTTTTCCACGCACTACCTTTCTCAGCATTTCAAATTCTTTCACCTCAGGATAGGTGCCTTCCTCTATGACCAGATATCCCACGCCATAAGAATCCAACAAATCAACTATCTGCTCCTGGTTGGAAGTATGAGATATTACCCCGCGTCCTGGAGTTATGACAATTGAAACCAGCATTTTATCTGCTCTTAATGTAATAGAATTATGTTCCTGATCCAGAGAGCGTATTGAAAAAATATAATTGCCATCATGGTTACAACAAAACATAACGGGCCTTTTGTCAGGTAATTCATGTACATATTTAGCGATTTCTTTATAGCCTTTCAAATAGGGTTGCGTCTGCTGTAATGCAGAATAAGCACTCCAGACTAATAAACAGACAGATAAACCAGTAAATATATAATATGGTCTACTACCTTTGCGATAAAAATCTATCGATAACAAAGCCAACAAATACAAAGGTGGGGCGATATAAATACAGTATCGGGCAATATTACCTGAAAGGCTGGATAAAAATGAAATAAACAGAATGCCAAAAACTAGCCATGATAAAAGAAATACAATTTTCCTTTTTTCTCCATTTATAAAACCTAAAACTATACCAGTAATCGAAAGCAATAGAATAGGCCATGAAAAAACCTGAGAGATAACCTTTAGCATTAAAGGTACTCTTTGAAATAGAAGCACTTGTATAATATTAGAAGAGGTATTTGAAACACTGGTAAAGCCGCTTTTACCAATGGTTAATGCATGAATGGCAATGACAAGTATGCCAGTTAAAATAAGCACGTACGCTGGCCATGAATGTTTGTCCCAAAGTGTGGATAATTTTTTGTTATACCAAGCATAAATAATGATGACGGGTAAGAAAAAAAGTGTTGTCTGCTTGGTCATCAACATAGAAAAACATAAACAACCAGTCAAAATTGCCCATTTATAAGCAGGTGAATGGATGTACTGCTTAAATGCTAATATAAATAACAGCATCATAGTTAATGCTGGAATTTCCAGCATTACAGAACGCATCCATAATAGAGTGGTATCATTGAGAAAAAACAGCATTACAGCTAAGGCTGCTGTAATGGGATTTACAAATTCTTGACTCCATTTATGCATTGCAATACTAAGTACACAGGCAAAACCTAATACCACCATTTGTGCGGTAAAAACATTGACACCAAAGAGTGCAAAAAAGGGAGCTTCAACTAATGCAAAAAAGGGTAAATTCCAGGTAAAGCTCAGTGCGGGGAAACGAACAATGTATTCCTCAAGATAAGCTCTTAAGTGATCGAAAGGTAAATATCGAAAAAAATCATAGAAAAAGACACCATCCATTGCATGTCTGGACTCATCAGACCACCAAAATTCATTTTGGGGTCCGCTGATGAAATACAGTGTAATGACAAATGATATCAGTAATATATAAATTACATAATTAAAATACTGTCGAGGTACTTGCATAATTCCTAATTCCTTGATATTAAAAATCCCTTCTTTTTAAATACCATAAAACTCGAAAATAGCACTAACTACAGCCTGAATCTCTTGCTCAGTTAACTCATAATACATGGGAAGGCGCAGTAATGTATCAGCAACTTTGTCTGTTACTGTCATGGTGCCATGGACTTTTCCATATTTAATTCCTGCAGGTGATGAATGTAAAGGTATATAATGAAAAAGACCTGTAATATCCTTGTTTCTCAAAAATTGGATTAAATCATTACGTTCAGCTGGACTTTTTGTTTTAAAGTGAAAGATATGTCCATTATAATATGAATCATCGGGTGATAATTCAGCAATATCAATACCATCAATTCCCTTTAGAGCCTCATAATACTGTTTCCAGCTTTGCTTTCTATTCTTGTTAATGTTCTCAGCATTTTCTAACTGAGCATAAAGGTAGGCAGCATTTAACTCACTGGGTAAAAAGCTTGAACCAATATCAACCCAGGTATATTTATCGACTTCTCCACGAAAAAACTTTGAGCGATTAGTTCCTTTTTCTCTGATTATTTCAGCTCGTTCAGCAAGAGACTCATTATTGATTAATAAAACCCCGCCTTCACCACAATTGTAATTTTTAGTTTCATGAAAACTGAACGTCCCTAAATCACCAATAGTGCCTAAGGCTTTACCTTTGTAATACGACATCATAGCCTGCGCAGCATCTTCGATTACGAAAAGATTATATTGCTTGGCGATAGACATAATTTTATCCATATTACAGCCAACACCAGCATAATGAACAGGTACTATCGCTTTAGTTTTATGGGTGATAGCCGCTTCAATCAGGTTTTCATCAATATTGAGGGTATCTGGCCTTATATCAACAAAGATAATTTTTGCCCCTCGTAAAACAAAAGCATTTGCAGTCGAGACAAAAGTAAACGAAGGCATAATAACTTCATCACCTGGCTGGATATCACATAAAATGGCCGCCATTTCCAATGCTGCAGTACATGAGTGAGTTAACAGCGCCTTATTACAAGGCAGTGTTTCTTCAAACCATTGATGACACATTTCAGTAAATTTACCATCGCCAGATAAATGATTCTCAATCACTGCTTCAGCAATGTAAAAAAGTTCTTTACCTGTAAGAGATGGTTTATTGAATGGTATTTTCATCAGGAGTCACTTTTTTAATAAATAAGTATATTTTATTAATAATAAATAGTATAAGTTTTAAATCAGTTGTAGATTATATAATAGATTCTTATTCGTAAATGCAGGTATTTACCTACAGTACCTGTTTGAAACCTTAATACAATACTTGTTTTTATCACAGCTTAAGTCATTTGTGTAAAATGATTGTTAATTAAATTATAACTCTATATCGTTATCAGTTTATTTGTTTATGGAAAATCTTGTAATGAAGCATCGAATCCTGGTCATTGGTGCCAGTATCTATCAGATACCGCTTATACAACGAGCAAAACAATTGGGTCACCAGGTTTTCTCTACAAGCTATTTGAGTAATGACCCAGGTTTAAAAATAGCAGATAAAGGGTTTAATATTAGCATTTTGGATCGTCCTGGTCTGGTCAAATTATGTACTGATGAAAAAATAACTGCTGTAGTGACGGCAGCATCTGATCTTGGCTCATTAACTACAGGATATCTGAACGATTATTTTGGGCTTGCTGGACTCACTGAGCAGCAAGTCTGCTCTGTAACAGACAAAGGTATGTTTATACATCTGCAAGAGAAATTAGGCTTACCTCGACCACAGTCGTTTTTACTTACCAGTCGTGAAGAATTTGAAAAAGCTTTACCTAATATCAAAAAGTGGCCAATAATACTTAAACCCATATATGCTTCTGGTTCCAGAGGTGTACAAATTGCAGAAAACTCTGCACAGGCTAAAGAAGCATATGAAATGGCATCTGAAACCTCTGCACTTAAACAACACTGTGTGTTGCAGACTTACCTCAAAGGGAAAGAACATGGCGGTGAATGTCTGGTGGAATCTGGAAAGGTTGTTTTTCTGGAATTAACACATAAGTTTAGTAATCATAAACGTGTTCCGTTAGGTCACTGCGTTCCATGTTCAGTCAATCAAATATTGAAAACTGCATTAATACAACAAATCGAAGTAATTGTTAAACATCTGGGCGTAATAAATTCTGCCATTAATATTGATGTTATTATTGAACCAGATAACACTCCTATATTAATTGATTTTAGTTTTCGTCTTGGCGGTAATCATTTAACCGATTTGATGTCACTGAAATATGCTCTTGATCCTTTTGAGCGAGTTATTGAATACTCTCTGACAAATAAAATAAAATCCATCCAAGTTTTACAAGAAAATGAAGCGGTTTTTGGATCAATTATTATGGGTTGTCCCATTGATTCAATATTAACAGAATCATGGTGTAAAGATATAGAAGATCTTGTCAGAAAAGATGCAACAATAATTGAACTGTTATTTGATATAGAGTTAGGTGAAAAAATTGAAAAATTTGATCAAAGTTCTAATCGTATGGGGCATATACTTGTTGCCGTAGATTCATTAACTAAATACAAAAGCTTATTGGAGAATATTCAAGGTTTAGCATTGTTACATGCATAACTATTAATCGATAGAAATTACTTATCAAAGTAAATCTTTTTTATTTATCCACATAATAATGCCACCAATTGCAACGTTAATTAATATTGCAATCAAGCCAAGAAAACTTACAATTAATGCTATTTCTATGGGGACTCCAAATAAATGATAAAGCATAATAAATGAAGCTTCTCTGACACCTAAACCACCAAAAGAAACGGGTAAAATAAAAATAAAAAACAAAACAGGGGTAACAAATAAATTAACCAAAAAGGATATCTCATAATCCAGTGCCATAAAAAATAATTGGGCAGCAAGGGACGAACTGAATTGAATAAAAAGTGAAAATATAAAAGCATTAATAAAAAAATTAACACTGAGCGTGCTTTTAAAAATTTTAAAAAACTCATATTTTTCAGTGGGTAAATATTTATGTAATTTTTTTAATATTCCTAATGCAGTGGATTTAAACTTCTCCATAAACAGAGTTAATATTTTTTTTACTATTGTTTTCCTTAACAAAAGAATAATAAAAGCAACAACTATAATCGCGGTTATGACCAGATAATATAAATCATCCAGTGTTTTTTGAAAGTATGACAAAGAAAGAAAAGGATATAGTAGTAAAATAATAATTAAAACATTCAGCAGTGAAATTATTTTTTCCCATATAATAAGTGAAATTTGCCTGATATATTGCCCGTATTTCCGACCAGCAATTGTTACACGGTAAGCATCCCATCCTATTGACGCAGGCATAAAAATGCCCAATGACAGACCAATCCAGTAATGTTTAAGTAAATAAAAAAAAGAAATTTTCCGCTCTAATAAAAAAAACCAGCGTAAAGCACCTATTGAAACACTAACCTGAAACATCAGGATACCTAGTAATATTAAGGTAGGATCACTATTTTTCAGGATAGAGGTTAATTGATTAAAGTCTATTTTTGTAAAAACATATGAAAGAATAACAATTGGTAATAGCCAATAGATAAGTTTTTTGATGAACTTCATAAATTAGACTCTGAATTGAGTCTTGATAGATTGAAGAAGCATTTTAACTAAATATAGAAAACCATGTCGCTTAACGATATCCGAAAAGTGAGAAATATTCATCAATATATAAGATGGTTTTAATAATTCTGAAATACGCCAAAGTGTCATTTTTTTTCGGATAATTTTATTGGAAGCAGTTTCTATATGTTTTATTATCTTCCTGGAAAGTGACTTATCTGCTCTAAAAGGTATTCCTTTCTCATTTAGTTTTACTGGATGAATTTTAAAATCAAGTTTTAATTCTGACGAAAAGTCACAGAATACTTCAAAAGATGCACTTTCAAACCATTTATTGTATTTTACAGGAAGACTATAAGGAAAAACATAATTTCCAGTACCATACATAATCATCCCTTTTTTGTAAAGCTCAACACCACTTAAACAATGTGCATGGTGATATTGAATAATATCAGCACCTGCATCAATACAAGAATGAGCGAGTTCTATCTGATAGGGGGATGGGGCTGAACTAAATTCTGTACCTGCATGAATGGTTAGAATAATCAGGTCATGTTCTTTTCTGACTTTTTTTATTAACGGCAGCAAATAATCACTTTTAGCAGGTAGAGTCCCAGATGATTTATTTGTGGCTGCTTGAAATCTAGGATCGGCAGCGCCTACAATAAAGATTTTTTTGTTTTTTACTTGTATTGATATCCCTTTTTGAGAATCAATTAAATCATCTCCAACACCGCAATAATCAATATTATGGTCATTCATGATATTGACCGTATCACTTAACCCCTCATGTTTGAAATCCATAATATGGTTATTTGCTAGATTTAATACTACAGGCCTGTTCTTAAAAAAAGTAACCGCTTCAATTGCCATCTTGAGGTTATATTTTTTGTTTTCCCTTACAGAATCAGAAGTTGTCGCTGGAGCTTCAAAGTTTAAAACAATAAGATCACTATTATGAAGATCACTCCAAAAAACATCTTTATTCATATTTTTTAGAACATCATTGTCTAAAAAAACATCACCGATAAAACAAATTTTCATAAAATTACTTTATTTTTTAACTTCTGACACTAAAAAACGATTTTTTCCATTTGAGTCAATAGGTATTTCATCAACAACATCAAAATCAAACTGGCAGGTAGGTAATGTAATTGCTGTTAAATCTTTTACCAATTGTGTTTTTACTTTATTCAATTTTTCTGCTTTAATCACTATCATAATTTTAAAATAATTATAACTTTTTTGAAAAAATTTAATTTGATTAATTTCCATATATTTATCAATAACCTCATAAAAAACTAAAAAAGTCACAACTTCTCCATTCTCAAGATAAACCTTATCATCTTCACGTCCATAAACTTTTGTTATGCCAATTACTGAATTGTTGTCCATTTTTGGAACAACATCGTCTCCTTGAGCATATCGAATTATTGGCATTAATGTCATGGTTAAATCTGTCATAATAAGCTTTGACTTTAAAAACTCATCACTGGGCTTATTTTTTTCTTGAATAAATTCATAATATGTTAAGTCTTCATTTAACCTAAGCCATTGTTCATTGTTCTGAAAAGCAATAATACCTAACTCAACTGAACCATATGATTCAACGACATGTGTCTTTAATACTCTTTCATATAAAGATTTGTCTTTTGAAGTAATGACTTCTCCTCCGACCACAATAAATTTTAATTTAAGAGATGAATCTGTCATTTTATTACATAGAAGGTCAAAACTAGCTTTATTCCCATAAATAACATCAGGTCGATAATGTTTAACTTTGCTCATTATTTCATCGATGGGTAATGTATAATCTATAGATAAACGACGAAAAATTCCAAGCTTTTGGATAAAGCTCTTGCCTTCATTCAATCTTCCTGGCGAAGTAAATGAGAGAACTTTATCAAATGGCGTATAATCATTATAAATTAAAACTCGTAACCATTTGGCAATTTGTAGATAACGCTCATAACAATTTCTATAAATTGTCAGGGGTACTCCAGTTGAGCCAGATGTACTATCTGAAAAGAATGATTGATAATTATAAACATAATCCTTGTGAATAAAGTCGGTAATGGGACGTTCTTTAAAAATATTTTTAGTTAACACAGGTAGTCGTTTTAGATCTTGAACACCCTTATAATCTTCAACAGGATTATATCCAACCTTCGTCATAATTTCAGAATAATAGGGGACATTTTTATATGCTGATATTAGAATTTTCTTTAATTTATTATTCTGTATTTTTTTTATTCTCTTTTTACTTAAGTTTCCAGTAATAAGGAGCTTAAGTAAGATCAAAATTTGTTGCATCATATTTACTCAACTGAAAACATATCTGCTTTTTTTATATATTTAGCAGGCACACCGCCTACAACAACAAAATTATCCACATTTTTTGTTACAACTGCACCTGCAGCAACCAAGGCGCACTCTCCAATAGTAACACCAGCTAATAAACAAGCATTAGTTCCTATCCAGCTGCCATGACCTATTTTAATTTTTTTGTTTGTTGTCTTGCCAAAACGATACGAGCTATTCTTAATGGTATGGTTTGTTGCCATTAATGAGACTCCTGGCCCAAATAATACTTGACTTCCTACTTCAATCTCTCCTGCACCAAAACTGCAGTAATTACTGATATAAACCAGATCGCCTATTGACACATTTTCAGGATGTAAAAAATAAACGCCTTTTTTTATGCGTAGAGTATGACCGCATTTTTTAAATAAGGGTCGCATTATATTTCCCCGTAAATTATCTCCCCAGGTGCCTATAGGAACAATAATTGAACTCAATTCATATAAAAATAATCTTAGATGTCTGAATTTAAGCATGTTTAAAAACCATTTTTTACTTTATCATATTTTATTTCGAATAACATACTTGGGAAATCCATTTACTTCTGCCTGAATCCTGACTAGATATTCCCCTATTACTCCCAACGATAATAAAATAATACCTGAGTAAAAGTTAATCAATAAAATAACAGAAGTCCAGCCAGGTTGAGAAATACCTACGAAAAAATATTTAAATAAAAAATAAATTATCAGTAAAAAGCTGATGCCAGCAGTTATCATACCCAGCATACTGATATATTTAAGAGGTAGAGAGCTAAAATTGATTATGTTATCAATGGTTGTCTTTATTAGCGTTAAAAGGGTATAGTTTGAGGCACCATATTTTCGTTTATTGTGTTCAATATCAACATTAATGATATTTCGGGTAGAGCGGAGTATTAAAGGCCCCATGACTGGAAAAAAGGTTTTATGATTAACGAGTGTATCAACCAGCTTTCTGTTTAAGCATCGAAACGCCGATATGCGCAGTCCTTTGGGCTTATTAAATATTTTTTCATTGATCTTGCGCACAAAAAAACTGCCGAGATTCCGATACCAGGCATGTTCTTTTTTTACAGGTGCTCCTAAAACGGCATCAATATCAGGATTATTCTTAAGTGCATTGTATAGCTTGTCTATTTCCTCAGGTGGGTGTTGTAAATCATCATCCATAGTGACTATATATTGACCAGTGGTTTGTTCAAATCCACACATAAGTGCCCTGAATTGCCCCACATTAAACATTAAGTCAATTCCTGTGAATTGTGGATGTTTTTGGGATAATAAATGGAAATTATCAATGGTATTATCCTTTGAACAATCATTTACACAGATCACTTCATAGGATAAACCCATCTTATTCATCTGATGATTTATTCGATCCATTAATTCTTCAATGGAGGATTCACTGTTATAACAGGGTATAACAATTGACAATTCTATTTTTTCCAATGTAATAACCTTGTGTTAAGTAATCAAAAAATACTAATATAAGTTGACTTGGAGCCTATCTATAAATAGTTGCCCCCTCTAAAAGGGGCAACTAAAAAGGTAGTTAATGGGTGAATACTAATAGGGTAAGTATTTATCTGTATTCGCTAGTTTTTCGAGGTACTGTCCATATTCATTTTTATGCAAATGTTTTGCAATCTCAAGCACCTGTTTTTTTTCAATCCATCCCTGATTAAAAGCAATTTCTTCCAGGCAGGCTATTTTCAAACCCTGTCTTTGTTCAATGGTTTGTACAAACTGACCTGCATCTAATAGGCTGTCATGCGTACCAGTATCTAGCCAGGCTGCTCCACGTCCTAATAATTTAACTTGTAGTTTTCCCCGTTGTAAATATTTCTGATTAATACTGGTAATTTCGAGCTCACCTCTATCCGATGGTTTAACCCCTTTTGCAATTTCAATTACATCATTACTATAAAAATAAAGTCCTGTGACTGCAAAATTGGTTTTTGGCTTTTTGGGTTTTTCTTCAATAGAGAGTGCTTGAAGGTTCTCATCAAATTCTACAATGCCAAAACGCTCTGGATCTTTAACCTGATAACCAAAAATAACGGCTCCTTCCTTTACTGAAGCAGCATCTTTTAGTTTTTGTCTAAAGCCTTGCCCATAAAAAATATTGTCCCCAAGAATTAAACAGACATTATCTTGTCCAATAAAATCTTCTGTGAGGATAAAGGCTTGAGCCAGGCCATCGGGACTTGGCTGAATTATATAAGTCAGCTCTATACCCCATTGGCTTCCAGAACCTAATAATTCTTTATATTGGGGTAAATCCTGTTCAGTGGAAATGATTGCAATTTGCTTGATACCCGTCATCATCAAAACTGATAACGGATAATAAATCATTGGTTTGTCATAAATGGGTAACAATTGTTTTGATATTGACTGTGTTATTGGATAAAGCCTTGTACCACTTCCACCCGCCAGGACAATTCCTTTCATACTTTATTACCTGTTAAATATTCAGAATCTGATTTTGTTTCTTATTTTGCCAATAAACAGGGTAATTCTAACAAATCTAACAAACAGACAAAATAGGTAAAAACTGACATTATGATAATGAAAAATTAATGAGATAAACGATTTTGATGCTTTTTCCATCGAAGATCATCCCAATCTTTTATCAAAGCTTCAACTCGGGATTTATATTTTATATCATTTGAGAGCATTGAATATTCTATCCATTCTCCTTTATCACTAAAAAAAACTCTCCTGGATCTTAGGTCGAGTAATGTTCGAGTACCTTTATTTCCTACATGGGCAATTAATATAGGGTTTGAGATATTCCCAACCAATTGAAATACTGGTTTTGACTTTTTGTCTGGTGAACCAGGTATCTTTAGTGCAGAATGAATAATTAACTCTGCAATGTCTGTCTGACCAATTGCTCTATTTATTTTAATTTCAGGATCATTAGTGACCAGTGGTATTTGGGTCTGATAGTCATTAATAGCATGACCATGGCCAAGAAAGCCATCATCAAATAAAGATTCGCCGTGATCGCCGACAATGACAAGGAGTGTATTATCATAAACCCCTTGCCTGCGTAATAAAGAAATGACTTCACCTACAGCCCAGTCAGCACTGGCAATAGCATTCCAGTATGTTTCAATCAACCACTGTTTGTTGTCAGGTGTAATTTTAGAACGTGGTATCAACTTCCGGTTAAAAGTTTGTTTCATGTGTTGGTGTGAATAGGGGAAGTGGGCGGCTTGTATATTAATATAAAAAAACTGGGGTTGAGAAAAATCAATATTTTCTACCTGATGAGAGAATTCCTCAATGACTCGCTCTTCACTGAGTCGTAAACTGCCAGATTCCTTGCTGGCATAAACACGATCATCAATTGCAGTTCGAGCATCAAAATAAAAAGCCGCTTTGTCCATGCCCGTATTTTTTGCAATGTCTCCAAATGACTCATCCTGACCAGAAAATACCGATAGGTTATAGCCTCTGTTCAGAAGGAAATCAACTAAAGGGATAAGCTTGGGATCGGTTACCAGACTGCGATTAAAAATGGCCTTGAGTGCACTGGTTGTATAGCCAGTATGACTATAAGCAAATGGTGCAGAAGAACCCTGAACTGCTACTGTTCTAATATTAGGAGCGACATATTGGTCATGAATTTTTGTATCCAATAAACTATATCGGGCACTCTCTAATACAATCAGTACAATGTGCTTTTCTGCCTTTAGCGGGATGTTTTTTAAGGGATCGTCATTTTGTTTTATTCGTTGAGCGTCACCAAAAAAACCATCTTCATCGATACCGTTTTCTGGTATATCATAGGCTCCAGGATATACATGAGCATTTAACAATTCGGGATCTTTTGGATAACGGAATACCCCATAACCATCAGAGTCCCAATCGGTTAAATAATTTAAAAATGTTGACGTGATGTTATAGGAAAGTTTTTTCTGTAATCCATACCTTAAAGAGCTAATATCTGTAGTTACATAGGAAATAACAATAATAATGATGGTTAAGCTTCCTAATATTTGATAGAGACGTTTGGGATAAGTGTTCTCCATTGTTAATTTCTTTGCGAGAGGACTTTTACTGAGTTGTCTTATCACCAGATAAATGAATCCACTGCATAATAAAATGATGACAATACCAAAAATAATTTCATTACTGACGTATAAAAGAGCTTCTCTTAAGCTACCACCGCTAAGATTTTTTATTATGGTAAAGTTAATTGTGTCATTAAAATAAGAAAGCAGTTTGTATTTAGCCACAAGCCAAATACTGCTTAAGGCCAGAGACAAAACAATATAGTAAAATGTAGTGATAATACTAAATCTATTTAAATGTTTGGATATTGTGTACCAGATAACCGCAATAAAAGTAAAAAAATATAAATCAAAAATTGCTGATATGCTGATAAACTTAATTTGATCTAAAACATCTGTATAGGAATAAGGCTGGAGGAAGCCGCCAGTAAAAAGATTGTATTTTACTTGTAATAAGGCCGCTTCAATAAACTGCATGCACACAACGACAAATAACACTGCTAAAAGTCGTTGGTTTCTTTTAAAAAACTTTTTAAACAAAGTTTACCCTTCTTGGTGATCAACATAGGACTTGTGTCCAGGTTAGTATAGTTATGTTATCAATTTTGGAAGCATTTGTGTCAGGATGGATGCAATTAGTGTCAACATTTAATATTATTCCTACAGTAAATACCATTTGAGTCCCATATAATTGGCTTTTTGAAGATGATACAAGGCTTTCAATGAGAAATTTTAGGCTAAAAATAATAAAAACACTCAGATACCATTGGAAAAATGGGATGATATCGCTAAGAAAGGTTAAGTGGAATCGACAAAAAAAACTGGCACAGAGTCCAGTTTTTATTCTGGGCTGTTCTCGGGCTGGTACCACTCTGGTTTATAAGAC
Source organism: Gammaproteobacteria bacterium (assembly GCA_016744395.1). Classification (GTDB taxonomy): domain Bacteria; phylum Pseudomonadota; class Gammaproteobacteria; order GRL18; family GRL18; genus GRL18. Next base: position 34,883 of record JADGEK010000028.1, on the reverse strand, counting down.
TTTTTCAGAGTCGAAACAATTAGGAAGTATGCAAAGAGAAGTTTATGATCTGTGGGCATCACTTCACCCGCTTGAAGAAAGACAATGGAGTGGACATGAATTAGTAGAATCAGATGCATCTAATGAAGATGCTCAGTTTATTTCTCGTTATTTTTACAGTCACACAGGCACATTACAATTTGTTGATAAAAACAATCAAAATGGTCTGTGTCTACCTTATTTGCTTTCTTTGTTTCCTAATGCACGATTTGTATATGTGAAAAGAAGTCCTGGTGATAATATTAATTCTTTGATTGAGGGGTGGCGAAAAGCAGATGAATTTGCTACCTGGTCAAATAGTTTACCTGCCGAGGTACAAGTTGAAAACGGTCAGTTTAAGCGTTGGTGTTTTTTTATTGCTCGGGGGTGGCAAGAGTATCTAAATGAATCTATCGAGAATGTTTGTGCTTTTCAATATAGAGTAATGAATGAGGCAATTCTTAAAGGTCGAGAAATAGTACCTGAATCACAATGGGTTGAAATCCAATATGAAGATTTATTAAAAGATCCAGTAAGGGGTTTCAAGGATGCTTTCCAGAATATTGGGCTTGAATTTGATCTTCACCTGGAACAGCATTGCAAATCTGTTTTGTCCAATCCCTATAATGCTTTTTCAGAAATCCGTTTGGATAAATGGAAGGACGGGCGAAATTCTGAAAAGATAGCAAGAGTATTGAATTCTGTTGAAGATGTGTCAAATAAAATGGGTTACTAAGCAGAGTACTAGTGATACTAAAGATGTTCATTTCTTGTGGCAAATGGGGTTAAATTGTTGATGGAAAAATTTTTATAATGGGTATAGGTCAAACGGTACGTCAGGGCGCAAAGTGGTTGTTGGCTGGTTCTGTAGCAAAACAAATTATGCAGTTTGCTTTTGGTGTTGTGTTAGCCCGATTGCTTTTTCCAGAAGATTTTGGACTGGTGGTGACGATTCAAGTCTTTACTGGACTGGCAAGCTTTGTTGCTGGTGGTGGAATGGGATTGGCTTTGGTTCAGGCAAAGGAAGTTGATGCCGAAGATTTTCAGATAGTCTTCACTGTCCAGTTAATAATAGGAACATTGATCTATAGCTTGTTTTTTCTGATTGCACCATGGTTTGCTGTCTGGTTCGACAATCCGATTTATATTGATTTGTTACGTGTATCAGCGATTAGTTTTTTACTGAGGCCTTTTATAAATATACATAATTCCTGGCTAAACCGCCAAATGATGTTTAAAGAACGGATGATTGTTAGGCTTATTGCTTCATTCATAGGAGCTTTATTAAGTATTGGTATGGCTTTTAATGGTTATGGAGTCTGGAGTCTGACTATTGGTGGACTTTTGAGTAGTATTGTTTTGATGCTGCTGATCACACGTCTGACTCCAGTCAAAATATTTTTGAGGCTCAATAAAGAAAAAGTAAAAAAATATGCCTCCTACGGTGTTAAGGTTTCTGGCAATGAAATTATTGACTATACAAAAAGAGAAGTCGGGAACCTGATTATCAGTCGAATTGCAGGGCCTGCAATGGTTGGTTTATATAATAAGGCAAATAGCTTAAGCAGATTACCATCAGGGATTATAGGTGGTGCGGTTTATATGCCTGTCATGCGTGAAATCTCTAAATTCCAGGATGATCTGGATAAGTCCAGGTATCTGTTTTATAAAATGATATCTTTATTGGTGGTTTATACATTGCCTGTTTATATAGGTTTGTTTTTTTTGGCGGAACCATTTATTAGAGTTGTTTATGGTGAGAAGTGGCTTTTAGCTGCAGAGCCTTTGCAAATTTTATCAATGGCTGGGTTGTTTTTCTGTATCATTAAACCTTGTGGTGCCGTACTGGCTGCTCATAATCGACTAGGACGTGAAATGATTGTGCATCTTATAGGGCTTGTGCTGGTGATATTGGCTACTTATTTTGGTTTTCAGTGGGGCGGTTTGCCTGGAATTGCCTGGGGACTGCTGGGAGTTGAGTTTATAACGGCTGTCATGATGTTTTACTTAGCTGCAGAAGCAATAAAAGTTGATTTTTCTGGTTTAGTGAAAATACTGAGTGCAGGATTGATCTTAAATACTATTTTACTAATGGTTTTATTAACCGTTTCATTGCTATTTACCAGTGAGCTTAACTTTTTGCAATCTGTTAGGTACATATTAACCGCATTACTTGTCGGAGGAGGTAGTTATATTCTGTCATTTTTATTTCTGCCGTTGGAATCAATTGCCACTGAATCTATGCGATGGAAGAAGGTGTTAAAAATCAGTGTTTGATAAAGCTTGTTATATTTTTGAAAGGTTACAGTAATGAGTCGGATTGTTATTTTAATGTATCATAGCATATCGCTTGAACAACATGATAAGCGATTTTCTTGTAATCCAGCTCTTTTTGAACAGCATATGTTATTTTTAAAGCAACAGGGTTTCAACTTTGTCAGTTTTAATGTCATTGCGGACTACCTGGAACATAATATTGAGCCACCTGAGAAAAGTGTCATTATAACTTTTGATGATGGTTTTGAAGATAATTACACAAATGCCTGGCCAATTTTAAAAGAATATGAAATTCCAGCAACAATATTTTTAGTAAGTCATCTAATGGGGAAAACTGGTGAATGGTTAAAAAAAGCCAGAAGTGATAATGTCAAGAAGATGATGTCATGGGCTAATGCCCTTGAAATGGCAAATTCTGGTATTGATTTTGGAGGACATACATCGACTCATGTGAAATTGACTGATATTGGATTAAATGAAGCAAAACAAGAAATAGCTGGATGCAAGAAAACAATTGAGCATCACCTTGGTCGTGAAATTGATGTGTTTGCTTATCCTTATGGATTGTATAGCGATGATATTATTCAATCTGTTGCTCAGGCTGGATTTAAAATGGCCTGCAGTACTCGACCAGGCTTTAATTCGAAAGTTATGGATAAGCTTTTATTAAGGCGCATTGAAGTTTCTGGAACAGACTCTGTTACTGTATTAAAAAGAAAAATTATTTTTGGTACGAATGAATCCAGTATTATGTTGCCTCTTAAATACTATCTATCGCAAATATTAAAGCGACTAAAATTATCATAAACCAGTATCAAATATTTTGGAACGAATTAATTAAATAAACCTGTTATGAATAAATTATATGGCCCTAAAATTTCTATTATTATCCCTTGTTATAATAATGAGAAATATGTTTCCGAAGCACTTGAATCCGCTTTAAATCAAAACTATAAGAATACACAAATTATTGTTGTAGATGATGGCTCAACGGATGATTCTGTGAAAGTGGTTGAGGGTTATACGGGTGTTCATTTGATTGAACAAAAGAATCAAGGGGCTTCTGGCGCCAGGAATACGGCTCTCAAATATGCGGATGGAGACTATATTGCTTTTCTGGATTCAGATGATTATTGGGATAACGACTTTCTCGAAGTCATGCTTGACAAGGTAATTGAAGAAGATGTCAAACTTGTTTATTGTGGTTGGCAACATGTCGGTGATTATAAACACAAAGAGCCATTTATTCCTCCTGATTATGAAAAAATGGACAATAAAATTGAATTAATGATTCAATCGACACGCTGGCCTATTCATGGGGTTTTATGTAACCGGGAAGTGTTTGATTATACAGGTCCTTTTGATGTTAATTTGACTTCTTGTATGGATTTTTATATTTGGATTCGCGCCGCTACACATTTCAGAATAGCTAGAGTAGAGCGAGTAATGGCTTATTATAGACATCATTCTGGAGTTCAAATAACAAAGTCCAATGCCAGAATTGCAATCAATCATTGGCGTGTTCAAATGGACTTTATTAAACAATATCCTGAATATATAAAAAAAATTGGCAAGAAAAGAATTGCTTTTCTGACAACAGGTGAATTACTAAAACGTGGATATATTGCTTATTGGAAAAGAGACTTGGATGCAGCAAGAGTTATTTTTAAGAAAGTTATGAAAAATGGTTATGGAAGTCTTAATGACTGGAAATATATGCTTCCATCATTATTACCTGTAAATATTCATAAATGGTTGGTTTCTATACTGGAAAAAAACTAAAAGATTAATAATGTGCTTGCATCTTAATTGATTTGAAAGTGCCTTTTTTAAGTCTAATTATATATAAACATATTGCTCAAATTGGGTTGTGAATTTTGCTTTTTAATTCTTATTTTTTTATTTTTATTTTTTTGCCAATTGTTTTACTGGTTTTTTTTATTATAGGAAAACGAGGGCATCATCAGGTTGCTATGAGTTGGCTGGTTGCAGCTTCTTTGTTTTTTTATGCCTGGTGGAATCCTTCTTATTTGATACTAATTGTTTTTTCAATCTTATTTAATTTTTCCATAGGGGTTATTCTTGCACAAAACAAAGCAAATGTTCACTTAAAAAAAATATTGATTTTTGGTGTAACTGCGAATTTAGCTTTACTGGCTTATTTCAAATATGCCAATTTTTTCGTTGAGAACTTTGTAAACTTCACTGGATTTGAATTTTATTTGTCACCTATCATGTTACCGCTTGCTATATCTTTTTTTACCTTTCAACAGGTTGCCTATCTGGTGGATGCTTATCGGGGAGAAACCAGAGAATATAATTTTCTTCATTATTGTTTGTTTGTCACATTTTTTCCACAATTGATAGCTGGGCCCATTGTGCATCATAAGGAAATGTTGCCTCAGTTTGCTAAAGATACAATTTATAAATTAAAAATAAATAATATTGCCATTGGATTAACCATTTTTTCGATTGGCTTATTTAAGAAAGTCATGATTGCTGATAATTTTGCCTTATATGCAACACCTGTTTTTAATGCAGCGGAACAACAAGATGCAATTAATTTCTTTATGGCATGGCAGGGAGCACTTGCTTATACATTCCAATTATATTTTGATTTCTCTGGATACTCTGATATGGCGATTGGGATTGCCCGATTATTTGGGATCAGGCTGCCAATAAATTTTAATTCTCCATATAAAGCATATAATATTATAGACTTCTGGCGCCGCTGGCACATGACGCTTTCCCGTTTCTTACGTGATTACTTGTATATACCGCTTGGAGGCAATCGTCTAGGCAAGAAAAGACGATATATTAATTTAATGTTAACGATGCTACTGGGTGGTTTATGGCATGGTGCAGGATGGAGTTTCATTATTTGGGGCGGGCTTCATGGAAGCTATTTAATTATCAATACTTTATGGCGAGGCATCTGGCCTGAAGAAAAGAAAAATTCTATTTATAAATTTTTAAGCAGACTGCTTACATTTACTGCTGTAGTTATTGCGTGGGTGTTTTTCAGAGCTGAATCTTTTGATGGTGCCATCTATGTACTGTCTTCAATGATGAATTTGCCTTCTGCTTTTAATGTCATGCCAGTTTTTATAAAATCAACTATGGAAACAGTTGGTTTTGGGTTTTCTGGTGGCTACCTCACTTATGAGTATTTATATGGTACGGCCTGGTTTTTAGCCTTTATTATTATTATCTGGTTTTGGCCAAACACACAACAATTACTTGAAAACTATCGTCCCTGCTATGAAAGTATAAAAGAGTTACGCAAAAATGATGACACCTATACTTTTCCCATTCAATGGCGACCATCGGTCCTATGGGGTGTGGTTATTGCAGCTATATTAATTTCTTCTTTGCTGAGTCTATCAAAACTTAGTGAATTTCTTTATTTTCAGTTTTAATAATATGCACTTTAAAAAATACCTTCAAAGCACCTTTTTAATATTGATTACAATATCGTTAGCTGTTATTTCTATGAATTTCATAGTTGACCCTTTTAAAATGTTTTCTATACTGGAACTTAAAGGTTTTAATCAGTCAAAACCAGCGTTATTCAAAAATGTCCGTATGAGTAAGGCATTTAATGTGCGCAAAATAAAGCCTGTCAATATCATTCTTGGAACGTCCCGTGCAGATGTCGCATTGGATCCTGAACATGATGGGTGGAATAGTGAAGTAACTGAAACATATAATCTGGCGCTTTCAAGTGGCAGAATCAATGAGCTTGAACAATATTTAAAACATGCGCATAACCAGAAAGATTTAAGGCGGGTTGTTCTGGGTTTAGATCTTTTTATGTTTGATGCAAATATGATTTATGAAAATGGATTTTCTCTTGAGCGATTATCAACTGTACCTGAATCTCATGGACTTACGGGCTTAATAAATGATCTTGTCACTTCTTTGTTTTCAATTGATGCTTTGCTCGCTTCTTGGCAAACAATTATCAGTCAAAATAAAATGAGTGTGAGTAATTACTTTGAAAATGGGATGAGGGATACTTCAAGTAAATGGCAAAATATACAAGCCAAAGGAGGGCATTTTGCCGCTGTTGAAAAAAGCCTTAATGATTCCATCAATGCGAAAGATGGATGGGAATCTTTTAGTTTGTCTTCAGATACTATAGAGCAAACTTTGTTGCCTATGAGTTCATTTCAAAGAATTGTTGCATTTTGTGTTGATAATAACATTGAACTTTTTCTGTATTTTTCACCTACACATGCAAAGAACCTTGAAGTGATCTGGGTATTTGGATTATGGGATGATTATGAAATGTGGAAAAAGGACATTGTGCGTATTGTCTTTGATAAGCAGAAAAATAAAGATCAAATAAAAATATGGGATTTTTCTGGCTTTAATTCAATTACCATGGAAAGTGTTCCTGTTAAAGGTGATATCAAATCTAAAATGAAATGGTATTGGGAATCAAGTCACTTTAAAGTGGAGGTAGGCTCATTGATTTTAGACAGGATGTTCTCATTAGACACTCAAAATTCAACCAAATTTGATAATTTTGGAGTATTATTAAATCCAGAAAATATTGGTCAACATCTAAAAAATATACGAAGTGAACACCTATTATACGCTGAACAATATCCTGAGGATATTAAATACATACATGAATTAATTATAAGTTCAAAGAAATAATAGTGACTGGTTTCCCGAAACCTATCACTTCTTACGTAAGCATGACTTCTGGTCTTTAATAAAATTTAGATGGGTTAAATAAAATATATGGGAATGATTAAATGAATTCTATTCCAGGGATTACAATCCATTATAATACTTCTGCTATGGCCAGTAATGATGTCAGAGGAAAGAGTATTGTTCAATCCATTGACAATGGTTCAGGGGGAACGGTAGTCAACTTGTCTGTGTTCGGGTGGTTTGAAGCAATATTAAATACTCATAATAATTTTACACAATCTGTTATATCAAATCCTGGAAAAGTTTCTGTGTTTTTGGATGGTTATATATCAGAGATTGTTGGTGCCACCGAGGTGTCAGAGTCTTTTGTAAATGAGATTATGAACTTATATAATCGTGAAGGTATGAATTTTTTACTAAAAATTCGTGGTTCGTATTCATGTTTAATTATTGATGAAGTCTATGAAAAAGCCTTCTTTTTTACGGATAGACGTGGTAGCAGACCAGTATTTTATAAAGTAAATAACGATGATAATGTGCATATCAGTTCTGAAGTATCTAACCTGGTAACTCATGATGACAATATTGATGTAACTTCAATATTTGAATTTCTTTCATTTGGAAGCTTTTATGCGGATCATACTCTTTTTTCTGATGTAAAAAATCTTGAACAGGCATCCTTGCTAACGTTTTCTGAAGAGGCTTTCTCTAAAGAACGATACTGGCGTCTTAAATTTTCTCCAAATGAGGAACAAAAAAGTGAGGAAATGCTTATTGAAGAATGTAATGATTTAATTCTTCAGGCAACAAAAAGAATTTTAAAACAAACAGAAAAACCATTTCTTTTTTTAAGTGGAGGAACTGATTCACGAATAATTCTTGGTGCTCTTTTAGCGCTTAATGAAACAATCCCAATGGTAAGTTATGGAACTAAAGAGGGTGATGATTTATCAGTAGCAAAAATGTTAGCGAATGATAGTGTGCTGCCTTTTACTAAGTTTGCACTGCCAGATGTTCCACCGGTTAATGCCTTTATTGAGGCTTCTGAAAATTCTGACTGCAGAGCAGAGATGATTGATACACCAGGTATGAGAGATGTTTATGAAAAGTTATCTTCTGAATATTCTCTTTTTCTAAATGGTGATGAATGCTTTGGCTGGAAAAACATAGTGACTACCAGAAAGGATGCTTTTGATTGTGTTGGTATGTGTGAATTATCAAGGAATTATTTTCTTGGACAATTGCTTTCTAAAGATAGGATAAAAGATGTAAAATTTGAATTTAAGAAAAGACTTTCTAAATTATATCAGGATGCAGAAGAAAAAAATGCTAATAACTTAAAGGACTTCCTTTATTACGAAAATAGATTGGGGAATATGTTAAATGCATTTACTGGGAATAAACTAAGATACTTTGAACAGGGAAGACCTTTATTGGATGAAGACATCATGGATTTTGTGGCTTGTTTACCTATAAGTATGCGAGATGATAAGTATCTCTTAAGAAAGGTGCTGGATGTTAAATATCCTGATTTGAAGAAAATACCGTTATCCGCCAAAGATTCAATTCCAGCATCAAGCTTTTTTAAGAAACAAATGGCTAAAAATGAATTATTTTCAACTTTTGTTTATGAACAATTGATTGAAAATTTGGACGATCGTTTGTCATCATTTATAAATAAGGTTTACTTGAAACAATTTATTATGTCCTTAATAAAAGGGGACTCTTTTACATCAATTTCTACCAGGTGGTGGATGAAGCTACCTGGAATGTGGCGATTATCCTCCGTGATATATACCAACAAAATTCCTCCTGTTACCATGATGATGCGATTATTACAAATTAACCTCTACTTGAAAAATATGCCAAAAATAACTTCCTAACAAGCAAATGACTGGTAAATAATATGATAAGTGTGATCTTTTCAACTTACAATGGCGAGCAGACATTACCTTTAATGCTTAATGCCTTAATTGAAATTGACAAGCCTGAGGGTGGGTGGGAATTAATCGCAGTTAATAATAATAGTACAGACAATACAGATCAAATTTTAAATGACTACCAGGATAAATTGCCTTTAAAGATATATTTTGAAAAAAAGAAAGGAAAAAATAATGCCTTAAATAGTGTAATAAATCAGATTACTGGTGAAATCTGCGTTTTCACCGATGATGATATTATTCCAGATAAGAGTTGGTTAACAACATTTGAACATGCAGTAAATGCCAATGAAGATTATTCCATCTTTGGTGGGCGAATTGAACCCTATTGGAGCCATGAACCCGATTTATGGAATGAACAGTGGATCAATAAGGGGATTGTCTATGGGATCAGTCCTGATGAATTGACCCAAGGAGCTGTCAGCCAAAGCCATATATGGGGCGCAAATATGGCTATTCGTAGTGATGTATTTAAATTAGGATATCAGTTTGATTCCAATATAGGTCCTGATGGGACAAGTAGTTATAAGATGGGGAGTGAAACCTCTTTTACCCAGAGACTGGTGAAAGATGGTTATTTGTGTTGGTATGAACCTTCATGTGTGGTACAGCACATTATAAAAACGAATCAAATGAAGCCCAAATGGGTGCTGGGAAGGGCTGGCCGGTTTGGAAAAGGTATTGCCAATAAGGTTTTGGATGCCAATGCAAATAAAAATTATAAAACAATTTTTTTAATCCCCAGATATTTCTTTACTTTGCTGATGCAACAATACATCAGGTTAATAAAATCATTTCTAACGAGTGACACTGAAAATGTTTTTAAATCTAAATGGGAAATCAATTATCTGATTGGTATTATTTCTGAAATTCGAGTGAAAAAAAATAAATAATATTTTTTTTCAAGAAAATTTTGAGACAGACTAGCCACATTTTACAATTTTGTAGATTGTGGCTGAGTTTTACGAAGCCCAACATGTAGTTAGCTAAAGCATTTGGGCTTCGTAAAACACAGTTACAAGGCAACCTACGATAGAACATAAACATCTATTATTTGAGCACCCTCAATAATTTTTTGTTTTTTAGTGTTATCTCTCGATTTATATTCTAAGTTAATATTCAAGTCGAGCTTTATTTATAAGGAATTATAATGAATACAGTGAATAAGGGCCCCGTCTTTATTGTTGGGGCACCACGGTCAGGGACAACGCTGCTTCAATATATGTTGCGTTCACATCCAAATATAAGTATGCCAACGGGTGAGTCACATTTTTTTATTCCCTTAATGAAAAATGAAGAAGTCTATGGGGATTTAAGTCAACTGGAGAATATTAAAAAAGTTTTGCTTAAAATGTATGAGCAGGGAAAAAACTTTCTTGAAACAGACTTACATGGCGTGTCATTCAATGTGGATTTGATGGCAGAAAAAATGAAAGAGTGTAAGGTTCATTCTATGGCTGATATTTTTAATGCGCTTTATACATTCAATGCAGAGGGGGAAGGAAAATCCAGGTGGGGTGATAAAACTCCATACTATGTATTGCATATTCCTTTGTTGAAAAACATGTTTCCTGATGCTCAATTTATCCATATTATTCGTGATGGGCGTGACTGTGCCTTATCTATGTTTGACAGACACCCTGATTTTGGCGTTATAAATGTATACCATGCGGCAAAATACTGGCAACAATATGTTGAAGTCGGTGAAATTGAAGGTAACAAACTGGAAAGTAAAGATTATATGTCTGTGAGATATGAAGATCTTTTAGTACAACCAGAGGAGTCATTGAAAAAAGTATGTGATTTTCTTAATGAACCTTACTCAGATTCACTTATTAATTTTAAGAAATCAAAGGGTGAAGGTAAAACTCATTTACTTCAGAAGCCTTTGCAGAAAACAAATACAAATAAATGGAAAGAAAAAATGACACCTCATGATGTTAAAGTTTTTGAGGGTGCTGCAGCTGAAACGTTAAGAGCTCATAATTATATTATTGAAAATAAAAATTATAAGATGTGGGCTTTTGTACGTATTTATTACAGAGGTCTGATTGTTCTGGATTTAATGAAAAAAAAATTAGTAAAGTTTAATAATAAATAGGAATAATTTAATGCATCTTGAAGTGTTAATTTGCACACATAACAGGGCCGCTTTGCTAAACAATGTTTTGGAGTCACTAAATCAAATTGCACGTCCTTCAGAATGTAAAATTACCATCTGTGTTATTGCTAATGCTTGCAATGATAAGACTCATAGCATTCTCCAGGAATATATCAGTGTTCAGGTTGAAAAAAACTGCTTACCTTTAATTTGGCATGAAGTGTCAACGCCTGGTAAGTCTCATGCATTAAATTATGCTATCCCCCAGTTAACTGGCGATCTTATAGCGATGATTGATGATGATCATAGAATTTCAACCAAGTATTTCAATGTATTATGCAGTGCATATAATAATTATAATAAAATTGATGTCTTTTTTGGCAAAATCCTTCCTGACTGGAATGGTCAGGAGCCTCCCTGGGCACATGAAAAAGGTAAATACGCTATTTATCCATTACCCGTTCCACGATTTGATCAGGGGGATATTGCTTTTGATTATACCCCAGATGTACCGATACCTGGCGGTGGAAATCTTGCCCTCAAACGTTCGGTTTTCAAGTTAGTTGGGGAATTTAGTACTCAGTTGGGTCCTTCAGGTCATGATCTTGCTGGAGGGGAAGATAATGACTATATAAAAAGAGCACTATCAATGAATATGAAATTGCGCTATGTGCCTGATATGGTTCAATATCACCTCGTTGAACCAGAGCGCTTTCGTATGAAATATATTCTGACTAAAAGTTTTCAACGCTCACGTTCTGTTGTTTTAATAAATAATGACAGAGATAAAAAAATTCCTAACTACTTATGGAAAAAACTGCTCATTTATGGATTTTCGGCACTTTTTTCACTTAGTTTTAAAAGAACACGTTTTTTTTTAGTAAGGATCGCAGCAACGCTTGGTGAAATGAGTGCGCTCACACCAGTAAAATAGAATGTGTCATTTTTTCTCAGTATCACAATAAAACAGTGGGTGAAGTGTCAACGAATACTCAGAATTTAGAAAATAAAAACAATAACAAATCTGGCTTGAATTTTAATTTTTAGTGCTTCAGCTAAAAAACTCTCTTAACTTGATATTATCAGCCATCTTAAACCTTTTTGTTGATTGAGTTGTTTGGGTCAATAACTTGGATCTACAATTTAGGTTTAAGTTTAAATAAATGTGCACCCTTTTGGAACTGCTATTTAGTTTCAATTTCTAAGCCTGTAGGGTGTATGGTTTAATATTTTGTGGAGTTATAAAGTGTATGAGAATTCTTTTTATTGCCTTTGTTTTTTTGTTTGAAAATGCGGCCATTGCTCAGGAGTTTGAACTTTTTATCATTGCTGGGCAGTCTAATGCGCAAGGGTGGAAAGGTGATGCTGTAAACTACCCAAAAGATCTTGAATCTCTTGATAAATCAATCCCTTTTTATTGGGTTGCGCCTAAATATAGTTCGTCAAACAGTAAATGGACAACTCTTAAAGCACAAAAAGGAGTATTTAAAAAGGGGCATTTTGGACCTGAAGTCACTTTTGCCCGTGCGTTGAAAAAGCAAGATATTAACACTGCTATCTTCAAATACACACAAAGTTCGACTGATATTATTCGAAACTGGAAAGCACCAGGTCAAAATGGTCTTTACGATAAGATGGTGCAAGAACTTAACCTCGCCATAAGAGTGTTAAGAGAAGAAGGGCATAAGGTGAAAATGAGTGGTTTTGTTTGGATTCAGGGGGAAAGTGATGCTAAAAATGAAGTCATGGCTGACACGTACTATAAGTATTTAAAACGTTTAATTGATGATGTAAGGCAAAATGTGAGTATGAATTTGACTCTTCCAGTCATTTTGGGTGTGGATGAACAAAATCCCTGGGTAAAAAAAAATCAGGGGATTGTTCAGGCTCAAAAACAATTAGCTCAAGAAAGTAAAGACACTACCTTTGTTTCTATGTTGGGTTTAGAAAAGGCCGATGCTACTCACTTGACGCCAAGGGGGCTGGAGATGCATGGCAAACGTCTTTTTATTGGTTATAAAAAATTAACACTTATTTCATCAAAAACTGATCAATAATATGATAATTTAATATTCCAACAGCTTTAATCAGATTGATTTATTCGATATGTTACACTTTTATTAAGAGATGGATTGAGCTGGCTTGTATATTCATGTTATTTGGTGTTATTGTTCCATTTTTAATCTGTTTAATTAAAGGAAAAAATCTACGTTTGTTTTTCTATCTTAAAAGATTTGGATTATAGGAATATTGGCGTGAAATTTTTCGATTATTTTAGGTTCATCAATAAATCAAAATTGTTAACCAAAGGATGTTATAACTTTTGAACGTACACATATCGAAACCTGAAAATAATTTGGAAACCCGACAGCTCTGGTCCATCTGGATGGTAGCAGCACTACTTTTTTTCTTATACGCACCAACTATACTTTGGCTCTGGGAACGCTGGACTATGAGTGTCTGGCACAATGGGCACGGTATTTTAATTGCTTTAATTGTTGCTTATCTGGTGTGGGCTGAACTACAAAAACTGCGCGAGTTGCCAAGAAGTTCAAGTCTCTGGGGATTTGCTATTCTCACTCCAGGTCTGATACTCCATATGCTCGATGCTGGCATGCAATCTCAACTTTTATCTGCTTTTGCTCTTTTTCTATCTCTACCTGGTCTAAGTTTGCTTTTTTTTGGGTGGGATCGAACTAGGGCTATTATTTTTCCTCTGTTGACACTTTTCCTTACTTTGCCCATTCCTTTATTTTTAACGGAGTCAATACATCTTGCTTTACGCCATATAGCGACTGATAGCGTGGCGTGGCTGTTACCATATTTTGGTGTGCCAGTGTTTTCCTCAGGGACTTTGCTGGAAATTTCTAATGGTTCATTACAGGTTGCTGATGCGTGCAGTGGTTTTTCAACACTTTATGCTACGATTACTGTGGCTATATTGACTGCTTATTTATGCCCAGTGGTACATCGTAAAATACTGGTATTATTAATTGCTATACCGCTTGCTATTGGCGTCAATATTGTACGGGTATTATTGCTCACATTGCTTGTCCACTGGGTTGGTCTTGATGTGTTAAAAACATCAGCACATGAAATTTCAGGTTTGCTGACATTTGCAGTGGCATTGCCCATTATTTTCTGGTTAGGCCGGGCACCCGATAGCAAGGAAAAATAAAATGATATCCTCACGTTATGCACTGCCAGTTGCAGTTCTGCTTCTTATTGCATTAATACCAACGATTATTCACAATTACATCTCTCCGGTAGCGGATGATGGTAAATCTGTTCGTTTAATTTCTCCAGTTCTGATTGGTTTTTCATCGGAACCTTTTTTACGCCATAACGATCGCTGGGTTAAAACATTATTTGGCAGTGAGGATTGGATTGAGCGGATTTATAAAGACCCTAAGGGTAATGAGTTAAAAGTTTTTGCTGCTCGCTCTTATGATTATAAGAAACTGTATCATCATCCAGAGCTTGCTTTGTCTCATGGCATCGAACTCATCGATGTGGGGGGGATTACTATTCCAGGAGAACCTGAAATTCCAGTTCATTTACTACGCAGTGCAAGCGGCGATGGCAGTGCAGCGTATGTTTTGTTATATGAAGGTGAATTTATCAAAGATCCTGTGTTGCATCAATTTACAGAATCAATAAAGCAAATGGTTAGTTCTAGAAAAGTAATGACTCTCTTTTATATCTCAGATACTACCTCTTCTGCAGATGACGAATATTCTCAATCACCTTCAGCATCTATACTTGCGGCAGTAATACAGAGTTTCATAGAAAATAAAGTAATTAATATTGAAGATTGAAATTAGTCGTGATTAAGCCAGGATACTCGTTTGATCAGTTTAAGATTTTTGACAGTTCATCTGGCATTTATTTATTAAGTTATTTTTTATGCTTTAACTCTCTATCTTTCACTCGTGTGTATTTTGAGCGATCGTGAACACTGACTTCTCCATGTGTCAGGATAGTTATCGAGTTAGTTTATTTCCCTAAGTAACGGCTTTGCAAGCCATGCGGGAAGTTGTGAAAGGCTAATTAACAAGAGTAATAGAGCATGTACAAACATAAAATGAATGACTATAGCATTTCCTGAAATCAGGTGTTCTCTATCGGGACTAAAAAGAAATTGCAGTGCAGAAAAAACCCGCCCGTATTTCACAATTAAAGATTCTGTTGCCCAATTGATGCATAAATAAGCCAGAGGAAATGAAACCACAAGAATAATAAGAGAAATGAGCCATTTTTTTGTATTGGGGTGAGTGAGAGAAGCCGATAGTAGAGTGGCGGGAATAGTGAGTATAAAAAAGTAAAGCGCAATACCGAGTACTGATAAAGATCGTCCTTCGTTGGCCAGAAGTTCTATTAAGTTGTCTGTCCCTGCTTCTATTACAACGATCCAGTAGGATAATGGGAAGCCAATTAAAACCAATACAAAAAAAGAAAATATGTGATTTGTCTTTTCGGGCGTTTGTTTAAACCAAGATACCATACTGCTGGCGACCATGAACAGAGCAATGGAAAAAGGGATAAATAAGCCAATAAATCGGCATACCATCTCAATTTCAGGTACTACACCAAATGTAGGTGAGCCAATGATATCATGAAGACTTTCAATTGGTGCAAACAGCCTGAGGAGGAGCCATGAAACGATACAATGAAGTAGAACCAATGCCATTAGGCGGGTTGTTTTCACCTCGAATTGACCTGAGAATGATATTATTGAAAATAACGGAAAACCAAAGCAGCAAAAAAAAGTGATCGAAAGTCCAATTGCATTTAATAATGGGTGTGACCCAGAAATAAGCTCTCTTATATTGTAAGGAACAGATGAGCTTTGAGATATAATGTACAATGATGTTGTAATGATAAATAGGACTAAAAGGAAAATAATCGTGGCAGATTTGTTTCTATTTCTGACAGAAGTATAATATTTTTTGATTTGATGTTTTTCTAGAGTCGGTTTTTGTTGATGTGTTTTAGACATATTTGCTGAATGCGAACTGATATATCGGTAAATAATGTAGCCAATTAAGGCTCCAATAATACTGAGCAGACAATCAGCACTATCAACACTTTTTTCAGGTAACGCGGCTTGTACTAGCTCAATGGTTAATCCGAAGAAGGTAATATAGGCTATGGAAAGAAAAATAAACAATTTTTCAGGAATTTTTTCTTTAAAAAATAAAAATAATTGTCTACTTAAGGTGGCCAATAGATATCCTAGAGGAAAGAAAAAAGCCATTTTGCTGATAAGTGAAGTGATTGCACGAAATTCAGTTCCATAGTAAAAAGCAGTGAAAGGGACATTAAAAAATAACGCCAGTCTTTCTTTAAGAAATATTGCATCGGATTGAAAATTAAATGGATACCAGTAAATGATGAGCAGGAATATGCTCCACCCAAAGACAAGGGATATTGGTAACCAGAGATGATTTTTTTCTAAACTTGTTTGAAGTACTGTACTGGGTTTCCATATTGTAGCAATTTTTACACCTAGCCATGCACCAATGGCAGCAGTAATCAGATCGGTTGTATCACTGACGCGTGAATAAACAAATAATTGTAGAAATTCAAGAATAAGTGCAGCAGTCCATGTCCACAGTGTTGCCTGAGAAGGTGTTTTCTTTTTGCTGACAGTCCATAGCAATGATACTGGAATCCAGATAGCAATATCGGAAAAAAAATTGTAAATAATTTCACTAATATCTCCTTTGAACGTACTGACAAAGGGAATTAAGTAGACTTTACCCTCTGTCCATTTATGATAAACCTCTACGGGACTAATGGTTAGATCAAGGGGAAGCACGCTATAGCCAAAGAGAATAAAAAGATAAAGATATAGGACTTGTTCTAATTTCCCTGCTTTATCTTGTGCCTGTGACCATTTTTTTATCCACTTTGTTGCAAAATGACCAAATTGCCAATACAAGAGAATACCCAATAAAGCACCCATTGTTTCAGCCATCAAATCATTGAGTGAAACGGTTCTTGGGGGAAAGAAAAGTTGTGTGAATTCAATGCTTAAACTAAGTGTTAGACTTAAAAAAAATAAAGTCATTGCTATAACTGGATTGAACTTCATGGATGATACTGAATGAATCGCAGGAGAAAAGTAAGCCATCCAGAAAAAAGTGAGGGGGATAAATAGTAAAATATTAGAAACCCAGTCTGCACGAGAATGGATCCCCAGATTGAGAAAAGGGATTTCCTTGAAAAGCGCTAATGCTGCTTCTATGGGAATAGGCCTAAATTGAAATGGGACCAGACTGCCGTATATAACAAAAAAAGTGTAAAACAGACTTATGATTAACAGCCATGAAGAGTCTTTTGAATTCATGCGGATTTTCTTATTGTCCTGTGCATGACATAAATTCTGATTTTTTTAAAATACATGCAATCTTCCGTGCCTTTGTATGTAGCGACAATGTATCAATTTTTTCTGAGTGAATTCACATGGTGGATATTTTGAACCTTGAATCACAATGAGTCAACTTCCTCTTTTCTCAATATTTATCAGGTTTGGCCAGTCATGAGCAACTTAAAGTGTCAGAATTATTTACACATGTTGTGATGGATTATCTTAGGATGTTTATATCCTTTTGAAAAATAAATGATTTATGTTTTGGTGTAAATATTGCATGTTGTGACTTGAAAAGATATATTTTGCTTTTGTAGGTCTTTTGATTACAGAGAAATTAGTGTGGTTGTTGTATACTACTTATTTACTTTAACAAAAGTATTTACATTAGATAAATTTAATAAGTTGTTTTAAGAAATTTTATGGGTAGTTATTATGCATGATGATGTAACAAATAATGAAATAAAAGACAAGGGTGATGCCAAAAAAAGTACTGGCATTTCCCGTAGACGTTTTGCTCAGGCTAGTATGGTTACTCCTATTGTAATGTCATTGGCAAGTAGGCCAGTATTGGGTCAAGGGAACCAATGTACAACTTCAGGCATGGAGTCAGGTAATCACTCTGGTGTAGCTGAGGTTCACTGTGAAGGATGTAGTCCTGGTTATTGGAAGAATCATCCTGAAAGTTGGCCTTCACAGTATAATCCAGATGAGCTGAATGATGGAAATGATGGTAACGATACTGATAATGGTACCTTGTTTTCTCAAGTTTTTAATATTGATGATTCATCACCATTTTGGGGATTGACTTTAATGCAAATATTAAAGAATAAAAATCCTTATAAGTTTGACGATCCTTATAAAGTTGGTTTTCATACGGTTGCTACTCTTCTTAATGCTGCAGTTATAGGCTATCCAACTTTTGGCTATACTTCTGCTGAAGTAATTATAATTTATAATTCCTGGTTAGGAACGCCCGAAGAGTTAAAGAAAAAGTTTGAAAATTTGCATGATGGCAGCCCTTCGTATTCATGGATCACTTGTCCTCTCAATTAATTTTCGTTTTTATGGTGTTGTAGTCAGTGAAAAAGGGTCTTTGGTTAATTAATAAATATATACTGCCTGAGTTTCATGTTTTTTGTGATGAGGTTGTCATCTACCAAAAAGGAAGCGGATTTACTCATTTAATCAACTTGTTTGGTGCAGAAATTCTTAAATTATTACTTGTAAAACCAAGAACAACTCAAGAAATAATGGGAATACTGATTCAGTCAACAGCTAATGTAGAAAAACAAGAATTAAGTCACTATATTCAGCAGTATTTGGAGCAGTGTTTACTTTTAGAAATCGTGAAGTATCGGTCTTGATGAAAGTCAAAGAAATTGAATACTCCTTGTTTAAGCAATGTCTTGGAGCCGAAGGCCTGTTTCTCCATATTGGTCCATTTATCGTCAAGCTCCAATCTTCTTTTACTCTAGTTGCTGAAAATGTTTATCTGTTATACGCTGACTTTACTGTCGAGGTGAAAGCTGATTTTGCTGATTTTCATGTGAGTGTCCAGACACCTAAGGGAGTAAGGCGATGGTTTAGACCACAATGTCTGTTTAACTTTGATGGTTTCAAGCCCTTTAAACCTTTACCTGCAAATCATGCATTTGTTTTTTTCGAGTGGGGGTTGAACTGGTGTATTGCTCAGTATGCTCATCAGTATTTAATTGTTCATTCTGCTGTTCTTGAAAAAAATGGCAAAGCTGTTATTCTTCCTGGAGTTCCTGGTGCAGGAAAAAGTACTTTATGCGCGGCCCTCTCTCTTAATGGTTGGCGTCTACTGAGTGATGAGTTTGCCTTGTTTAGCTTATCTGAAAAACATTTAACCCCCATTCCTCGTCCAGTCAGTTTGAAAAATGAATCAGTGGATATTATTCAGCAACTGAAAGAAGGAACTATTTTCGGGCCTTTGATAGAAAACACCCATAAGGGAAGCATTGCTCTTATGAAACCTATTTCTGATTATGTAGAAGCCTCTTCGCAGACGGCTAAACCAACCTGGGTTATTTTTCCTCAATTTAAAGCAGGAGCCACAACAGAGCTAACACCTGTTATGAAAGGTGAAGGGTTTATGCAGGTTAAGAAAAACTGTTTCAATTATGATGTGTTAGGGCATAGAGGTTTTGAGGCTCTTGGTCAGTTGATTGAAAAGTGCGATTGTTTTGATTTTTCATATAGTCATCTTGATGAAGCCCTTAATACATTTGATAAGCTCGCATCTATGAGTGTTAAATCATAAGTATGGAAAAGGATAATTGCTTATTAATAAGAGCATTAATTGATATTTCAGTGGTATCTGACTTTGTAATGTCTGATTGGGATCTGTTTATAAGACAGGCTCGACATGCTAATTTGATGGCCAAGGTTTATTGTTTATTAAAAGAGTCCAATTTATTAGAAAAAGTACCGCAACAAGCACTTCTTCATTTACAATCACGATATTATATCTCAGATCGGCATAGCCAATCAGCTTTTTATGAAATTGATGAGATTGGTAAGGTTTTATCATCTATTACTGTTCCTGTTATTTTACTAAAAGGTGCAGCTTATTTAGCTCAAAATTTAAGGGCAGCAAGAGGTCGATTGTTTAATGATGTAGATATTCTGGTATCTAAGAAGATAATATCGACGGTTGAAAAAGAGCTTTGGAAGGACGGTTGGTTGAGCTTTCATAATGATAAATATGATCAACGCTATTATCGAAAATGGATGCATGAATTACCGCCTTTAAAGCATGAGAATAGAGGTACTGTGTTAGATGTTCATCATACTATTTTGCCAGAGACAGCGAAGCTAAAGGTTGATGTGGAACAGCTTTTGCGAGAAGTTGTTCCAGTTGTAGGCTTTGAAAATGTTTATACTTTTTCAAAGACTGATCTGGTTCTCCATAGTGCAACTCATTTGTTTGGTGACGGGGAATTAGAGCATGGCTTGAGAGATCTTTCTGATTTAGACAGTTTGATGAGAGAGTTTTCTGTGAGCAGTGATTTTTGGCAAGAATTAGTGAATCGTGCTACTTCCTTAAATCTCCAAAGACCACTGTTTTATGCAATGCATTATTGTCATACTATTTTGCATACTCCAATACCAGTAGATTTTTTTCAGACTTTTAATGAAAAAAAACCAAACTTTCTTTTACTGATAATAATGGATAATCTTTTTAAACATGCTTTTCGTCCTGATCATAAGAGTTGTGATAGTAGTCTGACCTCAATAGCTCGATTAATTCTTTATATTCGTTCTCATTACCTCAGAATGCCCCTTTATCTATTGCTGCCACATTTGTTTCATAAGATGTTCTTTAGTAATAAGGAGGTTGTATAGTACTAGAATTCGACTTCATACTATTTTTTAGTATAATCAAATGATTATGAAACAAAATAATCTCTTTTTATTATTCTCCTTACTGTTGATCTGGTCATTTAATGTGTGGAGTATTCCTTTAGATGATATGAGTCAGAATGACAAATTATCTGATTTAGATGCTTCGTCTTTTCAAAGCGGGCCTCAAAATGTAGAACCTTTTTTATCAAATAAAAAGGAAATACCAACTCACTATTTACCTAAACAATCCCTGGATAAAGGAATCTCAACGGGAGTTAATAAAAGTGCAGTTGACCCATCAAAAGATAAGCAGGCTATTAATAGCGATGACACTGATTTTTACCTATTTGAGCAGGAAGAACTTGATGCACAAAAGCCAGGCCTGGAGATATATCAGTCTCTGACTCCTATGTTAACTCCCGAAATAAAAAAAGATGCCAAAAAAATATGGGCTGATACAGCTGAATTTAGAGAGGCTCTTAATTTTTCAACAAAGGATTTAGAGTCAAAAGAGCTGATTTTACAGCAATCATCAAAAGAGTTGACTTTGCTTAAAGGAAAATCACTAGAAGAAATAGCAAATAAAAATCTTCCACCAGCAGTTCATGATAAAAAAACACCAAATAAAGCAATGGTGAGGGAATTATTTGATGGTATTTATGATTTGCTCAAAAATGCTTTTTTTATCATTGTAGGTGTTTTACTTATCGGGAAAGCAATCAGTTTTGTTGTTAAAAAAATAATAGTTGGTAGTGAGAAACGAAAAGAGAGAAAATTAAGACGGCATAGTAAAAGACGTAGGAAAAAACACAGTCGTAGACATGCATGATTTAATTCCCTGTAAGGGCTATCTTACTTAGTGCGATCAATTCATCCTGAAACGCATACTCAAATTGAATCTATTCGTAAATTACCCTAGAATTGGTGTTTAGTCATAATAATATGAACCCCTTTTTTAATTCTTTTTAATAGTAAAAAATTGTATGTATAAAGAATATTATAAATTACAGCATAACCCCTTCCAGATGACACCTGATCCGCGTATCTTTTTTGCCAGTAAAGGGCATAAAAGGGCGCTTTCATATCTTCAATACGGTTTGAGTCAGGGCGAAGGTTTTATTGTCATTACTGGTGACATTGGTACTGGTAAAACAACGATTGTAAAAAACCTTATCGCTGGGCTTGATCATAAAACCTATATTGCAAAGCAGCTGGTTACAACCCATCTTGAAGAGCATGATTTGATGGAAATGATTTGTGAATCCTTTGAATTGATTTCAAGGGGACTTACAAAGGCTGCGTTATTAAACCAGTTTAAAGCTTTTTTGAATTCGGCACATAAATTGGGGCGCCGGGTGGTTCTAGTTGTCGACGAAGTACAAAATTTGCCAGCTAAGACAGTTGAAGAACTTAGAATGTTGTCTAATTTTCAAGTTAATAATAAGCCTTTGATTCAAAGTTTTCTTGTTGGTCAAAAAGAATTTATTACTACCTTACAAGACAGTTCAATGGAGCAGCTACGTCAACGTGTTATTGCTTCCTGCCATTTGGGACCCTTGAAAGAAAATGAAACAAGTTTGTACGTTAATTATCGCTTAAAAGAGGCTGGGTGGGCTGGAGGTCCTTTATTTGATGAAGGTGCTTTGAAAGTTGTTCATGAATTAACGGAAGGTGTGCCAAGACGAATTAATGTTTTTTGTGATCGTATTATGCTCTTCGGGTATCTTGAAGAAGTCAGCTTTTTTACAAAAGAACATATCCATATGGTGGCAGATGAGTTGGAAGATGAGGTTACCAGTCCAATTAAATTAAGAAAAAACGCAGAAGCATCAAATCTTTTGAAACAAGTACAGGAAAATAACACAAGCGACTCTTTGATAACAGGTGTAAATGAGAATCAACAATTGATTGATATGAACAACACTACTATGCTTTCATCAAACGCTGATGTATTGAATGAAGTGGAAGTTATCCCCGTTCCTGTTGAACAGATTGAGCAGGTTGAGGTAAAAATGAAACATAAGCCTGCAGAAAAAATTATTTCACCAAGTACTGCTTTCAATTCTGATTTTGTAGACATAGATGAAACCATTAGAGATTTTGAAAGTCGGGTTGAAAAAGAGATTGAATCATTTAAAAAGTCTCTGGATAAAAAGTTTTGACCTTTCAATAGCTTTGTTTATGCATAAAGCCCACCTACATATTATCTTTTTATAGAAAATTCGATTGTAAATAATAAGGAATGAGTAATGATAACTCTGGAAAACACAAAACTAGCAATTATTGGACTAGGCTACGTTGGTTTGCCTCTTGCTGTAGAGTTTGGAAAAAAAATACCCGTAGTGGGTTTTGATATTAATGAGCCAAGAGTCAAAGAGTTAAAATCAGGAAAGGATAGTACTCTTGAAGCAAGTGAAGAAGAGTTAAAAGAAGCTTTACATCTGAAATATTCTTATTCTATTGATGATCTTAAAGCCTGTAATGTTTATATAGTGACGGTTCCAACACCGATTGATAAAAATAAAAATCCAGACTTAACACCTTTGATAAAGGCCAGTGCCATGCTGGGCAGCGTTATTTCAAAAGGGGATGTTATTATTTATGAATCCACTGTTTATCCTGGGGCTACCGAAGAGGTCTGTATTCCAGAAGTTGAAAAAACATCAGGCCTGAAATTTAACCAGGATTTTTATGCAGGTTACAGCCCAGAACGTATTAATCCTGGGGATAAAGAGCATCGTGTGACTAATATTTTAAAAGTGACTGCAGGTTCAACACCAGAAATTGCAAATTATGTCGATAACTTGTATCAAAGTGTTATCACTGCGGGGACCCATAAAGCCAGTAGTTTAAAGGTGGCTGAAGCTGCAAAAGTGATTGAAAACACCCAGAGAGATGTCAATATTGCATTGATTAATGAACTGTCTCTTATTTTTAATCGTTTAGGAATTGATACAGAAGAAGTCCTTAAAGCCGCTGGAACCAAGTGGAACTTCTTGCCATTTCGCCCTGGGTTAGTTGGTGGCCACTGCATTGGTGTCGACCCCTATTATTTAACTCATAAAGCTCAGGAGATTGGTTATAATCCAGAAATGATTTTGGCTGGACGTCGCCTTAATGACAATATGGGACCTTATGTGGTTTCAGAAGTCATTAAGCTGATGCTGAAAAAGCGCATTCATATCGCTGAAGCGAATGTTTTAATCTTGGGTTTGACCTTTAAAGAAAACTGCCCAGACTTAAGAAATACGCGTGTTGTTGATATGGTGGATGAGCTGAATCAATATGGTGCGAATATTGACGTGTATGATCCTTGGGTTGACAAAGCTGAAGCTCAATATGAATATAATATAACACCAATTGATGCACCCAAAGATAGCCATTATGATGCCATTATTCTGGCTGTTTCTCATGATGAATTTAAGAATATGGGCGCTGAAGCTATCCATAAAATGGGTAAGGATGATCATGTTTTATTTGACATTAAGTATTTACTCAAAGCCGATGAAGTGGATGGAAGATTATAATGTCTGTATATGAGCAACAACTAGAACAACTAAATAAATCACCAAAGACGTGGTTAATCACTGGTGTTGCTGGATTTATTGGTTCTAATTTATTAGAAACATTGCTGGTAAACAACCAGCAAGTTTTGGGTCTAGATAATTTTTCTACGGGACATCAGCACAACCTTGATCAGGTGAAAGAGCTGGTTTCAGAATCTCAGTGGAATGCATTCACCTTTATTGAAGGTGATATGCGAGATTTGAATACTTGCGATAGTGCATGCCGTGGTGTTGACTATGTTTTACATCAGGCTGCCTTAGGTTCAGTTCCTCGTTCGATTGAAGATCCGATTACCACGAATGAGAATAACATTTCAGGTTTTTTAAATATGCTTGTTGCCGCAAAAAATGCTGAGGTTTCTCGCTTTGTCTATGCTGCATCCAGTTCAACCTACGGCGATCATCCCGATTTACCTAAGGTCGAAGATAAAATTGGCAACCCCCTCTCTCCCTATGCAGTTACTAAAGTGGTCAATGAGCTTTATGCCGAGGTATTTGCCAGAACTTACGGTTTTAAATCAATTGGTTTACGCTACTTTAATATTTTTGGTCAACGTCAGGATCCTAATGGCGCTTATGCCGCAGTGATCCCTAAATGGGTAGCCAGCATTATGGATAATGAAACTGTGTATATCAATGGTGATGGAGAAACGAGTCGTGACTTTTGTTATATAAAAAATGTGATGCAGATAAATATCCTGGCTGCGACCAGCCAAAATCCTGATGCAGCGAACCAGGTTTATAATGTTGCTCTAAATCACCGTACAAGTTTGAATGAATTGTTTCACTTTCTTCAGGATAAACTTAAAGTAAGAGTAGCCAATCTTAAAGAAACTGAGCTTGTCTATAGGGACTTCCGGGCTGGTGATGTTCGTCATTCTCAGGCTGACATTAGTAAAGCGCAAAATCTATTGGGTTATGAACCTACCCATGTGATTGATGCTGGCTTGGAAGAAGCTATGGACTGGTATGTTAACGACTTGAAGAAAAACTAAACTTTCTCTCTCTAGGGCTTGATTTAATTGCTCCAATGGGAAGACCATGTCACTAACTTCAATAAAAAGTATTTAATTGTCTGTTTTTTTTACAGTGCTCATTTATTGGTACAGATTTTATCTGTTATAAGGCTATTTATATTATCAAAATGTGCTATATTGGCATATAGCATGCATGTTTTGTGTTGTTCTTCAAATATAAGTTTAGAATTATAATTTATGGATCAGTTTACCAAGGGTTGAAATGCAAGAAGAAAGAAGCGATAGAAGACAGGGGAACTTGAAATCAGTATTTCCTTTAATGGATTGTGATGGAAATCATGTCTCTACCGAAAGGCGGAGTGGCTCGGATCGACGTAAACATCGTCGTGAGTCTGATATTGCCAGAAATATTATTAATATTATTAATTAAATGCTTATTCATGATTGGAACTCTGCTTTACTGATTGTCTAAAGTGTCAATTTTATTTACAATTAGTTTTTAATTGTAAAGGCTGTTATTTTTTCCTCATGCAAGTCTCTCTTCAAAAGCACATTATTCTATATGTATCTTGACCAGGCAGTCCTGACCTTTGGGCGGGCCATGCGTGATAAATATGGTTTTAAAGTTCATAAATTGGCAATTGATGCCCAATTCACCTGTCCTAACAGGGATGGTACTAAGGGGATCGGTGGCTGCACTTTTTGTAATAATACGTCTTTTAGCCCCAATGCCAGAAAACCGCCAGAAGTCGCAGAACAGATTGAAGCTGGGCGACAAGTTATTTTAAAACGTACTGGGGCTACACACTACCTGGCCTATTTTCAAGCCTACACAAACACCTATGCCGATATCAATTATTTAAAAGCACTCTATGATAATGCTTTGTCTCACCTAGATGTAATTGGTTTATCCATTGGAACTCGCCCTGATTGTGTGCCAGACGGTGTGTTAAAATTATTGACACAATACCAGGAGCAGGGGTATGAAATATGGTTAGAACTGGGATTACAGTCCAGTTTTGATCGAACCCTGGATGCAGTGAATCGAGGGCATGGCTTTGTCGAGTATCAGGACGCTATACAGCGTGCGCATCAGTATGGATTACAAGTCTGCACACATCTCATTGTTGGTTTACCAACAGAAACAGCACAACATAGTTTAACTAGTATGTCTCGGGTTCTGGACACTAAACCAGCTGGAATTAAGATTCACCCATTACATATTGTCAAAGGCACTCAGATTGCGCGGCAGTGGAAAAATGGTGACTATATGGCGCTCAGTATGGATGAATATGTTGATACTGTGGTGGAAATGATTAGTATGTCTCCAGATGATATGATTTTTCACCGTCTGACGGGAACTGCTTCAGAAGATTTATTGCTGGCACCTGATTGGTGCAGTAAAAAATGGCTGGTTTTAAATGAAATTACCAGAAGACTTGAGAGTAGGTTGGTGCGTGAATATGATTAAAAAAAAGGCCCAAAGAATAAAGTTAGTCATCTTTGATGTTGATGGTGTTTTAACGGATGGCTTGCTTAACTATGGCCCTGAGGGTGAATTATTTAAACAATTTAATGTAAAAGATGGTGTTGGCATAAAATTGTTGCAACAACAGGGCGTTCATGTTGCAGTGATCACTGCCAAGGATTCAAAACCACTTTATCAACGCATGAAAGATCTATCCGTACAATATTTTTATCCAGGTTGCAATAATAAGAAGGAGGCTTTTGCTGATTTACTTGAGCTTTTAAGTCTTGAGGCTGAAGAGGTGGCCTATGTCGGTGATGATGTCATTGATTTGCCAGTGATGGCAAGGGTTGGTCTATCCATTGCTGTGAAAGATGCCCATGTATTTGTCAAAAAGAACGCTGACTATATTTCTGTTGCAAAAGGCGGTCAGGGTGTTGCACGGGAAGTTGCTGATTTAATTCTGGATGCTCAATTTGATCTGGATAAACTATATTCTTTAATGGCAGCAGGTCAAAAAGGCGACATTGTCCAATAAAATTAATTATAAAAAATATTAATTATGAATAAAAAATCAGATTTTAAAATTATTATACCTGCACGTTATGCCTCTTCTCGGCTTCCTGGTAAACCATTAAAAATAATTGCTGATAAACCGATGATTCAGCACACCTATGAGCGTGCACGGCAAAGCCGGGCGACAGAAGTGGTGATAGCCACCGATGATCAACGTATCATTGATGTTGTTAAGCAATTTACCAGCGATGTGGTGATGACTTCTCCTGATCATGCTTCAGGTACGGAGCGGCTGGCTGAAGTGCTGGCTCTGAAAAATTGGGATGATAATTGTATTATTGTCAATGTTCAGGGGGATGAGCCACTTGTTTCCCCTGAGCACATTGATTTAGTTGCAGAGGCTTTGAAAAATAATACCAGAGCAGGTATGGCAACACTCGCGACACCAATTAATGAATTAGAAGAGCTTTTTGATTCTAATATTGTAAAAGTGGTTATGGATTATCAGGGCTATGCATTATATTTTTCAAGAGCGGTGATACCTTGGGGAAGAGATTCTTTTATAATGGACTCCATTGACCAGCAAAGTATTAAAACACTTTTAGAGGATGCTAATTGGTATAGACATATTGGAATGTATGCCTATCGAGGTACTGCTTTGAAACAGTACATGACATTACAACCTTGTATGCTGGAAAAAACAGAGTCACTGGAGCAGTTAAGAGTGCTTTATAATGGTATAGGCATTCATGTATCAATTGTTCATGATCAACCAGGACATGGCGTTGATGTGGAAGCCGATCTTGAGAAAGTAGAGCTACTGCTCAGTCAATAAAATATTAACAGCAAAAGTACAAATAGGAAAAAAACCATAAATGCCTAACAATCACTCCAGCTCTTTTAGAGAACAAGTGGCAATGCTGTCAATTGCCAAAGATTCTTTGACAGAACAAGCCAAAGCGCTGATCAATATGTCAGAATCACTTGGTGATGAATTTGCCAAAGCGGTTAATATGATTTTGCAGACAAAAGGTCGGGTCGTGGTCTGTGGAATGGGTAAATCGGGTCTAGTTGGTCAAAAAATGATGGCCACATTTGCATCTACGGGAACTCCCAGTTTTTTTATGCACCCAGCAGAAGCATTCCATGGGGATCTGGGAATGCTGGCTCGGGAAGACTTATTGATTTTAATTTCCTATAGTGGCGAGACTGAAGAAATTATCAACTTATTACCCTCGGTAAAACATTTCGGCAATAAAATTATTTCCATTGTGGGTGACACAAATTCAACTATGGCAAAACACTCGGATGTTATTTTGAGTGTTAAAGTAGAACGGGAAGTCTGCCCCAATAATCTCGCGCCAACAACCTCAACTCTTGCAACCATGGGGATGGGGGATGCACTGGCGGTTGCTTTGATTAAAGAGCGTAATTTTCAGGCAGAAGATTTTGCTCGCTATCATCCTGGTGGTAGCCTTGGTAAGCGTTTACTAACAAAAGTCTCAGATGTAATGCACACCAATAACCTGCCCGTGACTAATGCGGATGTTTCCTTAAAAGACGCTATACTCACCATCAGTGAAGGGCGTCTGGGGCTGGTGGTTATTACCGAGAATGAGCAGGTCAGAGGAATTGTGACGGATGGTGATTTACGCCGGGCAATGGTCAATGAAGTTGATATGAATAACGCAACAATTGGCGATATTATGACTGAAAGTCCAATGAGCATTGCTTCTGATGTGATCTTGGTGGAAGCTGAAAAGTTAATGCTTGATAAAAAAATAAAGGCATTGATTGTGACGGATCTGGGTAATCAGATTATAGGTATTCTGGAAATTTTTGATCGTTAGGTTACAGAGAGTCAGCGTAGATAAGTGCTGATCTAAAGACGATTCTATCCTTCAAGTATGAAATTAAGTGTCAAGTTATTTTACATATTGTAAGAAGAATAACGTTCAAAAAATATTGTTTTACAGGTATCTTATTGTATTTATTTGATTTGTTTGTTGTGGCTCATTTTTTGCTTGTATTAGTTGTATGGTTTAATGTGAATGCTGTATTTATTTGAAGTTTGAGGTAACAAAT
The DNA here is from genome assembly GCA_016744395.1 of Gammaproteobacteria bacterium. Taxonomy (GTDB): domain Bacteria; phylum Pseudomonadota; class Gammaproteobacteria; order GRL18; family GRL18; genus GRL18. The sequence continues at coordinate 5,525 of JADGEK010000028.1, read as the reverse complement.
GAAAAAATCATATTTTAAAGTATTATTGGGTACTATAGGTGCATCTGCAATGTTAGTATCATCTGCTTCAGTAGCGAGCTTTTCATGGAGTGCTAATGGGCAGCAATGCGGTAATGGTACTGGCGGTACTATATCATGTAATCGTTCAGAAACTCTGTCTGGAGAAACAGTCAATGTAGAAGTGATTGGTTATCAAACTCCTAATATAAGTTCTGGTTTAACAACAGCAAGGGTAAATGTTTGGGATGGTCTTTCGGTACAATCCAGTGGTGAAAGTTATGGTGATGTCCCACAGCATGCGACTGATAATAGTGGAAATCTGGAAGGCATTCTCTTTTCCTTTGACAAAGCGGTTAATATCACAAGTATTACCATGGGATGGCATCAGGATTCTGACTTCTCTCTCTTAAGGTATATAGGAAACAGCACGCCTATTAATGGCACGTCTACTTATGATAATATGGAAAGTAATGGCTGGGAACTCGTTGGCAATTATCTGTATGGCTCAAGTGCACAATCAGGTGGTGACATAACAGCAAGTATATATGATGATGAGGATGATGAATTTGATGGCCCTAAAGGCGAAAACACTTCTATTGACTTAGATCCAGCAGACACAAGTTCAAGTTACTGGTTAGTTGCAGCAATGAATGATGCATTTTGGGGTAACTCAAACTATACCTCTAACGATTATTTTAAACTTAAAAGTCTGGTTGCTACTTATACTCCCCCTAGTGGCGGCGGTGGAAGTGTTCCTGAGCCATCGACTCTTGCTTTAATGTCAATTTCCTTTTTAGCATTTGGTTTTACACTGCGTAGAAGAAGAAAAGAGCTTTTCTAGTTAACTGGTTTCTCATTTATTAGTAAAGACCCTGCTCATGTGGGGTTTTTTATTATTATCAAACTTAATTAAACCTCTCAACAATTTCTTTCATAATATTAAAAGCAATTCTTACAGGTGCATCTCTTTAAAGCTTTTTAAGTTTCGCCTGTAACTTATGAGCATTTTCAATACCTCTAAAATCCTGCTTTAACTTTAGTATTTTTTGCAACTCATTTAAAGACTCTGTGTTTCTATCTAATTTGTGTAAAGCAACGGCAATGTGATATCTTATTTCAAGATCATCACCTTTGCGAGAGTGTGCTTCACGTAGATAGCGTAATCCCTGATTGGCATCACCCTCCTGTACCAGTAGCCAGCCTACCGTATCGTTAATTGAAGGCGCTTCTGGTGCTAATTCTAAGGCTTTTCTCGCTGTCTCAATGGCTCTTGTATCTTTTGTCATTGCATAGAGGCTGGCCAGATTATTCAATAAAGCGGGCTGTTCAGGTGAGTCTTTGATAATAATTTCTAAATTTGTCTGAGCAGATTGAAGATCTCCCTGTTGAAAATTTGCGCCTGCCAGTACATATCTGGAATTATGATCTTTAGGGTGTTTTTTTAACCACTCATTGAGTAGTTGTATCCCTGCTTTATTTTTCTGGTTTTGAACCATTGCCTGATGCAGACTTAGTACATTTTTTGTACTTGCTTCCCGCTTGTAAGCTTGCTCATATTCTTTAATTGCCTCTTCAGGATGTTCTAATTGCATAAGCACATCCCCCCGAAGACGAAAAGCGGTTGCGAGTTCAGGATGGGCTGTTTTTATTTCCAGTGCCAGTTCGTTTGCATAGTTTATCTGGCCATCTGTGATTAAAGATTCCGTTAATAATATTTGTGCTGGTAAATAATCTGGACGATAATGTAAAGACAGACTCATGGTTGAAATAGCATCTTTGATAAATCCAGCCTGTAATTCAGCCCGTGCGATTCTAAAAAAAGCTTCACCATCTGTCAGCACAATATCTTTCATGCGCTTAAAGCCAAGTTTGGCATCATCTATTTTACCTAATGCAAGAGAAGTAGAAACCATGGCCAATAATACATCCATATTATCGGGTGCCAAATCATGGACTTCCCCAGCCAGATAGAATGCTTCCTGATTTTGGTCAGAGCGAGTATAGAGTTGCACCAAGTATAGACTGGTATCGATTAGCTCACGATTTATGCGCAGAGTTTTCTTTAAAATTTGAATGGCTTTTTGATAATCTCCCTGATGTTCATGGACACGTGCCAACTCTATTAGTGTTGCCAGATGGTCAGGATGTTGTTTTAAAATGGACAAAAAATGTTTTTCGGCATCATCAGGCCTATTTTGAGCTAGTAATAATTTACCTAAATTCAGCTGTGCCACAATAAAATCAGGATCCAGTTCTATTACCTGCTCAAATAATTGCTTGGCTTGAGTAAATTTGCTATTAGCCGCTTGAATTGAGCCAACCCAGTTAAGAAAAATCGCGTTGTCAGGTTCTTTCTTAATTAGCTCTTCAGCCAGTTTAAGGGCTTTATCCAGTTGTCCTAATTTGTAATAAACTAAAGTGAGTACCATTCCTGTACTAGTCTGTGACTTATCTTTTTCATAAACACTGATTAGTTCATCCAGTGCATGTTTTTGATCACCAGCACTAAGATATCCCAGTGCCAAATCAGTACGAATATCTGATTTCTCATAACTGAATACTGCAGCTTTCTCAAGCAGTTCTACCGCCAAATCGGATTGACCACTGTGCATATAAGCATTCCCCAATAAAGCAAGGACACGAGGATCATTTGGTGATACGGTATAAGCTGGTGTCAAAATAGTAAGTGCTTTTTCATATTCTTTTTGTTCAAGGTAAATACTACCAAGAATCTTCCGTGCTCCAATTTGTCCAGGATATTTTTTTACAAATAAGTCCAGGTAAGTTATGGCTTGTTCATATTGCTTAAGATCATAAAAAACCATTCCAGCCAGCATCAGCAAGGCACGACTATTATTGAGTATTACGGGATTGATTTCAGTAATGATATTGGCGGATTTCTGAATGGATTCTAATGCTTGTTTGTTTTTGCCTTCACGAATTAACAGGATTGCATGCAAATAAACTGAACGAGGTTCAAACTCATATTCTTTTTCCAGGTAATCAATGTCTTTGCGTGCAGCTTCTCTACTATCTAAATCGAGGTAGATTCCGATACGAGCAAGTCGTGCATCCAGGTTATTTTCATCAAGTTCAAGTGTTTTTCCATATTCCTTAACTGCTTGTTCGAGCTTACCCTCTAAATGGCTGATGGACGCTCTGACACTCCAGACACTGGCCTCATCAGCATCCAGTTGCTGAGCTTTATCCAATGCAACTTTGGCTTCTTCCAATCTGCCCAGATGCATTAAAACCAGTGCTGTTCCAGAAACGGCATCGGCTGTCAGATTTTGCTGTTGTGCCTGGGTAAATGAGAGGCCTGCTCTTTCAATATGGCCCAATTTAAGATGGGCATGGCCGATAAAAACCAATAGTTCACTTTGTACATCAGGTGGTAAACCATTTATAGAAATGTGTTTAATAATAGACTGATATTTAAATTGTTGGAGATAGGCTTCGGCCAGAGAAGGCAAAGTCAATGCATTATCAGCACCGAGTCTATTGGCTTCTAATAGTTCAAACTCAGCACTGACAGGCTGACCATCCTGAAGATAAGCTTTACCCAGTAAAACGCGTGCTGGCAGCATATGGGGATTTTCTTGAAGCACATTTTTTAATTGAATGACAGCACCCTTTGTATCATTTTCATTTAATCGAATAACAGCATCTTCATAGTGCTCTGCAGCTTTTTCTCTGTTGGCCAAGACCAGTTGCGGCTGCAAAATAATAAGGGTAACAAGTAATAACGCTATAGGCTTACACAAATACATATTCAATTTACCTGATATGATAAGAGTTGGATCATAATTTTCAAAGACTATTTCTATTGTACAATATAATATAGCAGTTAGTGGTTATATTGCTTAATCCATAAATAAAAACGAGGGTATTATGGCAGGTATTAAAATTGTGGGAGATGCTGAATTTGACTTACATTGCCAAAAGGGATTTATTAAAAAAAGCTTATTTTGCTTATTGATGCCTTTGTTTTTTATGAGTCCAGTTCTACAGGCTAATAGTTTATCTCAGGTAATTAATCAGATAAAACCTTCCATAGTCGGAGTTGGCACCTTGCAAGCAACTCGAAGGCCACCGTCCAGTCTTCAAGGTACTGGTTTTGTTGTGGCTGATGGCTATCATGTTATTACAAATTACCATGTGATCTCAAAGCATCTTCAAACAGAAAAAAAAGAATCATTGGTCATTTTTTATCGCCATGCCAAATCAGACCGAAAGGATCAAATAAAGTACCGTAAGGTTAGAGTGCTTGCCAGTGATAAGGAACATGATCTGGCACTGCTTAGAATTGAGGGACGGAAATTTCCTGCCCTAAAAGTTGAAAAGACGCGCAAACCACAGGAAGGAGAGAGCATCGCTTTTACAGGTTTTCCTATTGGGGCTGTTCTCGGTTTATTTCCTGTGACACATAGAGGCATTATTTCATCAATATCTCCCGTTGTTATCCCTGCTCCAAGCTCATCCACTCTTAGTGTCAAAATGATTAAACGCCTTAGAAATCCTTATTTCGTCTATCAACTGGATGCAACGGCCTACCCAGGTAATAGTGGCAGCCCCATGTATGATGCTGGAACGGGGCGAGTATTGGGTGTCATTAATAAAGTTTTCATTAAAGAAAGCAAAGAAAGCATCCTGCAAAAACCAAGTGGGATCACCTACGCAATACCCAGTAAATACATCATAAAGCTTCTTAAACAGAACAAAATTTCAGAGTTTTGAGTGCGTAAAGAGTAGAAAAAGTGAGCAGTCGAACTTATTTCGAAGCTATTCAAAAAAAAGTCCTAAAATATCGATAATTTATCTTGACAGATAAACGAAATTAACCAATAATAGCGTCCTTTCTGAGGTATGGAGGGGTTCCCGAGCGGCCAAAGGGGGCAGACTGTAAATCTGCTGGCTCAGCCTTCGGAGGTTCGAATCCTCCCCCCTCCACCATTCAGACTCTTTCTTTTTAGTAAAAGTATAAGAGATAGAATCAGTATTAAAACGCTTAACTCTCGCTTATAGACAACTGGTTTATAAACAAATAGGATAGCGTTTTTTTTTACCTTAAAATATTTTTAAATAAGACATAGTTTATGTCAGTTTAAAGAGTGTTTTTTGGTTGAGATTTGCGGGTATGGTACAATGGTAGAACCTCAGCCTTCCAAGCTGATGATGCGGGTCCGATTCCCGCTACCCGCTCCATTTATTACCCCTTGGTTTCTATAAAGAACCAAGGGTTGATGAATGCCCATGTAGCTCAGGGGTAGAGCGCATCCTTGGTAAGGATGAGGTCGCCAGTTCAATTCTGGCCATGGGCTCCAGATAACTAACTGTTTTGTTTAACACGCATAGCTATTTATTGCACAAAATTGGGGTCAGTGATGTCCAAAGAAAAATTCGAACGTACAAAACCACATGTCAACGTTGGTACAATTGGCCACGTTGACCACGGTAAAACAACTTTAACTGCTGCTATTACAAAATGTATGGCAGACGTCCACGGTGGTGAAACCCGTGCATTT
>JADGEK010000120.1 GCA_016744395.1 Gammaproteobacteria bacterium | reverse complement strand
TTATTATTAAAACTTGGCACGCATAATGCTATATATTAAATAAGTAAAGTGAAACAATATACATACTCTCCATATTGTTTGACCGCTTACTTAAAGAGATTTAAAAACTACGACTCCTTACTCGTATTATTTAAGACTCGGAAGCATTAACCATTTAGCTGCTTGTACTTTAATGTGTTAGTACAAGTTAGCACAAAACATTTAGCCCTACTGGAAACAGCAGGGCTTTTTTTTGGCTAAAGGCTTTTTTTTGGGGCTAAGGGCATTTTTATTCTTCTCAAAAATATGTTTTTTTCCACGTTTACCAGTCGCTATCATTATGTGAGCAGAGAGACAATCATTTCCATTCAAGGCAACTGAGTAGCCACTCACCCGATACTTTCTTCCAGCAACTGTGAACCTGATAATGACGGGCACTTTCAGGAATTAAGTTTTTTCCTCCTGTAACCACCACTTGTGAATCCCCCTCTGCTCGAATTTGTTGTACGTTTATTTGAGTCGCGCTGGCGTAAACAGAGATGTCTTTATAACGAAGAAAAAAGCCCATCAACATGCGTTGCAATGTCTTTTGATTATTGTCAAGTTGATCCTGATATTGTTCATCAATGACATCCATGAATAGGCCTCTGTCATGGGATTCAATGGCCTTTTGTAAGACTGTAATTTGCTCCTGAATCATAACCTCATCAGTCTTTTTTTCAGCACAACCTGATAGCAACACACTGCTAAAAAGAAGGGAAATAATAATTGGAGTAATAAATTTCACTTGATACATATTAACCTCGTAATGCTTTTCGCAAATTACTTTACCTCAAAGACAAGCGCCTGACCTTCAACCCGAGGATCAGAGGCGGCCTGCACCCCGCTTTCATAGTCCCAGCTAATGGCCTGCATATTGCCATAGGAAGAATCCAGGCGTTTGAGCTGGTGCCCCATTTGTTCGAGTTGAGTCGCAACCTCATCGCTTAGAGCTGATGCTTCATAAAAAACCCTGTCGGGTAAATATTGATGATGGAATCTTGGACGACTCACCCAATCCATTGGTAAATGCCCTTTTTCCAACTCAAGTATCCCTAATAAAACCATGCTAATAATACGGCTGCCTCCAGGAGTTCCCAGCAATGCAACCCCCTTTTTTGTTTCAACAATAGTAGGACTCATACTGGACAAGGGGCGTTTCCCAGGCTCAATTGCATTGGCCTCAGCACCCACTAAACCGTAGACATTTGGCGTACCTGGACGCGCAGAAAAATCATCCATTTCATCATTTAAAAGCACACCAGTGCCCGCTACTGTATATCCGGAACCAAAGGGATAATTAATACTCATCGTTGCAGAGACCATATTGCCCTGTGTATCTAGAACCGAAAAATGAGTCGTATCCTGCCCTTCACTCTGGTGGCTTGCTGACTGAGTCACTGCTTTAGAGTTAATCCCTGGTAAATCACTGCTGGATACAGCTTTATCCATGCGAATACCTTCTCTTAAGCCATCGGCGTACCAAGCATGAGTTAAGCGTTCAATAGGTACTTCAGTAAAATCACTATCACCTAGAAACTCTGCCCTATCACGATAGGCTCGACGCATGGCTTCCACAACAAGGTGAGTCTGTTGTACCTCACTCAAAGATTTGAGATCAAAATTTTGTAATATTTGTAATGTTGTCGCCAGAGCAATTCCACCAGATGAGGGCGGTGGCACAGACATGATGGTCATATCTCGATACTGAAATTGAATCGGTTCACGTTCTTTTATGCTGTAATTTTTTAAATCACTTAATTGCCAGATTCCCTTATCGGCTTTGAGTGCATTGACCATTTTATTAGCAATAAAACCCGTATAAAAATCAGCATTACCATATTCAGCAATGGCTTTTAATGTCTGTGCAAGCTCTGTTTGTACAATCAAATAATTCAGTTCAGGCACTTCATTATTCTGTAAAAATATTTTTGCTGAACTTGGGTACTGTTGCAAAACAGCTAAACGAAACTGCGCCATTTTTTGGTAATGCTCAGTGACTGGGAACCCCTTTTTTGCCAATTGAATGGCTGGTTGTAAAACCTGTTTCAAAGGCAAACTGCCATAATGTGTTGATAAATGCACCATCGCCGCCACTGTTCCTGGAATACCAGCCGCTAGAGGCCCATTCACAGAGCTGTTTGCAATGTAGTTGCCAGCCTCATCCAGGTACATATCACGATGCGCTTTGGCTGGTGCCATTTCTCGACCATCAATCATAATGGTCTTATTTTTCTTTTGATCACGTATTAACCAAAAACCACCACCACCCAAGCCAGAGCTGTAAGGTTCAACCACAGCCAAAGCCGCTGTAACAGCCACAGCAGCATCAAAAGCATTGCCCCCTTGCAGTAAAATTTGTTTTCCAGCCTCTGTCGCCATTGGGTGGGCTGTTGCTATAGCGGCCTTTTGAGGACTTGCATCCACTGACATTGAAAGTATGCAAAGCAACAATAATATAGTGTGTTTCATAAATATCCTTATTCGTTAATCATAGATCTATAGGGTGGGAGAGGAACACGGAAAAATCAATAGACTCTCAAGGTTAATAATATAATTCAATTCATGGCAGAGACAGTTTGCCTTGTCTCTGCAGAAAATTGTATTTTTAAGCCACAAAAAAGCCCCTTAAAAATACGATTTAAGGGGCTTTTTTACAACCAAATGTTTAATAACCAAACAGCAGTTTAATCATTCACCCGTCAGTTTCTTATATTTTGTCATCAGAGCATCTTCTGACTCTTCATGCTCAGGATCTTTTGGTATACAGTCAACAGGACAGACTTCCACACATTGTGGCTCATCATAATGACCGACACACTCAGTACAAAGTTCATGATTGATCTCGTAAATCTCTTCACCCATAAAAATCGCTTCATTAGGACATTCAGGTTCACACACATCACAGTTAATGCATTCATCAGTGATATACAGTGCCATTGGCAACCTCCGAAATAAATAATCTAAAATATTCTGTAAAAATCCAATAATAGACCAGGCAATATTGATATTGATATTGATAATCTAAAATCAGGATTCTTTGCTCATTCCCCCGAACAACGGGATTCTAACCTAATTTCCGCTCAATTTCAGCTATTACTTGCTCTGGAACAAATTTTGTTATGTTACCGCCTAATCTTGCGACTTCTTTGACTAAACTTGAAGAAAGATAAGCATTCTGTTCGGCGGTCGTTAAAAAAATGGTTTCAATATCAGGAGCCAGGCTACGATTCATACCTGCTAATTGAAATTCATATTCAAAATCAGAAACTGCTCGAAGCCCCCTTAAAATCACACTGGCATTTTGGGTCTTGGTAAATTCAATCAATAAGTTATCAAAGCCAACCACAGAAACGTTTTTAAAATCACCCAGAACATTATCAGCCATATCAATTCGTTCTTGCATATCAAACAAGGGTTTCTTGCTATTATTACTAGCAACAGCAACTGTTACATGCTTAAAAATTTTAGCTGCTCGTTTAATTAAATCAAGGTGACCATTAGTGATAGGATCAAATGTACCAGGATAAACTGCATTAACCATAATTATTACTCATTAGGTACTGCTTCAAGAATTTTCACATCGGAGTTAGGGTATAAATCAATCATGTTATCAGGCAATTTGCCTTCACTGGCCTGATGCAAAGCATCCGATTCCATTAAAATAAGAACAAGAGTCGTCACCATAATGGGTAAAATACAGCCACCACCAATCATGGCAAAAACGGCTTCTTTCATCCAGCCAAGACTCATATAGCCATAGAGTCCTATGCCTGCAATTGCACTAATCGCCAAAATCATTTTTATAAAGAAAAAACTTCTTTTTAATGCAATCTGCCAATGACACATGACATACCAGGACTCTTCTTGAAGCTCTGCTTTTTTTCGAGCAAGAAGGCCTTTACGGATAATCGTGCCAAGAAGAATAAAGGAAACAATCGGAACAATGAGCATAGGCCAGGCCCAACTGGTTGCCAACCCAAGCGTGGCAACAAAGGTAAGAATATGATTTCCAATAAGATTGACTAAAAAAAGATCATGAGGCAACTTTGCCTTTTTTATCTCTTCATCACTGACTTCAAAATACATAGACCAAACAACCCGCGATTAAATATTATGGGGTTTATTGTACACAGCAAAGACATGACATACCAGAAGCAGCTGAGGGCTATGAAAAAACAGCTCCATGTATTACTATTTTTGCTTCGAGCTTAATACCTGATTCAGGATTATCCGTTGTGTTCAAATAATAAAGTGTCATACTGAACATACCTGTAAACCACATTGTTTGCTGTAATGCCATCAGGATAAGTTAATAAAGTATGTAGCATTACGGTGTTCTCCCTTTAGGTAGTTGATTTATCTTTCAGATATAGATTCTGACTTTTGAACTTTAGATCAATATTCTAAGCAATAGCTGACTCAACGATATTAAGCCGAAGGAATATAACATCCTCTAAGGCAGAGTTATCTATCGGATCTAAAGGAAGGCTGGATTGTTTCTAAGATTGTCGAAATAGTCAATTGATTAATGAAGTATGATAGTTCATTATAGAGTAATTTTACTAAGGCTTGTGGAAAAATAGTGAAAAAACTTATATTTATATCTATATTGACATCTATATTTATATCTTATAATAATTTATATGCTTATGAAGTAGAAGATAAATTAAAATCTATTATTGTTGGTAAAATTGCTAAATTTATAAATTGGGAAAATTCAAACTCAAAAGAATTTGTAATAACCGTATATAAAAATCAACTAGGTAATTATTTTAATTCTATACATAAAGGTAAAAAGATTAATGATAAAAAAATCCGTATAGAGTACATAAATAATATTGAAAATTTAAAATACACAAATATTTTATACATATCTAAAGCCACTTCAGCTGAATTATCATCTATATTTAGTCATCTCAATCAAAAAAACATACTAACAATCAGTGATTTGCGTGGTTTCACTCAAAAAGGTGGAATGATTCAAATTTATTCTATATCTCAAAAACTTAAATTAAATGTAAACCTCAATAAAGCCAAAAAAGAAAATATCAACATAAAAGCATCTCTTTTAAGAATGACGAATATAGTAGAAGGGGATAACCCATGAAGTTACTTAAGTCTGTATCAATAATTAGTACTACGCTATTAGTTACTTCAGTACATGCTACAGATGATTTAGATAATAAAAGTTTAGAAAATATTTTAAATGAAACAATTGAACTTAAATCTGATATTGGTTCAAGGGAACAAGCAAAAAACTTTTTAGATTCAAAATCACCAGTAGATGTTATAACAGCAAAACAAATTGAAGAGTCTGGACAAACAAAGTTAACAGATGTACTTAAATACTTTGTTCCTGGATTTAATACTATCGAAACTTCAGTCTCAGATGGAACTGATCACATTAATGGTTTTACTTTAAGAGGAATGAATTCAGATCAAATTCTTGTACTAGTTAATGGAAAACGGCTGCATACCTCAGCTCTGATGAATGAGATACCAAATATATCGGGCGGAACAACCCATGTTGATTTAAATACGATTCCTGTTGTAGCAATAGAAAAAATTGAAATATTAAGAGATGGTGCTGCCGCTCAATATGGTACAGATGCAATTTCTGGTGTTATTAGTATTATCTTAAAAGGGCAAAGTGATAAAAATACGATGAGCATGCATGCTGGACAGAGAAAAGAAAGTGATGGTGAACAAGTTAAAATGGATTCTTTTTTCTCAGTTCCTTTAAATTATGATGGTTTTGCAAATCTAGCTATATCAGCTAATTTACAGAATAGAACACAAAGAGCTGGAGAAGATAGAAGACTTGACCCACCAAGTGTGCAGACACGGATGGGACTTCCAGATTCAAAAAACATATCTGCCGTTCTAAATGCAGAAATAGCTCAATATAATGATAACGTAATTTATTCTAATGCTATAGTTAACTATAGAGATAGTGAATCAAGTACATTTTATAGAACACCTGATGAAAACAGGCCTATTTATCCAAATGGGTTCTTGCCAATAATGAATGCTAAAATTCTTGACTATTCATTTACCCTTGGAGCAAAAGGACGGTTTAGTGACGATACGCAGTGGGATATAAGCAATGTCTATGGGTATAACAACTTTCATTATTATCTAAATGATACGATGAACTATACATTAGGATCAGTCTCTCCAACAAGTTTTGATAATGGTAATTTAACATTTATACAAAATACGACTAATTTTGATTTGAAAAAAAGTATTGATAATTTTAATCTCGCAGCTGGCTTAGAGTATCGATATGAAAATTATGAAATAGAAGCTGGTGATGAAGCGTCTTATATAGGCACGGGGACTCAAGGTTTTTCAGGGTTCAGTTCAGAAAATGAGACTGATAGCCATCGTGAAAATTATGCAGCCTATATAGACACCGTTTATAATTTTAATAAATATTTCTCAATAGAGGGTGCTTTAAGATACGAAGATTATAGTGATTTTGGGTCAACTCAAGATATTAAAATTTCATCAAGTTATAAAGTAATAGATAATTTATTACTCAGAACAACTGCAAGTACTGGCTTTAGAGCTCCATCATTAGCACAATCGACTTTTTCACATACTTCTCAGTTTGTAACAAATAACCAGCTGTCCTTAAAAGGGATTTTTACTCCAGAACATGCTGTATCTCAGATACTTGGTGCGCAAGAACTTAAGCCTGAAAGTTCAATTCATTATGCTGTTGGTACTGTTTATCAATTTTCAAATCAAACATCATTGATGATTGATTTTTTTTATACAAAAGTGGACGACAGAATATTATTATCTGATAAAAAATCAGCTTCTACACCTGAAGAACAAGTGATATTTGATATGTATGGTGTTTCCAATGCGAGTTACTTTACAAATGCAATCAATACAAAAACTCAAGGTGTTGATATCAAGTTTAATTCTGAATATACATTTGATAATGGTTCTAAATTGAATTCCACAATTTGGTATTACTATGGTGAAACTGAAATTACAGGATTTAATGAAGAGATATCATTGAACAAAATAAATGATATAGAAAATGGGCAGCCAAAATCAAACTTTAGAGTTTTAAATAACTATAAAGTTGATAAATACAGTTTCACATTAAATATTAGCCGGTTTGGCTCTTTTTCATCTTCTCTTGGAAATGGTGTATACGATATTGATCCAGTGGTAACAGCAGACTTAGATATAAATTATAAAGTAAATAATAATCTTGATATTTCTATAGGAGGTACTAATATTTTTGATGAAACACTCGACAAATGGGATAGATCCAATATATTTTTGGGATATGACGGCATTTTGACGACTACAAATAATTCACCAATTGGTGTTAGTGGAGCCTATTACTATATTAAAGCTTCAATAAAATTTTAATTATGAAAAATATAATACCGACTTCAATACAAAAAAAACTGATTTTTATACTGAGTATAATCGCCGTAATAGCAATCACATTAACCACTACGACTATGTTTACATATATTTCTAAAAAAAGAATATCTGTAGATAAAAGTAGATTAATTAATTTATCTAATATAATGGCTGAGAACTTACTTGCTTCGTTATCTTTTGATGATAGACAAAGTGCTCTAAATACACTCTACACACTTAAAGTTGATAATAGTATTGATGGGGCATTTTTACTTGAAAACAAAAAGAATGAATTTGCACATTTTATAAATAATAAAGTAAATGAAACTCAGTTCAAAAATAAAATTTTCAATATAATGAATTCGAGAGACTTTATCGTTAACCAAGAGAATATATATACAGACGATGAGAATATAATAGTTTATAAGCCATTATCTTTAGAAGATGAATATATAGGCTCTTTATTTATTGTTTCAAACAAGGATGAAATCAAAAGAACATTAAAGGAAATTATATATGTTCTTTCTTTCGTATTTATTATATTAATAGTAATAACACTTCTTATGGCATCTAAATTGCAAAAAATATTTACAGCTCCTATCTTCGTATTAACTAATGCTATGAGAGATATTGAAATACATCATAATTATGAACAAAAGATCAGTAAAAAAAGAAGTGATGAATTTCAAATACTTTTTGATGGTTTTAATAAGATGATTAAAACCATACATGAACAAAATATAAGGTTAAAGCTATTAGCTGATACAGACCCTATGACTAATCTTTATAATAGACGATACTTTACTAAGGTATCCGAATCTATTTTAGATTTAGCAAAAAGGAATGAAACAGATTTAACCGTGCTTATGCTGGACATTGATAGATTTAAAAACATAAATGATACTTATGGTCATGGCGTTGGTGATGATGTAATTATGTCTCTTGCTTCAATGTTACAAGCTGGAAGTAGAAAAAGTGATATTATAAGTAGATGGGGTGGTGAAGAATTTGTGATATTATTACCAGATACAAATATCGATGGAGCATTGCTAATATCTGAAAAAATCAGGACAGCTGTCGAAGACTTAGTCATTAATATAGAAGATAAGCAGGAACTTAAATTTACAGTTAGTATTGGTGTCTCTCAAATTAATATTGGAAGAGATGTTAGTGTTGAAGATTCTATTAATAGAGCTGACAGAGCAATGTATGAAGCTAAAGAGAGTGGTAGAAACAAGATTTGTGTGGATTAAATTAAATCTTAAACTTTATGAAAATATCTGCTTAATTAAAAAGAAAACTTCACATTTTCTGCCAGCTGCACGTAACTAATATTTACTCGACCATCTTCACAGTAAACAATCAGCTTACAATGCATCTTTAGCCAGACTCACCCAAATCTTATAAAATATTTGACAAATCATTTTGAGAAATCTCTTTCACTTCACTTTCAAGAAGATTGATTGCCTCCAATAGAGTTCCTGAAATAGAGATTAAGTCCTGCAATAAAGCTTTAGCTTTCTTTTGATTTTCACTTTTTGTTTTGCTTTTAGAGCCAAAAATCTTTTGAAATGTCGAACGTTCATCTTCACCAAAAAGAAGCTTGAATATTTCTATATAAATCTGATGAAGCATTTCATGTGGTGTGCCAATTGCATTATAGGATTTTAAATGAGATATCTGTTGACCAGAGCCGTAGTACCATTTTCCAAATGCACAATCTGTATGTATCACTGGCACTTGATCTTTTTCCACTGGCAGTCCGGAAACAAGTGCTTGTGCATAGGCACGCCATTTAATATGTGCTGATTTAGCACGGCGGAGTTGATCTAAAATATCTTTTTTTTCCATCTGTTTGTCCTCTTTTATATAAATAATATCGTATTCTTCTACTATCTCTCTAACAATTAGAGATATCATCTTTCTAAAAAATGGAAAGATGATATAAAACCATTACTGCATCTAGAAAATTACATAAGATTTCTAGAAGTTGTAATACAGACTTGAGGATTTTTCTAATACGATCTGTTCATCAATTTAAGCGATTTTAATTTCTGTGCCTTGGTGGGTGTGTAATTTATATTAAGCTCATTGTGGATCAACCTGATCATTTAAAATGATAATAATTACAGATTCAATAAACTGTAAAGTTTTAAAAAAAGGCACCAAAAAGTCTAGACAGACTTTTATTTATCCTTTTGAGAAAAAGTTAAATACACTTCCAAGAAATGATTTCTTTCTAAATAAATGACCTACTGATTCAGCCCAGTCAGCATCTTCTTTTTTTATGTGAGAACCAAGCCAAATAGTTAAGGTAGAGCGCATTTTTTTTGCAGCAGGTATAATATTATCACCATTACAAACCTCTTCTCTCATTTTTGCTGCTGATGCTTTAAAGTTATTATGAACAATAATATGAGGTTCAGTAAGAATATAATCTGATTTATTCAAAAGTGCTTCTTCATATGCAAAATGCTCACAAGTATAATTAACAACACTTTCTGCAACTTCTTTCATTAATTCTTCATTGTTGTTTTCTATCGCAGTATGTAATTTGTTAATATAATCTGCAATTCGTTTATGCTGAATGTCGATAACAGGGATGCCTAGTTCAAATTCACTTGTCCATTCAAAAAAGTCCATACTTTCTCTCACTTTAATCGTTAATAATTCAGTTTATATTTGAAGTAACCGTTCTTAATTGAAGCTTTTACTTTGCTTAATTTCTTTATATATTTTATGTATACGAAAGCTTCAAAAAATTATTCATTAATTAATGAATATGACTAACTCTCTAACTTTGCATGTTGCTGGTTAGTTTTATATGCTTTTTGAGACAACTCATGTTTTAATTTGATATAAAGTCTAGCTGTATTTTTAGATTTGCGAAGCAATTGAGCCGTATACCGTGAGATTGGAAGAGAATAATCTTGTTCATCTCCCTCTTGATAAGGAATTGCCATTAAGACTGTGAAATCCTTTTTTAATAATTTAATGGATTTATTAATT
>JADGEK010000027.1 GCA_016744395.1 Gammaproteobacteria bacterium | reverse complement strand
CATTATTAAAACAATCACCAAATTGGATAATATGAAAGCCTTCTTCATTGATGAAGTTAAAGAAAAGATTAAGTGCTGAAAAATAATCTGAATACAATACAGTGAATTGCTTTTTATAGTTTTCTTTATGTACTTTGGGTGGTTCTCCATTTCTTCCTACTTCCCAATTATCAGGATTATGCCATGGTTCATCATAGGTAGGGTAAAAATATAAACTAATACAAATTACAATAAAAATAAATATGAATATTTTTTTCATAGAATACGTTCCATTGCAATATAACGTTGTGCTCAAAGTTCACAGGGGCTTCCAGTGAACACCTTTAAAAAGGAAAGCCTTTTGTTGCTTTCCAAAATTATGATAATCGCTACGTTCCTGTGATACTTTGTAGTACCAGATTATAAAATGTGTTTTTGTTTGCACGCAATTAGAATCAGATAAAGAGCGTACTTTAATTAAAAACAAGGGACCTTGAGCATAGCACGATGGGACTTTGATGAAAAACTCACCAATGATGATATTTGTATGAATACGTAAGGTTAAACTTACAACCTTATGTCATGCAGTGAAATATCTGTTTCCTGCCCCACAAAGCACATGACCAATGTGGATTATGATGCTCCATAAACTTTCTGACCAATGGTCAGTTTTTGTATAAAACTTGCGGTGACTTCTGACAATAAAGAATACACTTTAACTTTGGCACAACAAAAAATATTTTCAATTCACTTATAATGCGAATCCAGTGGATGCTCTCGTTAGAGCATTTTTTGCACATTCTACCAACAATTGCAACAGAGTGTTTCTTAATTTACTGTTTTTCTGTGACTCTTTCCTTGCTAAATTTTACCTCTTTAAATAACAAAGAGGTACACCCATGTTACAAAAAGCAACAACTTTGATCTTCTTGTTCTTACTTAGCCTAAATGCTTCTTTTGCTGCGCCATTGGACGAAAGCAAAGTAAATGAGTTACTAAACAGCTATTTAGATGCTTGGAAGACACGCGATATAACAGAAATAGGCAAACTCTACGCTAAAAATATATCTGTATATGATTTACCTACTGATTCTATTACAAAAGGCAAAGAAGCCGTTTTAAAGTTTGAGCAAGAAGCATGGTTAGCTTCTGCACCTGATATGGTTTGGATTAGAACCAGTTCAACACTAATTAGCGGAAATACCGTAGCCTATGAATGGATATACTCTGGTACTTACACGGGTGACTGGTGGGGAATGAAAATTAATAAAAAATCTTTTTCTGTTAAAGGCATTAGCACTACAACTTTTAATGATGATGGGAAGATTATTTTCCAGAAAGATTTTTATGACCTTAAATCATTTGAGAAACAATTAGGAGTATAAAATGCCACTAACAATAATATTACAGTCTCAAGCAAAGCCAGATGAAATTGAAAATTTTAAAACTTATATTGCAAAATGCCTCCCCGAAACACGCTCGTATAATGGATGTATCAACATAGATATATATGAAGACAGGGGTAAAAAAGGGATCTTTATTTTTTATGAGAACTGGGAAAGTGTAAATGCATATGAAACTTACCTAGAATACAGGACAAAACAGGGTGTTATGGATAAAATAGGTTCTATGTTAATGAAATCTCCAGAAATAACTTACTACAGCAGGGTTGATATTTAATTATTCAATTTTTTCAACTACAAAGTCTAAAAACAGCCTTAGTTTGTTTGATAGCTGTTTAGTATGGTAGGGGTAAATTGCATTAATGTTAATTGGGCTAGAATGATCTTTCATGATTTGTTCTAGCTCACCATTTATCAGCTGCTTTTGTAGCAGGAACTCTGGGAATAATAAAACTCCCTGTCCTTTCTTAGCCATCTCTATTAGAAAGCTTTCGCTGTTAGAAGTTATATTACCATCTACACTAGAATAGTCATTTTCCTCTAGTGCCCGTAACCACTGATTATGGAAGGGCATACCACTGTAGATAAGACAGTTATGGTTTATTAAATTATCTGATTCATTTGTATTTAGTTTCCTTTTTAGGTAGTCACTGCTTGCAAACAAGCCTAATTTAGTTTTGCATAATTGTTTAGCTTTTAAAGTGGAGTCTTCCAGCTCACCAACGCGAAAAGCTAAATCAAACCCTTGCTCAATAAGGTGTTCATAATCACTAGATATTATAAGTACAATTCTTACATCAGGATACTTATTTGAAAATTCAGTCATTACAGGGGCTAAAAATTGACAGGCAAATGTTTCAGGTGATGTCAGTCGTATTTCACCTGAAACTCTTTCAATTGAAGACTCGACTATCTTTTTTGTTTGTTTTTCATCTTCAATAGTTTTTATAAAATGTGAATATACGGCTTCCCCTGCATCGGTTACTGTGATTTTTCGTGTGGATCGAATTAGTAGCTGAACCCCCCATTCATTTTCTATTTGACTTAGAACTCTGCTAATAGAGGATTTTGACATGGCTAGAATATCAGCCGCTTTGGTAATGCTATTGTGCTTTACAACCTGAATATAGATATGTTGATTTTTATAGCTATTTATCATTAAATTATTGCTTCGATATTTATTGGGTATAGATTTTTTAAAACGACGAAATTATAGAATAAATTCAACAATTAAGACTTGAAGAAAAAAGAAAGAGGGATCAAACTACTGGTTTATAAGTATCTGACATTCATAACTCAACAAAAAGCTCCCTCTCATGAACCTAGCATACCTAAATTTAAATGATTTTTCATTCTTTTCTGAGGCACAAGAACAGCTCGATATGTTAATAGAACAACTCAAGTTTGAACATCGGGCAGAGAGTGAACATGGTGATATAGAAAATTTCATCCACAAGGAAGGCTGGATTTAAAAGCAGACAAAGAGGAAAAGAAAGATAGAGTGACTTCTGAATCAGGCGAACCATTAAATCATGTTCGAGTTGCTACGACTTGAGCTCTTGAAAGTTTGTTTGGTAAAGTTACTGTGACGGTATTTATTACAGGGTATGCAATGAGGCCATCAGAGGCTCTTTTGATGATGTTGTTGAAACAGTTTCATCAACAACTGGTGGTCACATTCCAAAGAAGCAGAGCCTTAACATAGTAAAAGATGTTGCTCAGGATTTTGAAGATTTTTACAAAAAAACTCGTTTCATCAAGCCAGAAGACACCTCTGATTTGCTGGTATTAACCTTTGATGGCAAAGGAATAGTGATGCGTCCTATGGGTTGCCACACCAGATTAAACTAGTCAAAAAAGTAATGAAGCGGTTGAGTGTCAAAGCAACCATCGTCATGGATTTTATCCATGTTCTGGAATATCTCTGGAAAGCGGCCTGGCGTTTCTTTGATAAGGGTGATGAAGCCGTTGAAGAATGGGTTGCAGAAAAATCTGTCAATATTCTTAATGGCCATTGTTCTCAGGTGGCAAAAGGTTTACGGATCAGTGCCTCCAAAAGAAAAATAACGGACAGGATAAATATTGATAAATGTGCTGATTACCTGCTGAATAATAAAGAAATATTACAGTACGGCATAGCCTTAAAATCAGGTTTTCCTATTGCGAGTGGTGTTATCGAAGGTGCATGTCGTCACCTTATTAATGATAGGCTTGGTATTACAGGAGTCCGTTGGAGTTTACAGGGAGCAGAAGCAATATTGAAATTACGCTCACTCAAATCCAGTGGTGACTTTAAGGGTTACTGGATATTTTATAAAAAGATGTCAAAGAAAAGACATTATTTTTTTTAAAAAATAACAATTTTGGGTGACCAATCTCATCGAAGCAAAGGAACTACACCCATTTTTTATCATCTAGTTCTGGTGAGGATGCTGTTTATTCTGATGCAGGAGAATAGAGATTACGACTCTATTATTTTACGAATTACAGTGAATTATGGCCGAGTAATTAAGTGTCATACCAAACATCCAAAAAGGTAATCTGAAATTACGGCTCTTTATACTTAGCGCCAATTTCATATGATTCTCAGGCTAACGTTAGAAGTAAAAAATTAGAAATTATATAATGAGTGATTTTATTGAAAATTTGCTGAGTTAAGACCAAACTCAACTCTAAAATCTGTTGCTTTAACTTTGGGAACTACTTTGCCATTTTCTTTAATTAATGAGACGATCCCATAGCTTTCCAGCTTCTTTAAAGTTCTGGATAAATTAGATTTTTTTCTATGACTGATTTTCTCCAACTCAGTAAGAGACTGAGGTTTATATTGGATGATAAACTTAAGCAACTCTTGATTTTCATTACTTAACACTTGTGAAAGTGATTTGACTGATTCAAACCATATTTTTGGATCATTGGATTTAGGATTGTACTCACCCTTAGCAATTGCAATTGTTCTGTTTTTATAATCTTCACGGGACATAATCCCTACATTCATAATTTTCATCAGGTTTACCTATGTAACTCAGAAATAATTCTTTCAACATCAGCCCAAAAATCTTCCATGAGTTGACCTGCATTTTCAAATTCATATGGCTCTACTATTTTTTTCTCATGTCGATGATCCCAAATGACTCTCTTTGCACCATATTTTTTCTTCTTAGGCTTTATACCATGTGCATTATCATAACCCAAAATTCTGGAATTAGATGGATTATGAAGAGTAAGAGAATATTTTATTCCATGAGGAATATGTTCATTTACTACAACTTGCTTTGCTTCAAACTTAGTCCAAAAACCATTTTCCATTGGAAAAATCTCATTATCCAGTTGTAACAAGACTTCTAAACCTGGATCAGTTGTATTGGAATCAGGCAAATTATTACTCACTGTTGTTATCATCTAATGATAACTTTATTCTAGATTAATTGTGAAGATATTTCTACCTTTTAAATCTGATTTTGATGCAAGACTATAATTAACAAGAGAAACAAACAGTGGAGGGTAAGCAAATAAATGTTATAGGACAGCCATAATTTCATTCCAGTATAGAGCAGACAAAAATCTAAAACAAATTACCCTTTACACTAATGATTTGATTATTGTACAAATAAAGAATATACTCTGTTTTCATTATGATTAAATGGAGTTAATCAATGCCCATTTCAAGAAAATAACAAATCAGCCTTTTTGATACCCCGTTTTATCACTGTATTTCTCGCTGTGTTCGTCGCACATTTCTTTGCGGCTTTGATAGGGCAACCAACAAAGACTATAGTCATCGCAAACAATGGTTCATCGAACGACTCGCCTTGCTCTCAAGCACTTTTGCCATTGAAGTTTGTGCCTATGCCATTATGTCAAACCATACCCATACCGTCCTGAAAATCAATGAGCACCATGCCCTGGGTTGGAGTGATGAACAAGTCATACAGCGCTGGGAACAGCTTTTTTCAATTCCTGTACTGGTTGAACGCTATTTTAATGGCGAATGCCATTCTGAGGCTGAGCAAGACAAGGCACGAGAAATCATTAATGTCTTTAGACATCGTCTCATGGATATCAGCTGGTTTATGCGTTGTTTAAATGAGTACATTGCCCGCAAAGCCAATGCCGAAGACCATTGCACTGGTCGATTCTGGGAAGGACGATTTAAAAGTCAGGCATTACTCGATGAGCAGGCCATTCTCAGTTGCATGGTCTATGTTGACTTAAATCCCATAAGAGCAGATATTTGTAAGACGCTGGAAACTTCTGAGCACACCTCCATTAAACAGCGTATTGAGCAAATCACTCAAACAAAAACAGCCAAGCGCACGAATAACAATACAATCAAGCTATCATCATTTATTGGCAGCTCACTCAAAGAGAATGGGGTTGCCTTTGACCTCAAGGATTACCTGGAACTGGCTGACTGGACGGGTCGTATTGTCCGAGGGGATAAACGTGGTTTTATTGACCCCAACACACCCAATATCCTACAGAAACTGCAACTTGATGAACAAATCTGGTTGGAAACCATTCAGGGATTTTCAAAAGGCTTTCACTCTTTTGTTGGACCAGAAGAACAATTGAAATTACTCTGTCAGAAACAAAAAAGATATTGGGTGAGAGGGATCAATGCTTGCAGGAAGCTATTTAAAACCAACCTTCCTATTCCCATCACGACTTAAAATTAATCGTTTACTCTTTTAACTGTTTTGCAAAGTATTGTAGACTCTCTCCTGTTTGATGTTCTCGGTTTTATCTCCCTCTGAATACATTGAACCCTCTATTTCTCAAGTTACCCTTGTTTTTAGGTAAGCTCATTTTTTCAACTGGTATTTGTGGAGTTTATCCAGAAAGTTTAATATTTTATAATCTTCATTTTGTGGGTGGCCTGTTAATATGATGTTAATATTCGTTTAACTATACTGGTGGTGCGGCATTGGTTGGAGCTGGAGTCTTAGCTGCTATGGTAGATCGTAAATAATGGCTAACAAATACACACTCGTTCCTCGCTTCACACCCTCTTCTGCAGGCGTTATAAATGCCCGATTTTACAACTTAACATTAAAGTGTCAACTAAATAAAATAGAGTTCCATTCTAATATAGTAAGCACTTAAGTCCATAAAGAAATTTAGTAGGAAAAAGGTTTGTATCCGTTATCCTACCAGAGACCTTAAGGTTCCCATGGAAAAATATGCAATCAAAATAAGTTCAATTTTTTTCAGATTTAGGGCAATTAAGTTTAAAAGTCATTATGCGAAGATCTTTTGGGTAAAAACTATTATCCAAAGGTACCTCAAAACAAGTGTTTCCAACTCGTATAGTCATTTCAGTTTCTTTACGGCTTAATACCTCTATCTTGCTTTTAGTTCTATAAATACTTCTAACATTTAATAATCTTTTTTGTTCCTTTCTAGATAATTCAATTTTTTTTCGAAAACGCGGATCAAAAAAAACCTCTTTTCTTTTAATATAATCATCCTTATCAAGTTCTTCTATCACTTTTGTGGTAGTTATTGATAATGAATCAAGGTCAATTGCTTTTAAAGAAGATAGAGGTGTTTTTTTTCGAAAAAAAGGTGTCTTTTCAAATTGGATATTTTGTGAGTTTTTGTTGTTTAAATTAGCAACTATATTGTCAGTTCTTAGCTTTTGTTTTTTTTTATGCCCTATTAAAGACTTATTAATTCTCTTCTTACTTATAAGTGTTTTTTTTGTGATAGAGACACTGTCAAGTTTTTTCTTAGAATTTAACTTGTCTGGCATAAAATCATCGTAAACTTTTTTTAATGTTTTTTTATATTTAATCTTTGAATTGACAATTTTAATATTTAATTTGTTTTTTGGAATATTAATTGATGATTTTATATCATACAATTTGATATTACTTAGTAATATCAATACTAAAAAATGAAACAATATTGATAAACAAAAGATGAATATCCATCGTATACATTTATTTGAATGGATTGTGTATAAAAATTTTTTTATTGTTTCTAACTCCTGTAACAAAACATACCAACCAGGTTGTTTTTCTATGCGATTAGCCCAATCTGTTTTTGAAATATCGTCATCTTCGGCTATAACTAATACTGTATGAGTTAAGGATAAGACAATAACAAACAATTGATTTGTTTTATGATTATCCTATTTGGTCTGGAAATATGATTTTTTTTACCTAAGTATATAGTCTCACTCACTGCTATCATATTCTAGAATATCACCTGGTTGGCACTTTAAATGGAGACAGATTGAATCTAGTGTTGTAAACCTAATTGCCTTTGCTTTTCCTCTTTTTAGTATCGAAAAATTTTGTTCAGTAATGCCGACTAATTTAGCCAATTCATTTGATTTCATTTGCCTTTTAACCAACATAAGGTCAAGGTTAATTTTAATTGCCATAAAGAGTCCAGTTAAATCGTCATTTGGTTTTCTTCAGCCAAAACTCGGCCTTCATCCATAATCCATGCGATAATGTAGACAAAAGCAGAGACAATAATCACAGTTAACTCCTCGGAGCCAAACCCAACGCTCACAACTCTTTCTCCAACTGGATTACCAAATGAAAAAAGAACACTTTTAGCTGATTCATAAACTATAGATAAAATAACCCATATAGAGAGTAGTTTTGCAATTTTTTTGAGTAGAATGACATGTTCAAATGAAAAAATAATACCATCTTTATAAAAGTAAAATAGCTTTCTTAAATTTAAAAGAATGTATACCAATACCGTAAGTGGAAGCAAACTTGAAATGAAGCCGATGGTCTGCATTTCAATTGGAAGTTGGTATGACACTATTGGTGTAGAACTTGTATTAACTGTCACTAATGGGTACATAATATCGTTGATTAGTAACCAATAGAACCCGTAGTAAACAGGAGCAATTACGATGCCCATTGATAGAAAGTTATGTATCCAATTACTTAATAATTTTACTTTCAATATATTTTTCATGTCATATTATCTCCGATAAAGAACTCAATAAAAAAGTATTTTATATTAACATTTATCGTTTATCAATCATTTATGATTGAATGTTGATAATTAATTAATATTAATAAACCTCTAAGAAGTTATTAAAAGCATTTATTTGCCTTTTGCTATTGTTTAAAGCTGAGTCACTTTGTACCTCAAGCTTTACTTACAGGTGATGATTATCCCGATTGACTTATATGATGAAGATAGAGACTTAGATAATTTCAATACTTATTCTTTATCTGCAATTTTATATGTCCGCTGTAATACTGTTCTGGTCAAGTCCAACTGGACACTTTTTTTAAAGAATTTTCATAGTTAATTGGTGATTGATCACCATTCGCAGTATGCAGCCTCTCAAGGTTGTAATACCTCATATATGCCGCTACATCTTTTTTCATATACTCACGAGTTGGTTGAGCAACTTTAAATATCCAATCGTGCTTGAGGCTTCCAAAAAAGCGTTCAACCACTGCATTGTCCCAACAAGCTCCAACATCACCCATGCTTACTCGTATGCCATACTCATTCAATAAACTTTGATAGTGCTTACTGGTGTATTGGGAGCCGCGATCACTATGGAATACCAGGCCAAAAGGCGGCTGTCTCAAGTTGTAAGCCATGATCATTGCTTTGCTTATCAAGTCAGTCGTCATGCGTTTATTAATGCACCAGCCAACTATACGACGTGAGTAGAGATCCATTACAATTGCTAAATACACCCAACCTTCACCTGTCTTCAAATACGTAATGTCACCAGCCCAGATCTGATTAGGTGCAACAGGATTGAAATTCTGATTTAATAAATTATTTGCCACATCATTCTTGTGATTTCTTTTTGTTGTTACCTTGTATGCAATGCGTTGTGTGACTTTTAAGTTCAATTTTTTCATTAAACTGCGTACTCTATAACGACCAATTTGAAAGCCTTCTTTGCATAATTTCTTCATCAGTTCACGACTCCCCAAGCTGTTACGACTCTGCTTAAATAACGTTTTCATTCGACGATGAAGATTCAGAGTTTCTGCACTAATCAGCTGTCCTGGACGCTTCTTCCAATTATAGTAACCAGAAGTGCTTACCTGTATCACTCGACATAAAGTGGTGACTGAAAATCGCTCTGAATTGTCTCTGATGAAGTCAAATTTTACTTCATTTCTTTCGCGAAGAAGGCACTGGCCTTTTTTAAAATCTCTTTCTCCATCCGTAAAGTCTTAACTTCTTTACGCAACCGTTTCAATTCTTCACGCTCATCTACAGACAATGATTTGCCCTCAAGCTGTGATTCTATTTGCTCTTTCCAGCGATACAGCATGTTACTTGCTATACCCAGTGATTTAGCGGCTTCTGGTACTGAATAACCCTGTTCTTTGACCAGGGCTACCGCTTCTTCTTTATATTCTTTAGAATACTGTTTGTATGTTCGTTTCTGTCCCATTTTGACACCTCAATAATTGATAGTTATTATCTCTTATTAAAGTGTCCAGTTCTATTAGACCAGAACAACTGTTGGTGGTCTGTTAATACTGTTCTCGCTCACATGAATTTGAATATTTTTTCAGCAAAATAGAATCCAGATTAACTGGAAAAGTGAAATACCTCTGGGCTTGTCAGACAAAAGAAAGAGTTAATCCTCATAGTCATTCTGTGTACATAAGCCGCGGTTTTATCCCTCAGTGATTCCCATACATCTGCCATATATTGATACAGGCCATAAAAAAGTGAATGTGATTGTCGTTATCAAAGAATAAAATATCATGTAAGCAAGCAAACGTTTATAATTGATATTTATAGTCGTTCAATAATATGAGATTTCAATGAAAAGTAAAAAAGGTAAAATTAGTAAGGGTTTTCTTTTTTCAAAAAAAAATAAAGTGTCTGTTTGGGCTTCAACGCACCCATACGCTGATATTCCTGATGAGTATTTTGAAGAAACATTTAGCAAAAATAATACTCGAGCAAGCAATACCTGGTCTGATAATTTTAAAATACGTTATTTTTCACCGTCTAAAATGGAAACAAATGGAGCTCATGAAGGGACTATTGACATCCAGCAGGCAGTCGGCGAATGTTCATTTTCATCGTCGTTTATTGATGTATTAAAGAGTAAAGCGAAAAAGAAAAAAATCAAAGAAATCACATGGGTTATTCTATTATTTGAATACGAATACAGTGCTAAAGTTTCTGGTATTGAAAGTGATGAGTATGTCACTTTAGTTGGTGCCTTTGATTACGATGATGATACTGATAGCCTGATTGAATCAGATGAATAATCGATTTAAGTTATTATTAATATGAGTACTGTATTTAAATATTTATTGCTCCTAATAAATGAACAGAAGAATGGATTATAAATTTAAAAAAAATATTTATGGCCAGTCAACGGCAACATTCTCCATGGAACATGAAGTCATTGGTCGTTGGTTAAATGATGAAATCTATGAAAATCAACCTAAGATCTCAGAAATATTGATTCTGATAGAGAAATTAGAACAAGGCCGTATTGGATTTAAAGAAATAATTGGCTCAGAATTTCAATTAAGTATGAGTCACACAGGAGTAGAAATAAAAGCTTTAAGCCTGGATGCTGATTATCCAGACTTTAATGATAATAGTTGTGAGAGTGATGAGCCGTTTGAATATGGGGAACTTTATGATAAAGAGTCATACGCTGAGTGTGGTTTGCTTGATTTTAAATTAGTTCTGCTGTCATGGCAGGAGTACATCAATGAATAATGATCTCAGTAGGCAATGACTGGATTATTATATTTTTTTACCGTTTAGTTTTCTGATTTAATAGACTTCAGTATTCCACTGACCCTTCTTGATAAATTTTGCTTTCATGGTAGGCCAATCCAAACCTTGTTGCTTGGCCAGAGTTGTAAAAACTTCATCGACACCTTCTTCCATACCTTTTAATCCGCAAATATAAACAGCAAAATTGCCTCTGCAGATCATTTCCCAAACCTCTTGTTTATGCTCGGCAAGTTTATGTTGCACATAACCTTTTTCTTCATCTTCGTTGTGGACTCGGGACAGGGCGCGGAAAGCTTCAAAGGTCTCTTGCGTCATGTATTGACCAATATCATCATTTTGGTCATTGAGAAATAATGCTTCCATGGCATTTTTTATACCATAGAATAGCCGGATGCGACCATTCCAAAAACCTTTTTCTAAAAAGATATGCCGTATAAAAGCGCGAAAGGGTGCAATGCCCGTGCCTACCGCGATTAAAATTAAATCGGTGGAATCATCATCAGGCAGTAAAAATCGACGGCCATTGGGGCCAATGAGAGCGACAGAATCGCCAGGTTTGAGATCACATAGATAGTTTGATGCGATGCCCGGGACTTTGGCTTCTGCCATATTATCTTCATTGTAAACTCGTTTTACACAGATGGTTGCAGTGGTTGAACTTCCATCATCGCCTGTTCGTGCAGAGGCTATAGAGTAAAGGCGTGCTTTGTGTGATTTTCCAGTTTCTCTTTCGCCAGGAGGGATAATCCCAATTGATTGGCCTTCTATATAATGGATGCCACTACCACTGACATCCAAAATGATATTGCGCACTTCATCGCTGCTTTCGGCTTCAGTGAGTGCAGTGGTTGATATTACCCTGGCGATAAAAGGGGACTTGGGTTTATAGATTACAGTGGATTCTGGGATGCTGTATTTTTTAATTTTCATTATTTCACGGGCACAGGTTTTTCTGACATGAAGATCCTACCATAAAGGCTGAATATTACGTATAGAGTTGCTAGCTCAATGCCACTTCAATCGAGAACAAAATGACTGGAAGCTCTATTGAATTATAGGGCAAATGCTGGATTTTTGAATAGGGTATTCAAGTACATGATCAATGTTAAATTTATCTCTAACGGTGTCAAGTTTATCCCTATAACGGCTTTGTGTAAAAATAATCAGTTGTGTTTTTTTACAGTATCGTTCAACACTTCCTAGTAAGCCGTCTAAATTACTAATCTGTGTTCCTAGAGAAGGAGAGTAGATAAATTCTGCGATAATATAATCAGGCTCTTTTTTTTTGAGCTGAGAAATGAGTTTTCGATTGCTGGTAAAATGTGTCGGCTGAATGCCTTTATCTTCACAGAGTGTTGTAAAGTCAAGATTGAATCCAGATTCAAATACAAAAAAGAGTGTTTTTACAGACATAAAATACGGCTGGCCTATGGAAAATAGATCAATAGCAAGCAGTACTATTGATATTGAGATAATTATAATACAATGCTAAGAAATTAAATAACCCCTAAATATAATACGCCCTTATATGAAAAAACAAATTATTTTTCTAATTCTACTTACGGTTCCTTCGATTGTGTTGTCTCAGGAAGAAGAGTTACCTTCTCAATGCATTCAAGCACTGCAAGCTCAGGCTAAAACCGCTGACTTGTCACCATCCATAGTCAATGAAGTGATTCCTAAGCTTAAATATCTACCTAAAGTGATAGAGTATGATCGCTCACAGCCTGAGTTTACTCAGACTTTTGCTTCTTATCTCAATAAGCGTGTGACTCATACTCGCATTTTGAAAGGCAAAAAATTATTAAAAAAACATCAAAATTTTCTTCAAGCACTCTATCATCAATATGGTGTCCCAGGGCGATATCTGGTGGCATTTTGGGGGCTTGAAACCAATTTTGGTTCTTATATGGGAAAAATGTCAACGTTAAATTCTTTGGCGACATTGGCTTGTGATGAGCGTCGCTCAGAGTTTTTTAGCAGTGAACTGCTACTGGCTTTAAGGTTAATGGAGCGAGAATCACTGACTCCTAAAACAATGCATGGCTCATGGGCAGGAGCAATGGGACACACACAATTTATGCCGTCGACGTATTTCAAATACGCTGTTGACGGTGATGGTGATGGTAAAATTAACCTTTGGCTGAGCGAAAAAGATGCATTGGCCAGTGGTGCAAATTATCTTAATCATATGGGCTGGAAATCAGGTGAGCGCTGGGGACGTGAGATTAAATTACCCAGTGGTTTTGCTTATGAAAAAACAGGATTGAAAAATTGGCAAGCATTAAAAAGCTGGACTGTATCAGGTGTCACTACAATTAATGCGACTCCTGTACCAGCACTGGATATTAAATCTGCTATCTTAGTTCCTTCGGGTCATTCAGGCCCAGTATTTTTAGTCTACCAAAATTTTGATATCATTATGCGCTGGAATCAAAGCAAATCCTATGCGCTTGCTGTTGGATTGCTGGCTGATCGAATTTCAGGCCAGGGACCGTTAAGCAAAACAGCAAATAATCAAAAGGCATTAAGTAAGCAAATGGTATTAGCCTTACAAACAAATCTCAATAATGCAGGCTTCAATGCAGGGAAACCTGATGGTATTATGGGCTCAATGACGCAACAGGCCATTCAGGCTTTTCAAGTCTATTCTGGCCTCATTGCTGATGGTTATCCAGATGCGTCTACTCTTGCAACACTCAATACAATAGAGACATTAAAGTGAAATTAAATTGATGCTTTGCCGTATCGAATTTGTTCACTCAATATTTGCAGTGAGTGAGGGGTGTACTCGGTTTATATCTGCAATCTTCAGACCTTTTTGATCGGGTGAATAAGGAGTGAATTTGGACAAATCAGTGGGTTCAATATAGCCCACTATCTGTTCTAATTCTGAAAGACGTAAGCCTTGTTTCACAAGATACAGAATATAAGAATTAGATATTAATTCCGCACTGATTTGTTGTGAATGATTAAAACCTGCATCAGCAGAAACATAATTTAGAATGGCATTGAGTGTCTCTTCAGAAACAGTTTTTGATTGTTTCCAGATTGGGCATGGCTCAGTATTTTCAAACAAGGTTTTAAGAGCGGAGTTCAGTGGAATGATGCGTTGCTTA
This sequence comes from Gammaproteobacteria bacterium, assembly GCA_016744395.1. GTDB lineage: Bacteria > Pseudomonadota > Gammaproteobacteria > GRL18 > GRL18 > GRL18. The sequence continues at coordinate 38,581 of JADGEK010000027.1, read as the reverse complement.
CTTCCAGCAATACTCAAAGTATTTTGAGTGAAATCAAAAGATTCCTTATTGACAGTGCTCACTTCTCCAAGGCTCAAACCACTGAGTAGTAAAGCGATAAGTTGTTCAGCCTTGGTATCAGACACTTCAAATAAAGCATTTATAGCTTCAACACTGAGTTCTTTAAGACTGTTACTCTCAGGGCTATTGCTTTCAAGATTATTGCTCTCAAGACTGTGAATTTCATTCTGTGCTAAGGACTGAGAAACTGTTTGTGCGATGGGTGCAATGGTTTGATGCAAATTGTTCATTAAGCCAGGAGGAGTATCGTTATACATGTTAACACTGGAAATAGAGACAGAAGCCCTAGAATTATCTTTTTTTGTTAAAAACTCAAACAGGATGATCACAATTAAGGCAAACAAAAATGAGCCAATGATAGCAATGATTGCATCTCTGGTGTAATCAGGGCTTATGGGTTCAAAAGGCAGGAAAGCATTTTCAATGATTTTTACTTGAGGGAATTTTTCAGCCTGTTTTGCTTCAATTTGTACCATTCTTTCCTGCGTCTTGCGCTGAAGTAATTCCAGACCTTCAAGATCATTTAATAAGGATTCATGTTCAGTAAATTTTGAGCTAAATTCTGTTGCTTTTTGCTTGTGCTCTTCAAGTTGCTTACTGATTTCAATAAATGATTGTTGTGCTGCTTCATAGTTTTGCTCAGCCTCAGTAAGGACAATGCTTTGGCCATAAGATTGCTTCTTATAGATTTCTCTTTCCAGTGCTTTTATTTTTCCAGGCAGTAAATTTAAATTAGGGTGTAATGCTAAGTATTGACGTGTGTATTTTCGATCAAATTCGGCCAACTGTTCCCTCAACTCTTGCAAGCGTAACTCAAGAACCTGCATGCCTCGTTTGTCTTCGCTTGGCACAAGCATCTTGCCTTCGGTGATTGCTTTATTGATAGCATCAAGTTGAGCTTTGCTTTTGATCACCTCCTCATTAGTTGTGTTCAGTGATTGGTTTAAACTTTTAAATCGAGCTAAGGATTGGTTCTCAAATATATTTTCTCGACCAAGAGAGGTAATATCATTGTCGGCTCTAAACTGTTCCAGCTCACTGCGCTTTATGAGTATTTTATGTTCAAGCCCTGACAGCTCTTCTTTCAATACCCCTAAAGTGAGACCTGTGGTCTGCTTGATTTCTTCAGCACGACTCTCTAAATAGACATCAATCCAGGTGTTTATAAAAGTGGTTAAAATTCTTGGGTGGTAGCCTGTCGCTGCCAGTTCCACAAGATTAGTTTCTGGTACTGCTTGTACACTGAGCATATTGCGTATGGATGATGCGGTTAAATTTGCAGCAAAAGCAAGATCGTCTGGCGTATTCTGAGACTGACTTAAATTCAAACGGTTCAGCGTTTTATCTAATAGTGCCTGGCCTGTAAGAAGTTGCCTTTGTATGGCAACATGTTGTATGTCGGCTTCGCTGCTTTGTTGATCAACTGCAGTTTGTGCCACTGTCAATAGTGTTGCATAGCTTTTATAAAGTGCTGGGCGACTGTAGAGATAGGTTAGAGTGACCAGGCTGCATAATAAAAAAACAATACAAAAAATAATTAACCGCTGTGATTTATACCAGGCTTTTGGAGGTTGATCCGAATGAGGTATCTGTCCCTGATTTGGTAAAAGTTCAACTTGTGGAAGAGAATTATCCATAATCTGAATACTCAAATTGATTGTTACGATAATATATAGAGGAAACATTTTAATTTTTTTATGATGACGCAATCAATGCAACAATACAATAGGCTGATTGATGAAATCATATACAACCATCAGTATCTGTAGGTGTGGAACTACAAGAAAATGATTACTTTTATTGACAATATTTTAGGCAATAATATGAAGAACTCTTTTTATCTTTTATCAATGTAAGGTGTTTCATTACACTGATTCAGTTGATGGTTCAGTCACTCAGCTTTTTTTTGGAGAGTTGCTATAATATTAAAGTCTGTTATAGTAATGGAGTCTTTCCCAAAGACTCATAATAATAAAACGATACCAACACACACTAGCCTACACATATCAAAATTATAACTTGGTATGCAATATCGATACTTTTATTTAGAGGGTTTACTTTTTAATAAAACAGTATGGATAGATCTATGTCATATTCTCATTTTGCAAATAATTTTTACCGTTATTTAATGCACTTGTTGTTACTATTCATAATGTGCAGTTGCCTTTCTGGTGCTTATGCATCAGCACCACCTCTCGAATCTAAAATTGAAATGGGGATTTCTGAATACTCTAAAACTGATCAGGAACATGCCTCTAAAATCAATCAGAGTGCTGTTCAAAAAGAAAGTAAATCAACCACCGATCATTCCCAGCTTAAAGCCCTTAAAGGGCCTTTTTTCAGTGGCCCGGAAGTGACCAAAGCTTGTTTAGAATGCCATAATACTGCAGGCCATCAGTTTATGAAAAATAAACATTGGACCTGGGATTATAAACACCCTAAAACAGGCCAGCATCTGGGTAAAAGTGTGCTGATCAATAATTTTTGTACCAATGCTCGTGGAAATGAAGGAATGTGTGCTCAGTGTCATGCGGGTTATAACATGACCGATTCAGATTTTGATTTTACTAATCAGGATAATATGGACTGTTTGATTTGTCATGAGTCGACGGGTACTTATTATAAAACGCCCACTTCGGCGGGTAATAAAGCCTGTTCCGTAATGTTTGAAGGCAAGCCTGCTATTGAGTGGGAGAAAATTGCTCAAAGTGTGCAAATGCCAACTCGAAATAATTGTGGTAAATGTCATTTCTATGGCGGTGGTGGTGACAATGTCAAACATGGTGATTTGTCATCGGTGCTATTTGATCCCCCGAAAAAAGTTGATGTTCATATGAGTAAAGAGGGTGAAGATTTTACTTGTGTGACTTGTCATGTGGGTGAAGCACATGAATGGGCAGGCAGCCGTTATGAAATGACTGTCAATGATGAAGTGGGCACAGGCAAGCCTGGAATGCCTCGTGAAACGGCTTCTTGTGAAAGTTGTCATAGCGCATCACCTCATCCGATTAATACGGTGGAGGGAATTAAGCTTAATACTCATACGAGTAAAGTCGCTTGTGAAACCTGCCATATTCCTGAAATTGCCAGAGGTGGGGTCGCGACTGAAGTGGACTGGGACTGGCGAACCATGGGCAAGCTCAAAAATGGTGAAGGCTTTAAGCTTAAGGAATATACTCAGGGTGACGGACATCATCGGGCAACTTATAAATCCATTAAGGGAAGTTTTACTTACGCAGAAAATTTGCAACCTATGTATGCCTGGTTTGACGGCACGATGAACTACACAACCATTGATACCAAATTTGATCCCTCTAAAGGCCCAATTGATATTAATAGCTTTTCAGGCTCAGCCAATGATTCTGCTTCTCGAATTTATCCTTTTAAAAAAATGCATACCACTCAGCCCTATGACAAAGGCAATAATACTTTGGTTTATATGTCACTCTGGGGAAATGATGATTCTGCACTTTGGGGTAACTATGACTTTGGTAAATCCATTGCTGCGGGTATGAAGAAAAATGGTATTCCTTATAGTGGGGAGTGGGACTATGTAGAGACACTTTCTTACTGGCCTGTTAACCACATGGTTGCACCCAAAGAAGGTGCCATGGAATGTTCAGAGTGTCACGCTAAAGGGGGCAGACTCGATCATCTGGATGATGGCAGCGTTTATATTCCAGGTACACAGAAAAATGAAATACTCAATATTATCGGTTTATTGGCTATTTTGGGTACTTTGGCTGGTGTACTCGGTCATGGTGCTCTACGTATTGTTGTTACTCGTATGAGGAAAAAATAATGTCGATGAATACAATCAAACTTGTCGTTTTCAAACGTTTTGAACGCCTATGGCATTGGAGCCAAATGGCTCTTATTTTTACTTTATTGTTTAGTGGTTCTGCAATTTATGGGGTGAATCCATTGATGGGATTTGCGGATGCAGTGACCTTGCATACCTGGGCTGCCATGATATTGATAGTGATTTGGTTATTTGCTACTTTTTGGCTTTTCACTACGGGTCAATGGAGGCATTACCTGCCCACCACGAAAAACTTTATAGAAGTGGCTCGGTTCTATGCTTATGGTATTTTTAAAGGGGAAGATCATCCTTATCGAAAAACTTACCGACGCAAACACAATCCACTGCAAGCGATGACCTATCTATTAGTTAAGACTGTAATCTTTCCAGCTATCTGGCTGTCAGGAATTCCTTATTTGCTGATCAGTTTTGGCATTGGTGGTTTTTTAAATGACTTGGGTCTGGGAAATATTGCTCTGGTTCATACGGCTGCTGCAATTGCTATTACCGTGTTTGTGATCGCTCATGTCTATTTACTTACCACAGGTCATTCCTTTACAGAGCATGTGAAGCCGATGATTACTGGCTATGATGATGTGGAGCTAACAGATGAGGAATTGGCTTATATTAAAGCGGATGAGCCTGGATTATTAAAATAGCTCTGTAGTCTATAGTCAAAACAGAGCATGAAATTGCTGAATGATTGTTTTTGACTACTGACTACTGACTTATCTGTTTGTTAATAAGCAGCTTGAGCACTTTTCATTTGGCGATAAATTTTAGTTCGTTTATTGATATTTAAGTCTTCGACAATTCGTTCTAGTGCTTGTGAAAAGGCATTGTCAAAGCCATGTAGATCAATACTGATACTTCCCCAGGAAATACTGCCATCGGGCAGGCGAAGGCGTAACTTGAATATGTCTATCGTTCGCTCTTTACTTTGCTGCTGTTGGCGAGTCAGCCCGATAATACGACCATCGCTATGGAACTTGACTGGATTTGCAGCATCCTGTTCTTGTTGGTACTCTGCTTGAAATTCTAAAAGCTCTAGATCGCGAGCTTTTGCCTGTGCACGTATTTCTTTTTCACGTCTTTTTGTGACTGATTTACCGTTCTCGGTTAAATAATAAACTTCATCGTAGATTACATCACCAATTTTTCGATAAACTCTTAGACGATGCCCATAGTGAGCATTATTTTCTGATACACCCATTTTACAACTACCTCAACTATTTATTCTTTGATTTAATCGGCAACGAATTATTATGTTATTTTGATGTTTGCCGAATCTGTCCTTGAATCTATTAAGCCTGGAATGATTAGTTGAATCGTTATGAGAATGATCACCCAAAGTAGCCCCACGAGGGGAGGTGCTGGAGATTCTAGAATTTACAAGTTGTTTTAGCTTTATTCGTAGTTATCTTACGAGTGAAGTTAAAATATATTGTAAAGTCTGGAAGATTCAGTGCATTGGGCATTCACAATAGGTTCAACTGAACATTCTAGATTAAAGCATGTGTAAGCTGTTTACCCTATTATAACGCTCTATGTAAGTGGTTTTGAAGAGTAAAAGAATGATAAAAATCAGAATTGAGTGAAATAGTTAAAGGTGTAAGCGGATTTGTAGGGAAATCCCCTACAAATTTAAATTCAGCCACCAGTCATTGACATGAAACGAATCACTTTTTCAGGTTTTTCATTAAACTCATGCTTGAACGGTTTTAAGTTAATGGCATCTCTGATGACATTATCCAAATCATCATCGCTGATGCCTTTTCTTAGCAAAGGGCGCAGTTCGTATTTGTGCTCATCGCCAAGACACATATATAAAGTGCCCGTGGCAGAGAGTCGAACTCGGTTACAGGTGTCACAGAAATGTTGTGATATGGGAGTGATAAAGCCTATTTTTAGAGCTGTTCCAGCCACTTGTACATAGCGAGCGGGACCTGCTCCAGCCATCACCGCAGGAATGAGCTCATATTTTTTTGCCAGACGAGCCTCAACTTTATGCAGATCAATATAATAATCAGCCGCATCGCGCCCTGTATCACCAATAGGCATGGTTTCAATAAAACGTAGAGTAAATTCATTCTCCAGACAGAAATTAACCATTTGTTCAACGTCGTCGTCATTAATGCCTTTCATAATGACCATATTGATTTTAATGGGATCCAGGCCGACAGCTTTTGCTTTTAAGAGGCCATCAATGACTTTATCTAACTTGCCTTTAGTGATATTGTTAAATTTAACAGGGTCAACTGTATCCAGACTGACATTAATTCTGGAAATGCCAGAGTCACGTAACTCTTTAGCGTGTTTGGCAAGTCGTGTCGCGTTTGTGCTTAAAGACAGATCGTCCAACCCAGGCAGTGCTGCCAGTTGTTTTGCCAGCAGGGGTAAATCTTTGCGCACCAGTGGTTCGCCTCCCGTCAGACGCACTGATGTCACACCCAGTCGGGTAAATGAGGCAACGACACGTTCAATTTCATCAAAACTTAACCAATCCGTCGGCTCTTCATAGCCTTTGAAGCCCTTGGGCATGCAATAAAAACAACGAAGATCACAGCGATCAGTGACAGAAAGCCGCAAGTACTTAATTTCTCGGTTATATTGATCAACTAAACTCATAGATAGCCTATCATTTATTTAAATAAGATATATTCGATAATACTATTATTGTCACAAATAGATAGTGTTTTTATAAAAATGATCGATCTATATCAAGGGTGGTGTATTTTATGGTGCAAGTCCTCTATCCAGGTCAGGGTATTTTAATGAGATTTTAAATGTTGACAGAAGCTTTTGATTGTCAATGCGCCGTGATTCCTCCATGTAAGAAAGCATACCTGCAGATAATTGTGTTTTTGCCTGTTCCAGTGAAATGGTGGGTGGTTTGGGAAGGTGGTTGGCTCTTGCTACTTTCATAAAATAATCGCACATGGTGGTCGGGTGACCATCAGCACAATTAAAAATACCACTAATCTTACTGGATAAGCCAGCAGTTAAACAAATTTCAAGCAGATCATCTGCATGAATGCGATTACTAAAGGGGGAATCTTCTTCCCTGACAATTGGGGTTTGTGCCTTAAGGCGTTTGAGTGGTAATTTCCCTGGGCCATAAATGCCTGAAACCCTTAATATAACCAGTGGAATATTCAATTTCAGGCAATAGTTTTGAAACTGTTGTTCGGCATCATAACGACGTCTTGCTCGATCAACGCCTGGATTTAATGGTGTGTTCTCATTCACCCATTGCCCATGACAATTGCCATAAACTCCTGTTGTGCTAATGAGCACTATTTTCTTTGGCTGATTATGAAGTGCTGTTTGAGTGAGTAACTTGAGAAAGGTCTCCGCTCGCTTGTCTTTTACCCCCTGGGCAGGAGGAGGTGCAAAATAGTACATGAGGGACTGCTTCAACAGCAATTCATCAGGTAAACGACTGTCTGGAGCATCCATATCAAAAGCGATGCTGTTGGCACCTGAACGGGCGCATTGTTCCTGGCTGGGTTGTGTTTTAACCAGAGCGGTGATATTTTTTGGGGAGGCTAAATCTCTTGAGAGTAATTCGTTTAATAGTTTTTGTCCAAGATAACCACAACCAATGATACTAATACGTTGTTCTGTTTTTTCATTCATTTTTTAATTCTCAAGTCCTGCTCTGGCAATAATCCAGATATCAACTTTTTTTATACCGATTTTTTTAAGTATTTTGGCCGCTTCATTGACGGTACTGCCTGTTGTCATGACATCATCAATCAGAGCAATATGATCATATTTTAAAGGTGCAGCCATTTTAAAAGCTTTTTGTACATTTTTTTGTCGTTCTATGGCCGTCATACCTGCTTGTAAGTCAGTATGCCTGCTGCGGATGAGGGAAGTATAGTCTAACGGCAGCGTATAGTGAGATGCAAAAAAACGACTTAATTCCAGTGCCTGATTAAAGCCGCGTTGCCTAAGGCGTTTGCTGTGCATGGGCATAGGAATAATGGCCTGAGGGAGTTGAAAGTCTTTGATAATATGATTTTTTTGCACAAAAAGAGTGGCCAGTGTATGAGCAAAATGAATTTTTTTTTGATATTTCATTTTTTTGATGAGATATCGCATTTCCTCTGAATAGGTAAATGGGCTATAAACTCGATCATAATGAAAATGATGACTTAAACAATTACCACACAACATAACCTCTTGCTTCGTTGATGTAATAGCAGCTTGTTCCAGAGGGGATGCACACCTTTGACAACAGGGCTGGTTTAAATTCAGTTTATTAATACAGTGATGGCACAGATCTGTGTGAGTATGGGTTTTTTCCAGACAAAAAAGACAATGCCTGGGCACTATACTGCTCATTTTTTCAAAAAAGGACAGAATGCGGTTTTGACAGAATGATTTGAAGATAATGTTATTCCTGCTAGAGACACGGCATGCTTTGTCTCCAGGGTCATTTTATTGGTATCGACTAGAGCTTAAATTACAGAGTTGCCAAAATACATTACTTGAAGATGGGAATCAATAATACTATGATTATCCTACCTATATTTCATAATGTTGTTTAGATTGATGAACCACCAATAATGCATAATTTTTTCCTTAAGATTTTTTTATTAGTGAAATGGAGTGTTCTGTTTCTCTTTTTTTTATCCTTGATTGCTTACTTCATTTTACATGCCAGTTTGCCTGATTTGGATGGCACAATAAATATAACTCTGCTCAACCAGTCCGTGAAAATTGAACGGGATGCTCAGGGGATACCAACTATTCATGCAAAACATCGCCAGGATACGGCCTTTGCACTGGGTTATCTTCATGCTCAGGAGCGATTTTTTCAAATGGACTTACTGCGCAGGAGTGCATCTGGGAAATTGGCCGAGCTGCTTGGTGACGGTGCCATTGAAAGTGATTTAAAGGTAAAACTTCATCGTTTTAAGCAACGGGCTCAGCAGGCGCTGCGTAAATTACCCAAGGCACATTATGCTGCGCTGATGTCCTATGCCAATGGTGTCAATACAGGGATTGAAGCCTTAACCAATGACCCTTATCAATACCTTTTATTAGGACAATTACCTGAACCCTGGGAAACGGAAGACAGTCTTTTATGCATTTATGCCATGTATTTTGATTTGAATGATGAGCTGGGTGATAGAGAAGTATCGCTGGCTATCTTAAAAGATGAGTTACCTCAGGAATGGTTTGATTTTCTGACGCCAAAAGGCGGCGTATGGGATGCACCAATGGATGGTGAAGCATCAACTAAGGTGCCACTGAAAATACCTGATACAAAACTCCCCGATGATTTATTGGCGTTGTTTTCGGCCAAGATACAAACAACTCAGGCTCAAAATGGGTCCCATCAAGCGCAAGCTAAGTCTGATTTCTTGTTTGGTCCTAACTCTAATTTCTTAGCTGGTTCTAACAGTTGGGCAATTGACGCCTCATTAACGCCATCTTCCGCTGCTATGTTGGCCAATGATATGCATTTGACTCTACGGGTGCCTAACATTTGGTATCGTGCCAGCTGGTATCTGGATGATGGCCGACGGGTCACGGGGGTTACCTTACCTGGAGTACCTGCAATGGTGGCTGGGAGTAATGAAAATATTGCCTGGGGTTATACTAATAGCTATGGTGACTGGGGGGATGTAATCGTTCTGAAAATGAATGAGGATAATACTCAGTATAAGACAGTGGATGGCTGGAAAAATTTTGAACTGTTTGATCATCTGGTCGCCAGCAGTACGGGGCCAAGCAAGGAACACATCACTCTAGAAACGGATTTTGGGCCAGTAATTGGAAAAAATCATAAGGGTGAGTTTATGGCTCATCAATGGCTTGCTTATGGTGATCAGGCCGTCAATTTGAACATACTGGAATTGGAAAAAAGTCAGTCTTTGGCTGAAGCTTTGATCGTTGCGCCAACCATGGGTCTACCTCCTCAAAATATTGTGATTGCAGATAGTGAGGGGCATATTGGCTGGACGATTGCCGGGCCTATGCCTAAAAGAGGTGAACATGACCAATGGCAGGGGGTTCAGTTGGCAAGTGATTATCCTACTATTAGTAATCCTGAAAAACACCGTATCTGGACAGCTAATAATCGATTGGTGTCAGGAAAAAAACTCTTGAAGATTGGTTTTGAGGGTGGTGATTTAGGTGCTAGAGCGCAGCAGGTACGTAATGGTTTACTGGCCAAAGATCAATTTAATGAAATGGATTTATTGGCCATTCAATTAGATAATCGTTCTGTGTTTTTACAGCGTTGGCAACGATTATTGCTCACAACTCTGGAGTCGGCAGATGCCCAGGTGGTGGAGTCTCCCAAATCAGCCAGTCAGTTACTCATGATTGATGCACTCAAGAGTGAAACTGATTTAAGAGCATCCCCGGATTCAGTGGCCTATGGATTTGTCAGAGCCTTTAGAAAGGAGGTGGTTAATCAGACAGTTGGCTGGATATTTGATGCCTATAAATATAAATATCCAGACTTGTTTAAACGTTCATCGGTTGATAAATTAATTGAATACCCTGCCTGGGAAATCATAAGTAAAAAACCAGAACATTTGCTCCCTGAAGGCCATGATAATTGGAATAGTTTTATATTGGCTTCAGCTCAAAAAGTGTATGATGAAATGACCCAAAATGGTCAAATTAATTTTGTTCAGCAAACATGGGGGAATAAGTATAAGGTTGATATCCGACATCCGCTGAGTGCTGCGATTCCAGGCTTAGGCTTGTTATTGGACATGCCTGATTCACCACTGACGGGAGATGATAATATGCCCAAAGTTCTAGGCAGTGATTTTGGGGCATCAATGAGAATGGTGGTTTCTCCAGGGCAAGAACAAAATGGTATTATGCACATGCCAGCAGGGCAAAGCAGTCATCCATTATCGGCTTATTACTCCAAGGGACATCAGGATTGGGTCGATGGTAAAGCCAGTGCCTTTTTACCAGGCAAAACAAAGTGGACACTGGAGTTAAAATCACTTCAGTAAAGGAAGGAGTGATTCGCTTTTAAGCCATAGACAAAGTTAAAAAATACAACTAATCTTAGAATAGAATAATGTGCTTAGCAAAAGCAGTTTGTTACTGTTTTTTTAAATTTATTTTAGACTCCGGGCTTGAATCGTCAGTGAATTTATTTCGTACATATCTTGTGAATATAAGTGTTCAATCCGCTTATAAAACCCTTTGAGTTTGAGGTTAATTTAATATTCATAATTGCTTTTCAAATATGTTATATTAGCCGTTTTTAGCGATTCTATTTAGAGAAGGGGAACATATATGACAACTCAAGCTGCTGATGAATTAAGGCATGACTGGGATATCCCAGAGGTACAAGCACTTTTTGAGTTGCCTTTAAATGACCTGTTGTTCCAGGCTCATAGCATTCACCGCGCGAACTTTGATCCTAATAGTGTTCAAATCAGTACCTTATTAAGTATAAAAACAGGTAGATGCTCAGAAGATTGTGGCTACTGCTCTCAAAGTGCGCACCATAATACAGAGCTTGAATCCGAAGCTTTGATTTCAATTGATGAAGTAGTGAGTGCCGCTAAAAAAGCCAAATCTGAAGGTGCTGATCGCTTTTGTATGGGCGCTGCCTGGTCACGGCCTAATAAACGAGATTTCCCCAAAGTTCTGGAAATGATTAAGGCAGTCAAATCCCTTGATATGGAAAGCTGTGTTACTTTGGGCATGCTGGATGGTGAACAAACTGAACAGTTAAAGGAAGCAGGTCTGGACTACTATAACCACAACCTGGACACTTCCCCCGAATTTTACGGTAATGTCATTTCAACTCGAACCTTTCAAGATAGACTGGATACCTTGAACAATGTTCAGGAAGCGGGCATTAATGTCTGTAGTGGCGGGATTCTTGGTATGGGCGAAGAACGCAAAGACCGCAGTAGCTTGCTTGTGCAATTAGCTAATATGACAAAGCATCCCGATAGTGTGCCGATTAATATGCTGGTCCAGGTAGAAGGCACTCCTTTATTTGGTCAAGATGAAATTGAACCTCTGGAATTTGTTCGCAGTGTTGCTGTGGCAAGAATTATGATGCCACGCTCTGTTGTCAGATTGTCTGCAGGTCGTGAGGAAATGTCTGATGAAATGCAGGCAATGTGCTTTTTTGCCGGGGCTAATTCAGTCTTTTATGGCGAACGTCTCCTAACCACTGAAGGTGCTAGTGCCTCGAATGATCAGAAGCTTTTTGCAAGTTTGGGTATGAAAACGAGCTTGGAAAAAAAGAAAGGTTGTGGTGATAAGAATAAACATCAGCCCAGTGATGTGGAGCAGAGTGCTGCTCAGTCTGCGTCACTATGAGATGTAAGAGTCGTATTTTTGGTTTAATAAAATCAAAAGAAGGTGTTTCACTCGTATAAGTGCTATTGAAACCGATTGCACGGAGGAGAGGCTTAGCTGTTTGGGGACGCTTTTCGGCCATCCATGGCCCGCTTAGTGAAAACATCCTGTTTTCACAAACCCCAAACAGCTAAGCCTCTCCTCCGTACACTCTCAAACCGCATTTATTCTCGTTTTTTGTGGGGAAAATCAAAAGCAACAGCCAGAGCAAGGGCACTTAAACTCAAGTTTATACTCTATTCTTCGCTTTTTCTTATCTCTTGATTTTGCTTTTGGACAACACGAGCGAGGATAACTGCGCTTGAAGAGTGGGAGAAGGATGGAGTTGCTTGGATGGGGTTTGTGGAGGCATGGATGCCAGAACTTAAGCGCCCATGGATGGCTCGCAGCGTCCCCAATCAAGCAACTCCATCCTTCTCCCAATCGTTTTCACTAGCACTTATCCGAGCGAGGCCCCTTCTTTATATTCTCTTGATATTTCTTTAACCCAAGCTGCTACAACGTTAGAAAACAACCCCTTAAGAAAAATAAGATATACTACCATGAACCATTTAGACGACATATTAAAAAAAGATCTGCATCGACTAAAAAAACAGTCTCTCTACCGACAAAGAAAAATAACCGATGGTCCTCAACAGGTTCATTTACAGAGCAATGGCAGAAAAGTTCTGAGCTTTTGCAGTAATGACTATTTGGGCTTGGCTAATCACCCTGAAATCGCCAAAGCACTCAAACAGGGTATTGATACTTATGGGGTAGGCAGTGGCTCTGCCCATTTAGTCAGTGGTCATAGTCGTGCGCATCATGAATTAGAAGAAGCATTGGCAGAATACACAGGTCGAAACCGAGCTGTATTATTTTCTACGGGGTATATGGCTAATCTGGGCATTGTGAATGCTCTGATGGGCAAAGGTGATACTGTTTTTCAGGACAAATTGAACCATGCCTCCCTTATTGATGCTGCCTTATTATCCTCCTCTCTCTCGGGTAGCCAGCTCAAACGATATTCTCATAATGATCTGAATTTTTTAGCAAAACAATTGACTAAAAGCACTTCATCTTCAAGAAAGCTGATCATGTCCGATGCCGTTTTTAGTATGGATGGTGATTTAGCTCCTGTGAATCAGCTGAGTGAGCTTTGCTCACAGCATGAGGCCTGGCTTATGCTGGATGATGCCCATGGTTTTGGGGTTCTGGGTGAGACGGGAGCTGGCATTGCTGAAAAATATTCTCTGGCTCAGGAACAATTGCCAATCTACATGGCTACTTTGGGTAAGGCAATGGGGGTTTTTGGCGCCTTTGTGGCGGGCAGTGATGCTCTGATTGAAACATTGATTCAAAAATCACGTGCTTATATCTATACCACAGCAATGCCACCCGCATTAGCTCAGGCCACTTTGATGAGTTTAAAGATTTCACAATCAGAAACCTGGCGCAGAGAAAAGCTCAAGCAACTGATTAAACAATTTCGGATAGGGGCTGAACAACTGGGTTTGTCACTGATGGATTCCCAGACTGCTATCCAACCCATTTTAGTGGGTGATAATGAAACGGCTCTGAAAATGAGTCAAATGCTAGAAGAGCAGGGGGTTCTAGTGACAGCTATTCGACCACCAACGGTACCCAAAAATACAGCACGTTTAAGAGTGACTCTTTGTGCGGAGCATGAGGAAAAAGATGTGGAACGATTATTGTCTGCACTGGAAAAAGTGCATAGATTGGCAATGGTATGAAGGTCAGTTATCAAGAGTGGGGTAATACGGACTCACGACAACAAATTCTCTTGATTCATGGCTGGGGAATGAATAGTAGTGTCTGGGTTGATATTGGGCAATATTTAGAGCAATTGCACCCTGAACAATTAATCCGTTCAGTTGATCTGCCAGGCTATGGCCATAGTTCGGGATATGGTCAAAATGAACTGGGTGGTGACTATAATTCCAGAACCTTAGCCCAAAGTCTTGAGCCTTTGTTTGAAGGGAAGCAAACGACTATCATTGCATGGTCGTTGGGCGGGTTGGTGGCAATTGAATTATTGGCACAAAAAAAAGTTAATGTTTCAAAGTTGCTCATGGTCAGTTCAACTCCCAAGTTTGTGCAAAGTGATGATTGGCAACATGCAGTGGAGGCTCGGATATTTGAAGAATTCAGTCAGAGTTTGGTGAACGATCATCGGGCAACACTAAGGCGTTTTCTGGCGATTCAGACGATGGGAAGTCGCACAGTAAGGGCTGATACTAAGATTCTGCAGACCCAATTGTTTCTTCGTGGAGAACCCGATGAAAGGGCATTGCAAATGGGGCTGACAATGTTACTCAAAGAAGATAAGCGTCAGCAACTGAAGACGGTGACCGATGTGCCAATTAGTCTGATTGCTGGTAAACAAGATACTCTGGCGAAATATCAAGGGCAAAAAGAGCTGAGCTTATGTGATAATGTGTCACTGTATACTCTGTCTGGTGCAGGGCATGCACCTTTTATTTCGCACCCTGAAGAGTTTAAACAAATATTAAAAAATATTATCGATTGCTAAGAGGAGCCATAACTTTTAAAAGATAAAGTCATTTCTACTCACTGTAGGAGGTTCAAGCGGTTTGTCAATCATGAGAATTAACGAGGGTTAATTAATCGAAAACGTTATATAATACTCATCAATAAACAACCCTTGGAAGATTATTTTTTGACTGAACCTTTAACGCCTATTACCACTCCCTTTACAAAAGAACAGGTAAAAGATTCTTTTAATAAAGCGGCAGAGACTTATGACGGTATTGCTGTTTTACAGCAGGAGGTTTGTGGGCGTCTGCTTGAAAGACTGGATTACATTAAGCTTGAGCCTAAAATGATTCTGGATCTGGGAGCGGGTACTGGTCAAGGGATGCTTGGACTGGCAGAGCAATATCCAGAGGCTTGCATTATTGCACTGGATATAGCAGAACAAATGCTCAGTAAGAGCCGTGAAAAAATATCAAAAAATTCAGGCTTTTTAGATAAAGTGAAAGGCTTATTTTCATCTGAGCAACGCCATCAATTTGTGTGTGCGGATGCCGAAGAATTACCCTTTGCTGATGCCAGTATGGATTTAATCTTTTCCAGCTTGACCATCCAATGGTGTCTTGATTTGCCCACTCTTTTTAATGAGTTCCGGCGGGTGCTTAAACCTGGCGGGTTGTTAATGTTCACCACCTTAGGAACTGAGACACTGCATGAATTAAGATCCAGTTGGGCAGAGGTGAGTGGTAAAACTCATGTCAATGAATTTACGGACATGCATAAAATAGGTGATGCACTGTATCATTCTCAGGTTGAAAATCCAGTGATGGATAGTGAGACAATTGTCATCAATTACCAGTCAGTCAAACAGATTTTGGTCGAACTTAAGGGCATTGGTGCTCATAATCAAAACAGAGGGCGAGAAAAAGCACTAACAGGCAAAAAACGTTTACAGTCAATGTATCAGGCTTATGAACAATTTCGTACAGAAGATGGTTTTCCCGTGACTTATGAAGTCCTTTATGGGCATGCCTGGAATCCGAAAACGCCGATGCAAAACACCTGTTCAACAGATGGCAATAAGCAAACATCCATTTCGTTGTCTCAGCTGAAAAGTTCATTGAACTCATAAAAATGTATCCACTATCATGAAATCTTATTTTATTACCGCCACTGATACCGATGCAGGAAAAACATTTATCTCATCAGGCTTACTAAAATACTGGTCAAATGAGGGCTATACAACTCTGGGCTTTAAGCCCGTTGCCAGTGGTTGCCAGCCAACTCCTGAGGGCTTGAGAAATGATGATGCTTTGGCATTAATGGCTGCAGCCAGTGTGTCCCTTGGATATGACATCATAAATCCTTATTCATTTGAGCCTGCAATTGCACCTCATCTTGCGGCAGTACAAGCAGGAATGACGATTGATTTAGAGACCATCGTCAGTGATATCTTTCAATACCAGAAGAAGGCTGAGCGCGTTTTGGTTGAAGGGGTTGGCGGCTGGCTAGTGCCTTTGAATGAGCGGCAAAGTGTGGCTGACTTAGCCTGTATGCTCGATTTTCCAATCATTTTAGTGGTTAACATTCGTCTGGGGTGCATCAATCATGCATTATTAACGGTGCAGGCTATTGAACAAAGAGGCCTGACCATTGCAGGCTGGATTGCAAACAGCGCAGGTAATGTTAATTCAGAGGAAGAAGATAACAGTGCGTACTTTGAGGAAAATATTCAAAGCATTCAATCTCGGTTTACAGCACCACTATTAGGTGTCGTTCCTTATTTATCTGCAAATGATACAGAGGCTGTCTCGTCTTCTTCGATGCACTCAAAAAACCAGCTTACTGATTTTTTGAATATGGAAAAGTGCATTTAGTCTCTAATTTATCTATACTAAACTCCGTTTTTGCCGATTTTTTTCATTTGGGTGGCGCCAGTCATTATCTGGAGTTTGTGTGTTTAAGCCAATCACGTTATTCATTATTATTACTCTTTCTGCTTCGGGGTACTGGTTTTATAATCGTATGCTGACGCCAGAAGAAGGCAGTACAGTTCGGGTAACGAATCTGCCCTGGCAAATTACTGTGCTTGATGAACAAACTTTGCATGTGCTGGAGCTTGATATCGGTAAAGCAACACTGGCAGATGCTGTGAAGACTCTCAAGAGTGAATATAATTTGGCCTGGTTTGAAAATCAGGATGACAGTATCAGTCTTGAAGCTTATTTTATTCGTGTCAGTATGTCAGGGCTTAGAGCAAAAGTGTTGTTGGAGCTGGATGCTACGGGTCTGGATAAGGATTATTTGATAAAGAATTCAGGCAAGCCAGAAATTCAGGGATCACGTACTATAAAATATCCATTGGATGATTTAGCACAAGAACTTAATCATCGGGTGATTCAATCCTTAACCTATCTTCCAATCTCAAATATCGAAGCAGACTTGTTGAAAAAATTGTTTGGACTGCCGCAGGAAATTCTGACGGTTGATAGCAATACCGAATTCTGGATGTATCCTGAAAAAGGCTTAGTGATTTCATACAGTATAAGCGGCAAAGAAGTTTTTCAATATATTCCTGTTGGGAATTTTGAACGATTAAAGCAAAGCATCATGGCGACTGTGGCCCATGCAAAACCAATAAAATCGGCCGATTAAAGCGTGGCTGGCTCTCACTCCAAAGATGATCCTGCCTTAAATTCTGCCACAAAAAAGACAGAGCCTAAATACGTTGCTTGTGATGTCTGTCGATTATCTCCGATTTGCTCACCCGTTAATGTGGGTGGGCATACTTATGATTTCACTGGAAAAATGGTCAATCGAAGACATTATTTTAAAAAAGGTGAGCTTATTTTTCAGCAGGGTGGACAGGCCACTTTGATTTATGCCATTTCAGCAGGTTCATTGAAGTTAATCGCTGATGTCAAAGGCTCTGAACGAGTCATTGATTTTCGTATTCCAGGTGAGTTGGTGGATATTTGTTCCTTAAATGAAGGTATTTATTCTTATAGCGCCCAGGCTTTGGAAGACATCTATCTTTGTGAAATAGGTAAAGAAACCCTGAATGATATCGCCTCACAAATTCCTGAAGTGCAGGGACGTCTCATGAAAGTCGTCAGTCAGGAACTCACTAATATTCAAAAATCATCCATGCTGCTCCACGGTAATGTGGGTTCAGAAGAAAAAATAGCTGCATTTATACTGAATTTGGCTTGGCGTTACCTTAATAGTGGCTATTCCTGTACTGAATTTAAATTAAATATGACTCGAACTGATATTGCCGACTATCTCGGCTTGTCCAAAGAAACCGTTATTCGTCTATTCAAAAAGCTTCAACATAATAATTTGCTCAAAATTAATGGAAAAAAGCTCAGTATTCCAAATATTGATGAGCTACAAAAATTTGTTGGCATTGAGTTAATTTAAACTTTTTACGTCAGATCTTCTATTCGAGGCTCTATCTACAAACTGTGAGCCATTTCACACAATTTTTAAAAAAAACAGCAAAAATTTGAACTGTGTTGAATACAACAAATTACCTTTAAAAAGATAGGGTTATTTGTTGTATTTAGGGTAAACACTCAGTTTTTGTGGCATTTGACACTAAATTATATTAGAAATAATTGATACTTAACCTTAAAAGAGGCAAAATAGCACCACAGAAGTTCCCTTGGTGCTGAAAGTCTTTTTTTCAAGAGGTCACTCTTTTTTTAAGATATTAACAAGGAGCCGTCTGTACATTTTTTGGGTAATCTTTATAAAGCTGTCTCTCGTGCATGGGTTGATGGCTGATGTGAAGATAAATTTTTTAAATAATTGTGGAGAACACTATGGAAGAAGCCGCAGCGGAGCAGAAGTATAGCTTCGACGTTGTTCGCTGGTTTGCCGTAATGACCGCCGTCTACTTGGTAGTTGGTGCGTTAGTTGGGGTGTATATCGCCTCAGAATTGGCATGGCCAGTGCTTAACTTTGACAGTCCTTATTTATCGTTTGGTCGCTTACGACCCTTACATACGAATGCGGTTATTTTCGCATACGGTGGTTGTATCTTAATGGCGACAGCCTTCTATACCGTACAGCGTACTAGTGGTGTGAGACTTTGGAGCGACAAAATGGCATGGTTCACCTTCATTGGTTGGAACCTTATTATTGTCTCTGCAGTTATTACTCTTCCTCTAGGTATCACTCAGTCTAAAGAGTATGCTGAGCTTGAGTGGCCAATTGATTTGGCTATTGCTGTGGTCTGGTTGTCTTTTATGTTCAACTTCATGATGACACTTGCTACTCGTAAATCTTCACATATTTATGTGTCAAACTGGTTCTTCATGGGTATGATGATAATGATCACTATACTGCATGTTGTAAACAGTGCTGCAATCCCTGTTGGCATGTTCAAATCTTACTCTGCTTACTCTGGTGTTCAAGATGCCATGATTCAGTGGTGGTGGGGACACAACGCGGTGGGTTTCTATCTGACTGCTGGCTTCCTGGGTATCATGTATTACTTCGTTCCTAAACAGGCAAATCGTCCTGTCTTCTCTTATCGTTTATCTGTAATCCACTTCTGGGCTTTGATGTTTGGTTATGTATGGTTAGGTGCTCACCACCTTCAGTATACAGCGCTTCCAGATTGGACTGGTTCGCTTGGTGCTGCAGTATCAATCGCAATGATCATTCCTTCATGGGGTGGTGCGGTTAACGGTATGATGACTCTATCAGGTGCATGGGACAAGCTGCGTAATGACTATGTTTTACGTTTCTTAATTATGTCTTTAGCATTCTACGCAATGTCCACTTTTGAAGGTCCAATTATGTCTATTAAGACAGTGAATGCACTTTCTCATTACACAGACTGGACAATTGGTCACGTACACTCAGGTGCTTTAGGTTGGGTTGCTATGGTTGGTATTGGTGCTTTATATCACATGATTCCAAAAATCTTCCACACCTCTATGTATTCTAACAAACTGATCAACATGCATTTCTGGACTGCGACTATTGGTACAGTAATCTACGTTGTTGCAATGTGGGTCTCAGGCATCATGCAGGGTTTGATGTGGCGTGCTTATGACGACTACGGAACATTGGCGTATACTTTTGCAGAAAGTGTGGAAGCAATGCATCCGTACTACGCAATGCGTGCAATCGGCGGTGGCATATTCCTGCTGGGTGCTGTAATTATGCTATACAACATCATTATGACTGTCCTGAAAGCAAAGAATGAAGGCTCAGTTAAAGCGGCACAAACTGCTGCTGTAGCGGCGTAGGGAGGATTATTATGTCGGAAACTAATACATCGCAACCAACTGGTTTGCAGGACAAAGCGGAACGCAATGTCTGGCTCTTCGCATTTTTAACCTTCTTAACGGTTTCTGTTGCAGGTATCGTTGAAATTGTGCCTTTGTTCTATCTCGATAGTGCAATGCCTGCTAAAAACATTCCTGGTGTGGTTTGGGATCGCGGCGATAAAGCACTTGTTGACTGGAAAGAAGGCGACGGTGTTCGTCCTTTGAAACCATTAGAGTTAGCTGGCCGTGATATCTATCAGCGTGAAGGCTGTTATTTGTGTCATTCACAAATGATTCGTCCTTTCCGTGATGAGAAAGAGCGTTATGGTCACTATTCACTGGCTTCTGAGTCAATGTATGATCATCCCTTTCAGTGGGGCTCAAAACGTACCGGACCTGACATTGCTCGTTTAGGCGGTAAGTACTCAGATGAATGGCACATTGCTCATTTAATTGCTCCTCGTTCTATGGTTCCTGAGTCTGTTATGCCGAACTACCCATGGCTGATGGCAAATACGGTTGATGGCGAAGAGATTAAGTCACATATGCGTGGTTTAAGAATTGTAGGAGTTCCCTATACAGATGCAGATATTGAAACGGCTAGCGAAATTACAGGTAAAACTGAAATGGAAGCGATGGTCGCTTATCTGCAAGTACTAGGAACAATGATTAAATTCCAGGAAGGAGTGACATACCGTGAGTAATAGCTCTTCTGAAAAGACAGAGCAGGCACAAGGGTATTTCTATACTGACTGGAGTGCAATGACCTCTCATGACTGGGCTGGAATGATCATTACGGTGGTTACTCTGGTTCTCATGGTTGTTGCTTACTTCTACGTTTTTCGTCCAAAAAATAAAGATAAATTAGAAGCGCAAAAATTTATGTTGATGGACGATGAACCCACAAATACGGAGAAAAAGTAATGTCGGAAAATAATCCATTTCCAGATGAAGGTAATACCGGACATATTTGGGACGACAATATTCGCGAACTTGCAAACCCACCACCTAATTGGTGGATGATGGCTTTTTGGGCCAGCATCATCTTTGTTATCGGTTATGTTGTTATCTATCCAGCAATCCCTCTGGCCACGAGTTACACGAAAGGCGTCACAGGGTGGACTGCAATTGGAGAATATAATGCTGCAATTGCTGAAGTTGAAGCGGTTCGTAAGCCTTATGAAGATAAAATTGCGGCTAAATCAGCCAAAGAAATTCTTGCTGATGATGAACTTTCTGCTTATGTAGAAGCTTCTGGTAAGGTTCTTTTTGGTGATAACTGTGCAGCTTGTCATGGTACGGGTGGTGCAGGTAACGTAGGTTACCCAGTGATAGCCGATGATGACTGGTTGTATGGTGGCACAATTGAGCAAATTCAGACCACAATTACTAATGGTCGTAAAGGCATGATGACTGCACACGCAGCGACTTTGTCTGAAGCTGAAATCGACACTCTGGCCGCTTATGTTGTTGGTTTGAGTGAAGGCAAAACGGAAGAGAAAGGTAAAGCTTTGTTCCAATCCAAGGCATGTTTTGCATGTCATGGAATGGATGCAAAAGGTATGGCTGCTCTCGGTTCTGCTAACTTGACGGATGGTATCTGGCGTTTTGAAAGCACTGATCTATTGGCAAGTGCTAAGCAAACGATTGCTCATGGTGTGAATGCCGCGGGTGATGCAGAAACCAGAAATGCTGAAATGCCAGCATTTAAAGATAAACTGTCAGAAGCTGATATTAAGAAAATGGCTGTTTATGTTTATAAGTTTGGTGGCGGTAAGTAATTCATTCGTTTGAATGACATTACACACATTTTGTTACAGTATCTAATTGATTATTATGTTATTAGTCGATGATATGACTCAAGCAGATATTGTAGCAATAAAGCTAAAATAAAGTTTACCTTCTATAGGGGTGTTCAAAATGAATGATGCTGTATTATGGGGTTCTATTGCTTCGGTTGGTGTTTGTATAATTATTTTTGTGTATCTTGCGATTATGGGCATCAAAAAAATTAATACCGATCACAGTGAAGATTAAAGACTTTTAGAGTTAGAAAAAGAGAGAGGTTTTACCTCTCTTTTTTTTTGCTTATTTTTTATTTTTTATTCGTTAACCAAAAGAACAAAAGAGATAAAAAATAAGCAAAAATGAATATGCCTTGTCTCTACAGATTACTTTATAGATTGAAATTTGTGTAACATAAGTTACTTATAATTTACTTATTTAATTTATAATAGTTTGAAGTAAAATGTGGCTCATGACAATGGATTTGTTATGAAGTGCACAGGCAAAACCAAAACCAACCAGTGAAGAAATCATCATGTCTGAAAAGCAAATCCACGAGCAAACGATTGAAGAACTTTATGCAGAAGCACAAGAACATACCATTAATGTCGGTGATGTTAAAATTCATGCCAAGCGCATGGGCGGTAAATTTAGAAATTTAAAATGGCTTTCCAATTTAGTCTGGATCGTTTTTTTCATTGGTCCTTATATGCGACTTGGCGATCGTCAAGCCATTCTGTTGGATATTCCCAATCGACAATTTCACATTTTTAATTTAACGTTATTGCCGCAAGATCTGTGGATGTTGTCTTTTGTACTATTATTCTTTGCTATTTTATTAGCTGTTGTTACCGCTTTGGCGGGGCGAATTTGGTGTGGATTCTTTTGTTTTCAAACTGTCTGGACCGATGTCTTTACCTGGATTGAAGATAAACTTGAAGGTGGCCCAGCTAAACGTCGTAAACTGGAAAAAGCCAAATGGGATCTATCGAAAGTCATTGTTCGAGGCAAAAAATATTCACTATGGTTTCTAATTGCCTTTTTTACAGGCATGAGCTTTGTTGCATGGTTTACAGATGCCTATGACTTATGGGTTGATTTTTTCACTCTGAATGCCTCTTCAACAGCTTATATTACTGTTGGTATGTTTGTCGTTGGTACTGTTTTCCTTGCAGGTATTCTACGTGAACAAACGTGTTTTTGGTTATGCCCATATGCTCGTATTCAGGCCGTAATGATTGATGATACTTCCATTGTGCCCAGCTACGATGTAAAAAGAGGTGAAACTCGTGGCCGCATTATGAAAAATAAGCCTGCAGTGGAAGGCCAGGGTGATTGCGTTGACTGTAATCAATGTGTCGCTGTATGCCCAACAGGGGTTGATATTCGAGGTGGTCAACAGGAAGGATGCATTATGTGTGGCTTATGTATTGATGCCTGTGATGCGGTGATGGAAAAAATTGATAAGCCAAAAGGGCTGATCAAATTTGCATCCTGGGATGGCATTATGGGCAAGGAAGAGCTACCTCTGCTGAAACGGCCAAGAGTCTGGGTATATAGTGCTATTTTACTTGTTTCAGTAATGGGAGTTGTCATTGGTCTGAGTGGTATGGAATCTCTGGAACTTAAAGTGCTTCATGCCAGGCAACCACTTTTTGTATTACAAAGTGACGGTAATATTCAAAACCGTTATACACTGAAAGTCCTGAATAAACAGAATGAGGATATGAAAGTTAAGATTACTGTCGATGATAGTGAGTTTAAAGGCTTGACTATGATTGGGGTGGAGAAAGAACTGGTTGCAACTCATGGCACGGTAACACCAGTCACTATTTTCATAAAAGTACCAAGACGGAATTTGACAGTCACATCACAACCTATCGTCTTTAGCATTGAAGGTAAAGACAAAGAAGGTAATGTTTATAAAAGTGATCGTGAAAGTGTCTTTATTGGGCCTAAACGTTAAAGGCCTTAATTGTTTGGTGAGCATTATTTCTTTATGCTTACTAAGCAATCATTATTCTTTGCATCAAAATCGTATATAATGTCACCGATATAATTTCTCATAGGTAAACTTGTGTCAGAAGCGAATCTTAATCTAAATAATAAGCCCAATTCAAGCCACCAGTCATGGTATAAAAGTCCCTTACTATTAGGTTGGCTCTTTCTTGTTCTGGCTGCAATGGCAGGTACTATTTTTATGGTGATACAGGCCAATAGCGGTTTTCCTGGTTTGGTCGTTGATGATTTTTATGAACGTGGCCAGGACTATGAAGAAAACATTCATAAGAAGTTTGCAAACAATGAGAGGTGGGTCACTGAATTCAAAATTGAGGATATTTATCTCAATAAACCAACTGTCATTATGATTACTGTGAGTGATAAGGCTGGAGCTTCGGCCAATCCAGAAAAAGTAACCCTTTTTGTTTATCGCCCTTCAAATTCTAAAATAGATTTCAATGTCCCTATGACTTTATCTACTGACACACTTTTCAATGGTAAACCTGTCTATCAGGCAACAGTCACTTTTGAAGCGAAAGGTAAATGGGATCTGCTCGCCAGTATTAATATCGATGGCGTTGAAGTGAACTATGCTAATAATATTTTTGTTAAAGATTAATGCATACCACTAAATATTGTCTAAAATAACGACCACTTGTGAACAATTCCAGTCAAGCTGCCTCAACTCATAACGAGTGTGACCATTGTCATTTACCGCTTCCCCCAGAGGAAGCGATCACGTCCATTATTAATGATAAAAAAATGTATTTCTGTTGCTATGGCTGTAAAACAGTCTGTGAGTCCATTTATGGTGCAGGAATGGATGGCTTTTACCGAAGAACCATAGAGGGTGATACATTACAGCCTCCTCCTGAAATTGATTCCGATCTGGAAATCTATGACTTAGATGATGTCCAGCAAGAGTTTGTCAGTGAGCTTGGTGATACTCGAGAAATTCATCTCCTGGTGGAGGGAATTCATTGTGCTGCCTGTGTCTGGTTAATTGAGCGAAGACTGGAGACTGAAACAGGTGTTCTACAGAGCAACGTGAATCTCAGTGCCAAAAAGCTGCATCTAAAATGGGATAATCGTGACACTAAGCTATCTAAAATTTTACAAGTTCTTGGCCAGATAGGCTATGCCGCAGTCCCTTATGATCCTGAAGCTGCTGAAGGACAAATAAAAAAACAAAATCGTGCACTCCTGTTCCGACTGTCATTTGCCGGATTTGCTGCAATGAATCTTATGTGGATTTCAATTGCACTTTATACGGGGGCTGATGAAGGTAAATTTAAAGATTTATTTTATTGGATCAGTCTTGGGCTGGCCACACCAACATTGCTCTATTCTGGTTATCCTTTTTATCGAGGTGCGTTTACAGGGCTGATGAATCGTCATCTGACGATGGACCTCCCTGTTGCTATTGGTGCCATCATTACGTATCTTTATTCCTGTTATGTGGTGATCAGTGGTTCAGAAATCGGTCATGTCTATTTTGATACTGTGGTCAATTTTATCTTTGTTATTTTAACTGGACGTTATCTGGAAGCCATGTCAAAAAGGTTGGCTGTTCAGTCAACTCAACGCTTGCTGGATTTACAGCCTAAGATCTCAACTTTGATCACTGGGGATGAAACAAAAATAGTGCCCATTAGAGCACTTCAGAAAAACGATCTTGTGCTGGTTAAGGCGGGTGAAAAAATCCCTGTTGATGGCCTTATTAGTAAAGGTGAAAGTGTTGTCGATGAATCCATGTTGACGGGAGAATTTGTCCCTGTAGCAAAATTCGTTGGTGATAGTGTGTCAGCAGGGACAACGAACAAAGACGGCGTTTTAACGATTCAGGTAAGCCAGACGCTGAAAGACACAGCACTGGGCAAGATCATCCATTTAGTGGATGAGGCTCAGTCAACTAAGGCTCCTATTCAGTGTACTGCGGACAGAATTATTCCCTGGTTTGTTTCAATTACTTTACTGCTGGCAACGATGACATTCCTTTTTTGGATGGGTGATGATTTGGAACTGGCTTTAATGGCTGCCACATCAGTATTAATTATTACCTGTCCATGTGCCTTTGGTTTAGCCACACCCATGGCCATTGCTGTGGCAACAGGCGTTGGGGCGAGAATGGGAGTACTGGTAAAACATGGTGCTGTACTTGAAATATTATCCAAAATTCGTCATTTTGTTTTTGATAAAACGGGCACTTTGACTCAGGGAAAAATGCTGGTCAGTACCTTGTTTTACGTGTCAATTGACAACAAAGAAATATATGAGGATGATATAAAAGAGATCATTCCAGGTGATGACTCTATTGAACGCATAGACACCCAGGAAAATAAAATTCTAAATCTTGCCTGTACTTTAGAAGGCTACTCTGAACATATGATCGCTAAAGCCATTGTCAATTTTGGTTACAGTTATGATATGAGTGATGTGATAGAACTGAACAATATTAAAGTGGTTTCAGGCTCGGGCATTCAAGCACTTTATAAAGAGCAAAGGTTCGCTATTGGCTCATTATCATGGATTCGTCAGTTAGCAGGAATAGAAGATTGGGCCGCGCTTGAAAAAAGAATACAAGATTATCATTTATCAGGTAGCAGTGTTGTTTATGCCTGGCTAGAAAATGAATCCATTTGTGCCTTTGTAATTGAAGATAAATTACGTGAAAATGCCGTTGATATTGTCAATCAGATGCATGCTCAAGATTTTCAGTTGACTTTGCTCAGTGGTGATAAGCAAGAAGTCGCAGACTATATGGCTGATAAATTAGGCATTAAGGAAGTCATTGCTGAGGTGATGCCAGATGAAAAAGACAAAGTCATTCAACAGAAACAACAGCAAGGCCATTTGATTACCATGATTGGTGACGGTATCAATGATGCACCTGCATTGGTTAGAGCAGACGTTGGTATTGCCATGGGTTCGGGAACCGATGTTTCTATTGATAGCGCTGATATTATTTTGGTCAATGGTGATTTGGAAAAAATTCCTCTTGCAGCTGAGTTGTCACGAGCAACACTAAGGACTATTAAGCAAAATATTATGATTTCAATTTTGTATAATATCATTATGGTACCTCTGGCTATGGCAGCCATGATTACGCCTTTGGTGGCTGCCATATCAATGCCTCTGAGTTCGTTATTGGTGATTGGTAATGCCGCACGCTTACGTTGGCGCTTTAAGAATAAGTAGAGCTTGGAGTCTGTAAAATGGAAGTAATATACGGTTTAATCCCCAGTATGATCATCATTGGTATTATTCTGGTCATTATTTTGTTCTGGGCCATAAAATCAGGACAATTTGATGATTTGGAGGGTGATGCGCATAGAATTTTAATGGATGAAGATTTAATACCTGAAAAGAAAAAGGATGACTCTTTATTAAGAGATGCTGAGGGCTCTTCTTTAAAACACGCTGAGGGCACTTCTTTAAAACACGCTGAAGGCTCTTCTTTAAAAACAGCTGAAGGCTCTTCTCCAAACACAGCGGAAGGCTCTACTTCTGAAGTACAAAATAAAGAAAATTCTTCACTATAGGCTGACAAAAGTAGAGAAAGTGGTTAATATTATCTTTATATGTGAAGCCTAGGGTAAACGGCTATAGACAAAAAGTCTCATTAGAATATCATGATTAACTTAATTAGCAATGGTATTTAAAGTTGAACCATTTTATTTCTCAGCTTTATTATTTAGCATTGTATACATAAATATTTTACAACCAACTTTTTATAAATAAGGGGTTTAAAGGGGTCTTATATGAAAAAAATGACAACATTAATTCTTGGTTCTTCATTACTCATCGCTTCAGTCTCTGCATCAGCGTGGAACTTTGGTAATGGTAATAATGGTAATAACGGTAGCTGGGGAAATAGCACTCCCTGGAACTGGGGTAATGGCGGTGGTAACAATAACTGGAGCAGCCCTTGGAATAATGGTCCCTGGAATAGTGGAAACCGCAATTGGGGTAGCAATAACTGGGGTGGTAATAATGCGCCCTGGAATTCAGGCCCTATGAATAATGGTCCATGGAACAGTGGTAATAATGGCTGGGGCAATGGTCCATGGAATGGCGGTAATAACTGGGGTGGCAACAACTGGGGTGGTAATAATGTGCCTTGGAATTGGGGCAACAACAATAACCGTAACCGATATCAAGGTGGTGGATATGGTAACCCTTATGGTGGTGGTTATGGCAATCCTTATGGCGCACCACAGTATCCAGACCAGCAAATGGCAGCACCAGAAATGCCAATTGAAGTTGAAGTAAGACAGGTACCTGCTGAGTAAATTTCTATTTGCTTCACAATAGATATAAAAAAAGGGAGACTTTTTAAAGAAAGTCTCCCTTTTTTTATACTCTGAAATTTCGTGCTAGAACTTGTTGCACGTAGAGGCAAGGCTCTTGCCTCTACTGAATTTAAGCAGCAACCATTGAAGCCTTAAGCTTTTTCATCGCATTGTTTTCAAGCTGGCGGACACGCTCAGCTGAAATATCATATTTTCCAGCAAGTTCTTGCAGAGTCTGCTTATCATCGCTTAACCAACGCTGTGATACAATATCACGACTGCGATCATCTAATGTTGCCATGGCAGAGTGCAATGACTCAGACTGAATTTGCTTAATATTTGACGTTACTAAATTTTGTTCAGGTGTTGGTTCTGAAGATTCCAGATAGTTTGCTGGAATAACAGGCGCATTATCATTATCTTCTTCATCATAGCCATCAAAAGCATTGTCCTGATAAGTCAGGCGTGCTTCCATTTGCAGTACATCTTTAGTGGTGACCCCCAGTTCTTCAGCAACTGTGTTGACTTCGGCATCAGAAAACCAGCCGAGACGCTTTTTCTTGCGACGTAGATTGAAGAACAACTTACGCTGTGCCTTAGTGGTCGCAATTTTAACAATTCGCCAGTTACGAAGAATGTACTCATGAATTTCAGCTTTAATCCAATGCACAGCAAAAGACACCAAACGTACTTTTTTGTCTGGATCAAAGCGCTTAACCGCCTTCATTAGGCCAATATTACCTTCCTGAATGAGATCGCCCTGAGGTAAGCCGTAACCACGGTATCCGCGAGCAATATGTACCACAAAACGCAGGTGAGACATAATCATGCGTTGTGCAGAATCCAGATCAGCGTCATCTTTGACATTCTGCCCCAGAGAGGATTCTTCTTCAGCTGTTAGCATAGGGATTGAGTTAACAGCACTGATATAGCTATCGAGACTGCCTGTCGGAACCGCTAATGGTATTGCTAAAGATTTTGTGTTCATTTTATTCTTCCTTTCTTACGAACTTTATGCTCAATTTTCTCTGTCTTATCATTGAATGTAGAGAAAAGAGTACTGAGAGCCATTCATAATTCAAACTATTTTATACATGTTGATTTTAGCACTCTTTGTAATAGAGTGCTAATTCTTCATAAAGTTCAATTTATTTAATGATTTCTCACCCTTATTCGGGATATACATCAGAATAAGGTAAAATATTAATAAATGATTTTTTAGAACACCGAGAATAGCAGAAAAATATAACCAAGTAAAATGCTAGGGAATGATTGTGGTGAATCAATACTGGAGCGGGTGGATTATCACTATTGATGACTAAAAAAAGAACGTTGTCTTCTTTATGTGATATTTATTACGGAATAGAATGAGTGAAGTGAATATCATAAGCACTTTAATAATAGGGGCATGGCTTCACTTGGAAAAATGGAAAAAGTTCAAGCTCTGAGCCAACGGCTTTATGGAAATGGGTTTCCATAAGTCCTAAATAAATTTAAGGGGTAATATTATGGGGAATTCACTATGGTTTATCACTATCCTGCAGGAAAAACCATGGCTTGGTTTTTTAATTGGTCTGTGTTTTATGGCGGTGATGTTCTTATCAAAAAATCTGATCGTCTATCTGTATTCAAGAAGTCAGGAAAAAAAAGACAATACGGTGATAGATAATTCTTCTAAGCAGGAATAAATTATTTGGGCTCAATATCCTTAAGATGTTTTCCGACTGCTAATCTTGCGCCGAGAAGGCCTAGAAAACAACCTGATAGCAGCAAAGTGGCACTAATATTCACACCCATAAGCCCTAAAGAAAATAAATTACTGTCATAAAGTGATGATAAATGGGCCAGGGGATCATTAATAATAATCAGGGAAATATTGACCAGCAATATAGCAATAAAGCTGCCCAGCAATCCATACCAGAAGCCAGTGTATAAAAAGGGACGTCGAATAAAGCTGTTTGTGCCACCGATCAATTTCATCACCACAATTTCGCTGCGGCGATTCTCAATGGCCAGTCGTATGGTATTTCCGACTATGAGTAATACCCCCAAGGCGAGTAAAAAGCCAATGATAAGGACCCCCCTTTGGCCGATATGCAAAATGGCATAGAGTCGTTGCAACCACTGAATGTCTAATTGCACCAGAGCAACTTGCTTGATTTTCTTAAGTTCGCCTAATAAAGCATTAATCTGCTGTGGATTATTATGAGTGATGCTGGGATAAACAATTAATAAGTCAGGTAATGGGTTATCTTTTAGAGCTTTTAAGGCATCACCAAAACCTGAATTATCCTGAAACTCCTGAAGTGCTGCGTCACGATTGACGTGCTTGACCTGAGTGATTTCAGGGTAGCTTTCTAATTTCTTTTTAATTGTTTGAATATTAGCTTCAGAGAGTCCTTTTTTCATAAAAAGGGAGATTTGATTAATGCTATTGATATCCCCTGATAATTGACTGGCATGATCTAAAATAACATAGAGTCCCGTCGGTAGTGCTAATGCAATACCCAATGCAGAAGCGGTCATTAGAGTTGAAAATGGAGTACGGCTTAACAAGCCCAGAGAGTAGAAAAAAACTTGCAGATGGCGGACAAAAAACTCTTTAAAGCGGGAAGAAAAGCTGGGTTTTAACTGTCGCAATTGCACAGAGCTGACTTCAGTTGCATTACTCTTCACCATTATGACTCTCCCTCCGCTAATAGCTGTCCATGGCTCAATTGAATAATACGTTTGTTGAGCTGGTTGATCAGAGGAATATCATGGGTTGCAATGAGTACGGTCACACCGACCTGATTAAAGGCCATAAATAAATTCATAATTTCACGGGAGAGTTCAGGATCCAGATTGCCTGTTGGTTCATCTGCCAATAAAAGAGCGGGTTTATTCACCACTGCGCGAGCAATACTCACTCTTTGTTGCTCGCCACCAGACAAGGTGATGGGATACTTTTTTTCAAAGCGTAATAAGCCCACTTTGTCTAATGCGGCGTGGACTCGTTTTTTGACTTCTCGTGATGAAAAGCCACTAATGATGAGAGGCAACGCGACATTATCAAAGACCGTTCTGTCATAAAGCAGCTGATAGTCCTGAAATATAATGCCCATATTTCGGCGCAAATAGGGGAGAGTGTGGCGACTGACTTTATTTAGATTTTTTCCACCAATAATGACATTGCCCGTGGAAGCACGTTCAATCAAAGCGATAAGTTTGAGCAGG
The DNA here is from genome assembly GCA_016744395.1 of Gammaproteobacteria bacterium. Lineage (GTDB taxonomy): Bacteria > Pseudomonadota > Gammaproteobacteria > GRL18 > GRL18 > GRL18. The sequence continues at coordinate 7,283 of JADGEK010000027.1, read as the reverse complement.
GTACTTTTTCCAGCACCAGAATGCCCTGTTAAAAAAGCCATTTCACCTTGATGGAGATGGAAATTTACCTGGCTGAGTGCTTCATTTCCGCCTTTGTATCGCTTGCTCACTTGATCAAACAAAATCATAGAAAAACCAATGTTATTATTATTGTAAATTAATTATTTTCTTAGACGTATTGATGGATGCTTACTTACTTAGAGCTTGCAACCTGACTTAAGAGTTCACTGATAAATTCTTTTGCTCAGATGAATCAAGCAAATCAGTGGAACTGTTTTGCTTCTCGTTGGTCTCTTTATTACGCATTATAAAACTAAACTATAGTATGGGTGATACTTTTTATCTCAATATGTGACTAAAGGCTGATTTCAAAAGGCTTAGGCCTGGAATAATTTATTAAACTCAATGTTCTGTGTTTAATGATGGACATTAAAGTAAAATAGCTTCATATTATCCTAGTTTTTATACAAATATACCAATAATTTTAATTTCAGTGACGAAGTAATAGGAAGAGAAACCCTTAATGATAGGCAAAACAGTACGGAACAAAGCATTTAAACCGATTAAAATGAATTTTTTTGGAAATAAGAGTTTTGGAAAGATCAGTCATCGCATCGTCAGTGCTTTAGTCGTACTGGTAATGGGACAAACTGTTTTTGCCAATGAAGAGTCCTCCCAGGTTGATACTGATATTAAAGAAATGACACTTGAGAATGGCTTAAAAATCATTGTTAAGCCAGACCATCGTGCACCTGTTGTGATTTCACAGGTCTGGTACAAAGTGGGCTCCAGCTATGAAAGTGGAGGGACTACAGGAGTGTCCCATGTTCTTGAGCATATGATGTTCAAGGGCACTAAAAAATACCCAACAGGCGAATTCAATAAAATTATCTCTCGAAATGGCGGCGAAGATAATGCTTTTACTTCCAAAGACTATACCGCCTATTACCAAAAATTAGAAAAGAGTCGTTTGCATGTCAGTTTTGAACTGGAAGCAGATAGGATGAGGGGCTTATTACTGCCTAAAGCTGAATTTGATAAAGAAATTATGGTGGTGATGGAAGAGCGCCGCTGGCGTACTGATGATAAACCGCAATCGCTGACCTATGAGCAATTTTATGCCACGGCCTTTGATAATAGTGGTTATCACAATCCAATAATTGGTTGGATGGATGATTTGAAAAATATGACTGTCGATGATTTAAATGTCTGGTACCAACGCTATTATGCGCCGAATAATGCAACCGTTGTAGTTGTGGGTGATGTGCAGCCAGAAGCGGTTTTTAAGTTAGCAGAAGATTATTTTGGTTCATTAAAGCCTTTCAAAATTGCTGATCTGAAGCCTCGTGTTGAACGAAAGCAAAAAGGCGGCAAGCGAATTGAGATGAAATTGGAAGCCAAACTGCCCTATATGATCATGGGCTATAAAGTACCTGTTATCAACACGGCAACGGAGAAGTGGGAGCCCTATGCACTGGATTTATTGTCTGGAATACTGGATGGTGGGGACAGTTCTCGCTTCAGTAAAAATCTGGTTCGAGGCAGTAAAATTGCCACTTCAGCAGGTGCAGGTTACTCCTTAGATGCCAGAGTTCAAACCTTATTTTTATTGGATGGTATCCCTGTCACAGGTATGACAACCGCACAATTGGAAGTCGCACTGTTAGGTGAGCTGGATGATATCAAAAACAATTTAATATCAGATGATGAACTAAATCGAGTGAAAGCACAGGTAATTTCTTCTGCAGTTTATGAGCAGGACTCGATGTTTTATCAGGGCATGAAAATAGGCATCGCAGAAACAGTGGGCATTGGCTGGAAAAAAGACCGTCAATATGTAGAGAAAATCCAGGCTGTGACAGCAGAGCAAATACAAAAAGTTGCTCAGAAATATTTTGTTCCTCAGACTTTGACTGTAGCGACTCTTATCCCGATTATAAAGGCAGAAGGTGAGTCGAAAAAAGAAATAAAACAGCAATTGGGAAAGGTAAATTAAGAGAATGGCAAATAGAACAATTCATATGAAAAAAATAATTAAACGAACCAGCATTCATCGGCCTATTTTGGTCATTCTGTCATTGCTCACCTTTTCGCTGAGCCATGCGAGTGAAACACTGAACGAAAAAAGTGTCGAGTCTCTGTCAAAAGAGAGTGTTGCAAAAGCACTTCATGAAAGCATTCAGCAAAGAGTTAAGGTTGGAAAAATAACTCAGTGGTATACCCGTAATGGCATGAAGGTGCTTTATCAACAAGCAGAAAGTTTGCCCATGATTGATTTTAGGCTGATCTTTGATGCAGGTGCAGCGAGAGATGGCAGTTTCAAATCAGACAATGGTGAAGTGTTAGCGGGACTGGCTAAATTAACCAATGGTTTAATTTTTGAAGGGACTCCAGAATTGAGTGCTAACCAGATTGCAGAACAATTTGCTTCTCTGGGGGTTGAGTATGGTAATGGCAGTTATCGTGATATGGCCATTGTTAATTTACGGACCTTAAGTTACGAGAAGCAACGTGACACTGCTCTTGAACTCTTAACTAAAATTTTATCAACCACTTCTTTTCCTGAAGAAGCATTGCAGCGAGAAAGCGCCAGAATGTTGGTGGCATTGGATTATGCCGATCAAACGCCCTCTAAAAAAGCCTCCCGTTTTTTCTATGAATCATTGTATAAGGCACACCCCTATGGAACACCACCCGATGGCAATAGAGAGAGTCTTAAGTCAATCAAACAAAAGGATCTGGTGGCCTACTATAAACAATTCTATGTGGCTAAAAATGTAGTATTAGCCATTGTTGGTGATTTAACCGAGGCACAAGCTCAAGCCTATGCTGAAAAAATATCCAGTGCGTTGCCAGAAGGTAACAAAGTCGCCCCCTTACCCTCGGCCAGTCAAAATCCAGAGGCCATTGTGATCAGAGAAAATCATCCATCGACGCAAACCACTGTGTTAATGGGGCAGCCTGTTTTAAAACGAGGAGATATAGATTTATATGCGCTGTATGTGGGTAATCACATATTGGGTGGCAGCGGTTTTAGTGCTCGTTTGATGAAAGAAGTCCGAGTGAAAAGAGGTCTGACTTATAGTATTGGCAGCTATTTAATACCGATGCATGCTCAGGGGCCTTATCAATTCAGTTTTACCACCAAGCAAAGTTCAACGGATGAAGCCATTAAGTTAGTGGAAGAAAATCTGCAGCAATTTATTGCAAAAGGGCCGACTAAAGAAGAGCTTGAAGACGCGAAACTCAATATTACCGGCAGTTTTCCACTGCGTCAGGCCAGTAATAAAGATATTGTGGAAAATTTGGCAGTCATTGGTTTTTATGAATTACCACTCGATTATCTGGATCAATACAATGCAAATATCGAAGCCATTACCTTAGAACAGATTCAATCAGCTTTTAAACGACGCGTGCATCCAGACAAAATGGTCACAATTATTGTTGGGCCTGATGTCGAAAAATCGACTCCTGAAAGTCAAACTGAACAACATCAGGTTGACAATAACAGCGCTCGTAATGCTACGTTTGATAACGGTGCTTCAGGTAAAAAATCGGCTTGAAGAATACAAAAATAAAGTCTCAAGCATCCAGGAAAGGGGCCAGTAACCAACTCAGGATTATTGGCGGCCAGTGGCGGGGGCGAAAACTGGCTTTTGCAGATGGTGAAGGCCTGCGCCCTACGATGGATAGAGTGCGTGAAACTCTGTTTAACTGGTTGCAAGCGGATATTGCAGGGGCACGTTGCCTGGATCTCTTTACGGGCAGTGGTGCTTTAGGCCTGGAAGCACTTTCCCGGTATGCTGCTGAAGTGGTGATGATTGATAAAAACCCTCATGCCATCCGTATGATTCGTCAGAACCTGGAGTTACTCAAGGTTGAAAATGCTCAACTGATAAAAATGGATGCGAATGACTTTTTGTTTTCTTTTCTACAAGCACCCCCAAAAAATACATTCGATATTGTTTTTCTTGATCCGCCATTTAATAAACAACTGGTCTCAGTGTTTTGTGAACTTCTGGAGCAGTCAAACTGTTTATCTGATCAGGCATTGGTCTATGTTGAAATAGAAAAGCAGACAATACTTCCTCAATTACCTGAAAATTGGTCTGTGATTAAAGAGAAAAAAGCAGGGCAATTAACTTATTATCTACTGAGTGTTGATAGCTCATGTTGATTTTCCCATACATTGGCCTAATGGTTACAAATTATCTGCCTTTGGAGATCAGCTAGAGGCATATATCCATTGTTCGCGAGCTTTAACTGGGTGCATTTTATCGTTATATTGGGGAAAGTTATGAAGAAAGCGATGCAGCTGCTTTAGCTAATGTATCCAGTGATTTCATTGGTAATGTATTTTTATGCTGAATCATCACAATTGCAATATGAGCTAAGTGGGAAGCAATACTGGTGACATCCAGCTCAGTCTTATAATAACTCTTATCTATAACCCATTGTGGCATCAGTGTACAGCCTAAGCCGACTCCAACACATCCAAGTATGCCCTCCAGAGTCCCCAATTCCATGAGTCCAGTAATAGAATGCCCGCATTCTTTTTGCCAGGCTAAAGCTTGGGCACGATAGGCACAACCCTCACGAAATACGATCAATGGTAATTGCTCATTAATCATATTTTTTGGGCGTACAAGTTTTAATTCAACTTGAAGCACTTCCTGAGCTATTAAATCAGGGTGTTCAATACTCCCCCCAACAAATGCACAATCCAGCTTGTATTTAAGCACTTGTTCAATTAATGCATTAGAAGTATTTGTTTTTACATGCAACTTGACACCACTATGTTGCTGGATTAATGATTTTAAAACATGTGGCAAATGGACTGCTGCAAAGGTTTCCATAGTCCCTATTCTTAGCTCACCAGAATGCTCACCAATCTGCCTCATAGCGGCATTTGCCTGTGACTCCAATTGCAATAATTGTTGAGCATATTTAAATAATAATCGACCTGAAGGAGCCAGCTCTAAACCACGTCCTTTACGATAGAAAAGTTCAGTCTCCAGCTCTTCTTCCAGACGTTTAATTCGACCCGTGACATTCGATTGAACAGTATTGAGCTTACGAGAAGCAGAAAGAATGCCACCTTCTGTGACAACCATGTGAAATGTTCTGAGTGACAATAACTCCATTATGTATCTCCATTAGAGAACAAAATATTCATTTTAAATCATTTGCACAGATAACAAAAAGTATATACGATCAGTATACTCATTTCAAAAGGTCAATTTATGAATGTTCCATCTCAACGGATCAGAGTATTAAGTTCTGGTATTTTCAGCTTGATACTACTTCTAGGTGTCGCACGATTTTCGTATACACCAATGTTACCCCTGATGCAGCAACAGGCTGACCTGAGCATCTCTGGCGGCGGCTGGTTAGCTTCAATCAACTATATGGGATATCTCTGTGGTGCGCTTATTGCATCATTTATCAGCAATATGGTGATTAAGGATCGACTTTATCGTATAGGCTTGATTCTGGCGGTCATATCAACTGCAGGCATGGGATTGACTGAAAGCTTCTGGCTTTGGGCAATTTTTCGTTTTCTTGCTGGTTTATGTGCGGCTGCTGGTTTGATACTGGCTTCAGGCTTGATCATGAACTGGTTAATTCGTCATGGACACAAAAGTGAATTAGGTATTCACTTTAGTGGTATGGGACTGGGCATTGTGCTCACTACAGTTATCATAGAATTAATGAGTGTGCATTTTAATTGGCGAGAACAATGGTTTTGGCTCTCTATTTTTGGCTTTATTTTTTTAATTCCTGCATGGTCATGGATGCCGCGACCTGATGTTGCAAGCATTACTCAGACTGGACATAAGCTGGTTGACAGCCCACCTGGAAAGACTTTTATACGTACACTTATGGTTGCGTATTTCTGTGCTGGTGTGGGCTATGTTATAAGCGCAACATTTATAGTTGCTATTGTTGAGTCAATACCAGAACTGACAGGTAAAGGTAATTGGACCTTTATTGTATTAGGACTTGCAGCAACACCTGCTTGTATTTTCTGGGATTTAGTTGCCCGTCGTGTTGGCGATTTTAATGCGCTCATCAGTGCCAGCTTGTTACAGGCCATAGGCATATTACTACCAGTTATAGAACCCAATTTCATTCTGATCTTTATTGGTGCTTTTTTATTTGGTGGGACTTTCATTGGCATTGTAAGTTTGGTACTCAGTATGGCTGGACGTTATTACCCAACTCGGCCCGCTAAAATGATGGGAAAAGTAACCATTTCTTTTGGTATTGCACAAATCATTGCCCCTGCAATTACTGGCGTATTGGCTCATAATGCAGGTAATTATAATACTGGTCTTTATCTGGCTGCTTTCATAATGTTATTGGGTAGTTTTTTATTTTGGGTATTGAAAATACTGGATAAAAAATAATCAATGTAATTGGATCGTTAAATGAAATATATTTATGGAGAATCACAATGATTGCTGTCATCTTTGAAGTCTATCCTGACAAAGACAGAAAACAGGAGTATCTGGATATTGCTGCTGAACTAAAACTACTTTTACAAGATATTGATGGCTTCATATCAATAGAACGTTTTTCGAGCCTGGCCGAGGAAGGAAAAATCTTATCCTTATCATTTTGGCGAGATGAAAAAGCAATTGAGCAGTGGCGAAATATTGAGGCACATCGTCTCGCTCAAAAAAAAGGACGTCAGGGTGTATTCAATCAATATCGTTTAAGAGTGGCTAATGTTTCCAGAGATTATGGAATGCTCGAACGTGATGAAGCACCAACCGATAGTAAAAATGTTCATCATAAATAAAAAGAAACTATTGAGATAGACCAATGGATAAAAATTTGGACTTTAACAAGCAATGCTATGAACTTCTCAAACAAATACCAGAAGGCAAAGTGACAACCTATAGTGCAATTGCAAGAGCGATGGGAACGAAGGCCTGGAGAGCGGTTGGTAATGCAATGGCAAAAAATGAGGACTTAATTCATACTCCCTGTCACAGGGTTGTTCGTAGTGATGGAACCATTGGGCAATATGCTCTTGGCACAGAAAAAAAAATAGAACTGCTGGCAAATGAAGGTGTTGATATTGTTAATGGTCGAATTAAAGAGCTAGAAAAAAATATGCATCACTTTTCAATCGTATCTTCATCTGTCACCGAAACCAAAACTTAAATTGCTCTTCTTTTTTTGGACAAGAAGGGCCAATATTAACGTCTAAAAATTCATGATTAAGAATGAGTTGTAATTAAGGATTATAATCTATAACTAGAGAGTTTCAATAA
>JADGEK010000119.1:9477-11025 GCA_016744395.1 Gammaproteobacteria bacterium | reverse complement strand
GTGTGTCGCATAGCCCTGAAAATTTCGATAAAGCTCACCATTTTTCTGAGCAATGGTCAGTTCATCATCAGGTTTAGCAAAGTGATCCATACCAATATATACATAGCCTGCATTGGTGAGTTTCTCCATGCAATGTTTGAATATTTCCAGCTTTGTTGCAGCAGAGGGTAATTCGTCTTCATTGATGCGACGCTGTGGCTTAAAACGCTCTGGCAAATGAGCATAGTTGAAGACAGACACTCTATCTGGACTGATTTCAATCAGTTCATCCAGCGTTTGATCAAAACTTTCAACCGTCTGTAATGGCAGGCCATAAATCAAGTCAACACTGATGGATTTGAAGTTTTCTTCTCTGGCTGCTGTCATAGCAGCCAGTGTTTCTTCTCGGCTCTGAATGCGGTTCACTGCTTTTTGTACTGCTGGATTAAAATCCTGCACGCCCAAACTCATGCGGTTAAAGCCCAATTCTCTGAGTAGCTTGATACTTTCACGACTGACCTCACGGGGATCAATCTCAATAGAATACTCACCCGAATCATCATCATGCAGATTAAAATGTTTACGTGTTACCGCCATGAGCTCACGCATTTCATCATGGCTGATGAAAGTGGGCGTACCGCCGCCCCAATGCAGCTGATCAACCTTACGTGAGGGATCAAATAATTTAGCCTGCATTTCAATCTCTTTATAAACACGATCTAAATAAGGCGCTGCTTTAGAGCGATCTTTTGTAACCACTTTATTACAGCCGCAATAGAAACAGACAGTATCACAAAAAGGAATGTGGAAATAAAGTGATAAGGCTTTTTCAGACTGATTGGATTTTTCAGCAAATTTTTTATAGGTTTCAGCCGTATACTCTTCGCCAAACTGTACCGCAGTTGGATATGAAGTGTAACGCGGTCCTGCTTTGTCGTACCGCTTAATGAGTTGTGGGTCAAACTCGACATTTGCCATAATGTGTATCCTGATAAGGCTGAAACTGATTTATTGGGTCTCGCCAGAGTGAAATAGAAGTCGCGTTGTATTATGCCAGTTTCAGCAAAAGGAAACCAGCGGCTAATCCTTACGGCCAAATGGGTATTTGTCATCATCAAAAGAACGAACCCATTGGGGGAAATTAACAATCATGATAATAATCACCAGGCCCGTTAAGAATGCTTCCGGATAAATCATAAGAAAGATATACGGTGTATATTCATAAGTAATATAGTCATAAGTATAGGCTCCGCCAGCCACCATAAAAAGAGAGGCTATATAGACAGTTATTGCAACAGTAATTGCAGCATTGGCAAAAGCCCCAACAAAAAAATAAATGATAAAATGATTATTTTTTATTCGTTCAACCAACGATAAAATAAAGGATGTAATAGCAACGGGGATCACTCCCATTAAAATGACATTAACAGCCAATACCTGCCATTGAATATGGTCCATCAAGACCAGAACCATGACTTCAATGAGCACGCCAAGAATCGCTAATTGCCAGCCAAACATCAGAGTTAATAAAGTCGCGCCTAAAAAATGATATTCCATCCCTGCACGAAT
>JADGEK010000119.1:0-9377 GCA_016744395.1 Gammaproteobacteria bacterium | reverse complement strand
TCTTAATCCACTTTTTCAAACAATATGTCCCAGACACCATGACCCAAACGTTCACCACGTCGTTCAAATTTTGTTGTGGGTCGATACTCAGGGCGTGGCATATACTCATCATCGCTGGCACAGTTTTTAAAACCAGGTGCTTGTTTCATGGTTTTAAGTACTTGTCGAGCATAGGCATCCCAGTCTGTTGCCATATGAAATTGACCGTGAATTGATAACTTCTGCCGAATGAGCTGCACAAAATCATCTTGCACAATGCGTCGTTTATGGTGACGTGTTTTGTGCCAGGGATCAGGGAAAAAGAGGTAGACTGCACTGAGACTATTATCAATAATTTGAGTTTTTAACACCTCTACTGCATCAAATTGCATCACTCTGAGGTTTGTAAGTGCTCGCTCACTTATATTGCCTAATAAGCGTCCTACTCCTGGACGGTGTACTTCAATTCCAATATAATTATTTTCTGGGTGACTGGCAGCAATTTCAATCAGGGAGTCTCCCATACCAAAACCAATTTCCAGAATAACAGGTGCCTGACGTCCAAACAACTTATCAAAATCAAGCATCACACCGCCAGACTCCTGACCGCCTTCTATCCCATAGACAGACCAAAGTTCAGAAAAAGCCTTTTCCTGACCAAATGTCATTCGCCCAGAACGCACGACGTAACTTTTTACTGCGCGTGGGTGCTTAACACGACCTGACTGCTCGTCATCAGACTCTATTTGCTCTGATTCTGAGTTTTGTAATGTCAATTTTTCTGCCCCGTCTTTTTCTGGAACCTCTTTCACGGCCTATTTACCTCTTTTCTTAGCCACTAATTAAAAGAAGGTGCCATCGATAGGAGAAGAAGCACTTGCATAAGCTTTTTTCGGCATACGGCCCGCTAAAAAGGACTCTCGACCTGCTTCAATAGCCTTTTTCATCGCTGAAGCCATCAAAACAGGTTTTTGTGCACCAGCAATCGCAGTATTCATCAAAACCGCATCACAGCCAATTTCCATAGCAATTGCAGCATCCGAGGCAGTACCAACACCCGCATCAACAAGAATAGGCACAGTGGCATTTTCTTTAATCAAACGAATGTTATGTGGATTACAAATACCCAGTCCTGAACCAATCAGACCAGCTAAAGGCATTACAGCAACACAGCCCATTTCTTCCAGACGCTTAGCAATAATGGGATCATCACTGGTATAAACCATCACTTTAAAACCATCTTTAATCAGGGTTTCTGCGGCTTCAATCGTGTCCACCATATTAGGATACAATGTTTTTTGATCACCCAGCACTTCAAGTTTAACTAAATCGTGGCCGTCCAGTAATTCACGCGCCAATTGGCATGTTCTGACTGCATCTTTAGCTGTGTAACAGCCCGCTGTATTTGGCAAGATGGTGTATTTATCAGGAGAAATGACATCCAGCAAGTTAGGCTCATCTGGATTTTGCCCAATATTAGTACGACGAATAGCAACAGTCACAATTTCAGCGCCACTGGCTTCAATTGCATCCCGTGTCTCATCCATATCTTTATACTTACCCGTACCCACTAATAAACGCGAATTGTATGTTTTATCAGCAATGATCAGCTTATCATCTTGCATATTTTGTCCTGATTGTTAATAAAAGAAACTATAAACAATAGTTATAAAATCGTTGAGTTTCATTGAAAATCGAAAAAGGTATTATCCTAAAAAAAACCATAGAAAACTACTGAAAAATAATCTTAGTATCCCCTTTTTTTAAAAAACAAGAAAGTTTGAATCAACCACCACCAATAGCATGAACAATTTCAACTTTATCACCCTCACCGAATGAATAGTCTGCATGACGGCTTTTAGAAACAATCTCTTCATTCACTTCCACAGCCAGGCGCTGTCCAACAATATCCATTTCGGTCAACAAATCCAAAACAGAACAGGAGTCAACGACCTCTTTAGCCTCACCATTTAAAAAAATTTTCAAAAAAAACTCCTTATTGAATACAAAAAAACTAATCCAAGGTTTTTCCTACTGCGGATCAGCCAACATATATGTTATATTTTACACGTATTTATGAATTTAGGCGCGCGTGGAAGACACTTTCCAAGGAATTAATGAATGGCATTAACAACAACTCAGAAAAATACAATCACAGTTGAGCAGGCGAGTACGCTGGATGGCCTCTTTTATGAAAGAACCATGCGTTCTGCTGATGATACAGCTTACATTCAATACAATAAGCTAAAAAAACAATCACCTGACGATGCCTGGGAAAAAACAAGCTGGAATGAAATGGCTGTTTTAGTGGGAAGGTGGCAAAAAGCCATTGCTGCAGAAAATCTGGAAAATGGTGATCGCATTGCGATTTTAATGAAAAACTGCAAAGAATGGATTGCCGTTGATCAGGCCACTTTGGGGCTTGGTTTAGTGGTCGTCCCTCTCTATCTGGAAGATCGCCCCGATAATATTACCTATATATTAGAAGATGCCGCAGTCAAACTATTGGTCGTTCAAGACACCAGTCAATGGGGCCGCCTGCGTGAAAACTGTGCCGACAATGAAATCTTACAACGCATCATTTTAGTGGATGCTGCATCCGACAAACTGGAAGGTGAATCAGAACGTGTCACTTCCATGCAACAATGGCTGCCTAAAGAAGGTCACATGCTGCATAAGCGAAATGGTGATCCCTCAGAGCTGGCCACTATTGTTTACACTTCTGGTACAACAGGTAAGCCCAAGGGCGTTATGTTGAGTCACACCAATATATTATCCATTGCTTATCCCTCAGCTATGGGGCTAAAAATATCTAACGATGATTTATTCTTATCCTTTTTGCCCATGTCACATACCTTTGAGCGGAGCCTGGGCTATTACCTTACCGTTATGGTTGGGTGTCGAGTTGCCTTTGCTCGTTCCATTCAAGTGCTGGCCGATGACTTAGTCACCATAAAGCCCACCATGCTGATTTCCGTGCCACGTATCTATGAACGAGTCTATGCAAAAATTGAAAGCACTTTATTAAAAGGCTCACCAATAAAACAAGCTTTATTTAAACTAACGGTTCAGGTTGGTTGGAACCGTTTTTTGTATCAACAAAAACGCTCAAGTGTATGTCTTTCCTGTTTATTATGGCCAATATTAAAGCACCTTGTCGCCGATAAGGTCATGCAAAAATTCGGTGGTCGTCTCAGACTGGCCGCTACGGGTGGGGCAGCCATCCCATTTCCAGTTGCAAAAACATTTACTGGTCTGGGCCTGACTCTAATCCAGGGCTATGGTTTGACAGAAACCAGTCCCGTTGCCACCTTTAATCGAATTGAAAATAATGATCCAAGCTCTATTGGACATCCTTTAGAAGGCATCGAGCTGAAAGTGGGTGAGCATGATGAGCTGTTAATTAAGAGCCCTGGTGTAATGATGGGGTACTGGAATAATCATACCGCTACCGCTGAGGCAATTGATCCAGATGGCTGGTTTCATTCAGGCGATCAGGCACGTATTGATGATAAAACAGGACATGTTTATATTACTGGTCGCTTAAAAGACATTTTAATCATGTCTAATGGGGAAAAAATTCCACCAACTGATATTGAAAATACCATTGTCATTGATCCTTTCTTTGAACAAGCATTGCTCTTAGGAGAAGGTCAGCCATATTTAAGTGCAGTCCTCGTTTTAAATTCAGAAGAGTGGGTGCCAATTGCTCAGCAGAATAAGCTCGACCCATTTGATAAAGAAAATCTTCAAAGCAAAGCCGTACACAATCAGATAGTTCGACATTTGAGAACAGTTTTACATGACTTTCCAAGCTATGCAAAAATTCGAAAAGTGGTTTTAACCTTAGATCCATGGACAGTGGAAAATGATCTTTTAACACCAACTTTAAAGGTGAAGCGTCCTAAAGTATTAGAACAATTTAAAAAAGAGATTAAAAACATTTATCACTAACTGGCAACTAAACAATAGAGCCCTCTATTGATTTAAAACAACTCAATATCATCTTCATTGTTGCTGACGCCTTTAATAGCACCTTCATTAACTAACGTTTCATAGCAGGCAATATTATTCCGCCCGTGCTCTTTTACGTAATAAAGCGCATGGTCTGCTCTATCAACAATATTACTCTGCATTTGAGACCCATCTAATTCCGTCACACCAATACTAATAGTAACTTGATCGACCCTTGGGAATTGATAAGATTCAATATGACGTCTAAAGCGGTGCAAAATTGTTTCAATCATCGATGCTTCAATATTCTTCAATATCACCACGAACTCTTCACCACCATATCGGAATAAGCAATCATCATCTCGAAAGACTTTTTGCATTTGCTGAGAAAAGTGGAGTAAAACCTCATCGCCATAGAGATGTCCATAAGTATCATTAATTATTTTAAAGTGATCAATATCCAGAATAGCCAAATAGGAATGCTTATCATTTTCAGCTTTTCGACGAAGAAAACTCACATTCATTTCAGACAGTTGAGTCATTTTAAAATCAAAGAATTTGCGATTATAAAGTCCTGTTAAAGCATCTTTGTCATTCAATGAAATGAGCTGTTGCTGGTTGCTATAAATATCTGAAAGGCAACGAATGAGTTGAATTGATGACACGATATTATTTTGCGATAATGATTCATCAAGTTCATTTTTAGATTGACTACGCCCGCTTTCAGCAAACTGATAAGCCATAAAAAAGGTAATTTGCTTATCCTGATTCATTCTTTTAATCAAAAAATCAGAACCTAAAAATGACTCTTTGTGCTCATTAATCTCAGGGTTTTCTAAAATAGTTGCTTTGATATGATTAAAAATTTCTTGATTGAGCCCCTGGTATTCCAGGAAATTAGGATTATTCAAACCCGAACCAACACAAAGCATACTGCTTCTTTCATTAAACGAAATCACTTTTAATGAGGCATCGCCAAAAATACGATCCAGTTTGAGTAGAGCAATGCTCTGTAAATCATCGAATTTGCCCATCATGACATCACAAAAAACATCAATGACCGATTCTTCATCTTTAATTGAAGTCAATAAGGCAATTTTTTGTAAAATGTCATAACAAAATTCATTTAAATTGGGCACAACAACCTCAAAAACAGTATTTCATATAATGATTCACCTTATTTTATACATCTCTATCTATTAATTTGCTATTGTTACTCTTATATATTTTAATACATATTAAAGAAAAATAAAGAAATCAATAAACACTCTTTTTAATACTGACTAACTTGGTAAAAAAATGACAAAACTGCTCAAAATACTTCTCTGGACAATGGTTTCACTCGTTCTAGTCATCGTACTTGCTAGTGTACTCATCCCTATTCTTGTTGATCCCAATGATTATAAAGAGGAAATCGCTCAACAAGTTCAGGCAAAAACAGGACGCACACTCACAATTGAAGGTGATATTGATCTATCCATTTCCTTACCCTTGTCCGTATCACTGGAACTTGGAAAAATAGAACTCAGCAATGCCAAAGGTTTTGCAGATAAGCCCTTTGCCCGCATGCAAGGTGCATCCATCTTTGTCTCCATCATGCCCTTAATCACAGCCAACCGTCTTGATGTCGGGGAAATAAAATTAGCGGGCATGGAATTAAATCTGATAAAAAATAAACAGGGCGTCACCAACTGGGCCGACCTTTCATCAAGTCCGGCAGAACAAGGTGATTCAAGCCCTGCATCTGAACAAACACCTGCCACAAAAGAAGATACTTCAGAATCCAGTTCAATGCCTGCCATCAATGTTGCGGGACTCACAATAACGGATGCCATTATCAACTGGACTGATGAGCAAGCCAATCAACAAGTCAGCCTCTCAAAAAGTAATATTAACATCAGTGAGCTCATAGAAGACAAGCCTTTTAATTTCAAAATTTCAACCCACATTCAAGTTGTGGATCTCACGCAAGGCAGTCAACCAGCCATCATGGGTGATTTCAGCTTAGAAACCAAGCCCACTATTTCCTTATCCAAACAATTATTTCAATTACCCGGTACTCAACTGGCTCTTGATCTAAAGGGTAAAATGCTGCCTGGTGGCTCGAATAAAACAACGCTTACAGGTGACATCACATTCGATGGCAACACTCAGAAGCTTAGCATAGATAAAATGGCACTCACTTCCATTGATTTAACGGCAGATATAGCCCCTGATGGACAAAATACAACCACACTTATCGGAAATATCCAGTTTGACGGCAAAGCTCAGAAACTGGATATCAATGATATGAAACTGACTTCGTTAGACATGGTGATCAATGGCTTATTTCATGCTGAAAAACTGAATAGCTCACCAGAATTCAGCGGTCAAGTCAGTATTGATCAATTTTCTCCCCAAAAATTAGCGGCAAGTCTTGGCTCTGCTTTACCAAAAATGAAGGAAGCAAAAGCACTCAATTCAGCTGATGTTAAAATGACCTTCAAAGGCACCAAAGATACCGTTACGATTAGTTCATTGGAAGCTAATTTAGATGATACCTCCTTAAAAGGCACGGCTTCTATCAAGAATTTCAAAGCCCCCTATTATGGTTTTGACTTAACTCTAAACCAATTGAACCTGGACTATTATGCACTCGCAAACCAGGAACAGGCTCAGCCCGCAGCAACTCCAGCAAGCACTCAGTCAAACTCTAAGAAAACAACACCTCCTAAACCAACATCCTCAGAAAATGCACCCATTTTCCCTGTAGAGATGCTTCGCAAGTTAAATCTCAATGGCAAATTAGCCATTGCTCAATTCATTGCTGGTGGCGCAAAAATGAAGAATGTTGTCATCGTTTTAAAAGGAAAAAACGGCCTAGTCCAGTTGGCACCGTTAAAAGCCAACCTTTATAGTGGTTCTATTAACCTCAATACAGACATTGATGTTCGAGGTAAGACGCCAAAGCTGAAAATCATCAATGAACTAACAAATGTCCAAATTGGTGATTTACTACAAGACACCACGGGCAGTCAGGAGTTTACAGGTGCCGCCAATATAAAAGCTAATATAACCACTTTGGGCAATGACAAAAATCGCCTGGTTAAAAATAGTAACGGCAAAGTTAACCTGCTGGTCACCAATGGTAAAATTAAAAAGCTGGATATTTTAAATACCCTTAGAAAGGCAGATGCACTCTTAAAGGGTAAAGTCGCACCCACCAGTGCACAAGAAAAAAACACCGAATTTACTGAGTTAAAAGGGACATTCAATGTAAAAAATGGTGTTGTCCAAAATAATGATCTGACCAGTAAATCACCTGTCATGGAATTGACTGGAACAGGGTATGCTGATTTTCCTAAAGAATATTTAGATTACACCTTATCGGTAAAACTGTTAAACAGCTTAAAAATTGATGATGATTCACAAGGTACAGACTATAAAAGCAAGGAAATACCCTATACCATTAAAGGTAAATTTTCTGACTTATCAGAACAAGCCAACATCAGTAAAGTGCTTGAGCAGGAAGTAAAAAAATCTGTTGAGAAAAAATTAAATAAGAAATTGGAAGAAAAATTTGGTGATAAATTTAAGGGCCTCCTTAAATTTTAAATAAGCTCTAAATATTTCACCAATTTCTGATTAAAAGCCGGGCGCATACCTCGGCTTTTTTTATACACTCGATTTAATACAGGTTATTATTATCAACAAGCTCACTAACAATACGCAAATTCAAAAATTCTTTGCCCAACCATTACTCAAATGGTTTGATCAACATGGTAGAAAAGATCTCCCATGGCAAGCAAACAAAACACCCTATCGAGTGTGGCTTTCTGAAATCATGTTGCAGCAAACTCAGGTTAAAACAGTAGTTCCCTATTATTTAAAATTCATGCAGCATTTTCCTGATATCGATACTTTAGCAAAAGCCGCACAGGATGATGTCCTGCATCTTTGGACAGGACTGGGTTATTACGCCCGTGCACGAAACCTACATAAGACCGCCAAAATCATTAGCAAAGAACATTCTGGTCAATTCCCAGAGACAAATGAAGGCTTGCAAGCACTGCCTGGAATTGGGCGTTCAACCGCAGGTGCCATTCTTTCGTTTGCAAACTCACAGCATCATCCTATTCTTGATGGTAATGTGAAACGGATCCTTTGCCGATATTATCGAGTCCAGGGTTGGAGTGGCCATTCAAAAACACAGGCAATACTTTGGTCTTATGCCGAACAAATCACTCCTAAAACACGATGTGACGACTTCAATCAGGCAATGATGGATTTAGGCTCTAGCCTCTGTAGCCGAAGCAAGCCACAATGCCAACTTTGCCCTCTCAAAAAGAATTGCGAAGCAAACCTTCGCAATGAACAACTCTTATACCCCAACCCCAAACCAAAGAAAGAAAAGCCTGTTAAAAGCACTTATTTGCTGATGCTCACGACAAACAAAGAAGAAATTCTACTGGAAAGACGTCCTGAACAAGGAATTTGGGGCGGTTTGTGGGTGTTCCCCCAGTGCGACACACAAGATGAAATTAAACAATGGCTAGAAAAGCACCACTTTACCCATTCAAATAAATTGTCTTTCGCCGAAGAATTTAGACATACTTTCAGCCATTATCACCTACAAATCACCCCTGTACGCATCCAGGTGGCAGTTCCATCAACGGTAATGGATAATAATAATTACGTCTGGTTTGACAAGAATAAGCCATTGAAATTAGGAATGCCAACCCCCATTAAAAAGCTAATATCAGAAATGAACAATTAGCACTTGCTAGAACAGCATCTATGCTCATTATATTTGGAAAAAAGAGGAAGCCTAGGTTTTCTCTTCGTAGAGCCTGATTTAGCAAAAATAACAAGTATAAACAGATTAAAAGGTATCAACATGTCACGAATGGTAAACTGTGTAAAACTGGGAAAAGAAGCCGAAGGCCTTGAACGATTAACCTATCCTGGTGATTTAGGCAAACGAATTTTTGACAATATTTCTAAAGAAGCATGGGCTGGTTGGGTTCAACACCAAACAATGCTCATCAATGAATACCGTCTTTCTCCTATCGATCCTGAGCACCGTAAGTTTATAGAAAAAGAGATGGATAAGTTTCTTTTCAGTGATGAAGAATCAGCAAAACCAGATGATTATGTTGCCCCAAAATAACAGACTAAATCACAAATAGACCCAAACCAGTGCCACCGCTTTCTCTATAAACTCTCCCAAAGCAGGTGCTGGTGTCTGTATTTTGCTCAGGAACCCAATAAGAACAAATTAATTCACTTTTTTCTTGACAGAAACCAGCAAAAAAGACAGAATACACACCGTTGAAACAACAAGCATTCATTGTTCAACGTCAAAGATGTACTAGCAACACCGTTGCCCAGATAGCTCAGTCGGTAGAGCAAGGGACTGAAAATCCCTGTGTCCCTGGTTCGATTCCAGGTCTGGGCACCATTTC
>JADGEK010000118.1 GCA_016744395.1 Gammaproteobacteria bacterium | reverse complement strand
TTATTAATGAGGGCAAAGAAATTAATCTGGATGGTTATCCCATTCTTTCTGAGCTGATGCGTGCCTCAATACTGTGTAATGATGCCACTGTGAGTGAAATTACTGCTTCTAAACAATCGGATGATGATAACAACAGTGAAACACATGAATGGTTGATGCAAGGTGATCCGACAGAAGGTGCACTTTTTGCTTTAGGCTTAAAAGCAGGACTGGATGCTAAATTTCAACAGGAAATGTGGCCGCGAACTGATGTCATTCCTTTCGAATCTGAGCATCGTTTTATGGGAACCTTGCATCACAGTCATATGGGAGAAGGTTTTGTTTACATCAAAGGTGCTCCAGAGCGAATCCTGGAAATGTGCACTTTACAAAGAGATATCGATGGCGATGAGCCCATTGATCTTAAATATTGGCATGCCCAGACTATGGCGATGGCGCGCTTTGGTCAAAGAGTGCTGGCAATTGCTTATAAAAAGGCAAAAAATAATCACAGTGAGCTTCGTTTTGATGACTTAGAAACAGGTCTGACGTTGATTGGTATTGTTGGGATGATTGATCCACCCAGAGAAGAAGTCTCTCGTTCCATTGAAAAATGCCAGTCAGCAGGCATTCAGGTAAAAATGATTACAGGCGATCATGCCATTACTGCAGTGGCTATCGGAGCACAAATGGGCATTGGTGATGGTGAAAAATCACTCAAAGGGCATGAAATTGAAGTAATGGATGATGATGCTTTAAAAGACATTGTCAATGACGTTGATATTTTTGCTCGCTCTACTCCTGAACATAAATTGAGATTGGTAAAAGCCATGCAGGCTAATGGTCATGTGGTGGCTATGACAGGCGATGGTGTCAATGATGCCCCTGCATTGAAACGTGCAGATGTGGGTACTGCCATGGGGCAAAATGGTACAGAAGTGGCCAAAGAAGCTGCAGAAGTTGTTCTGGCAGATGATAATTTTGCTTCCATTGCACATGCAGTAGAAGAGGGGCGTACGGTATATGATAACTTAAAAAAGGCCATTTTATTCATCTTACCGACCAATGGTGGTGAAGCACTGGTCATCATTGCAGCCATTGCCTTTGGTACAGTGTTGCCAATTACGCCAGTACAAATTCTTTGGGTTAATATGATCACTGCCGTGACATTAGCACTGGCACTGGCATTTGAACCCTCAGAACCCAATATTATGCAAAGACCTCCCCGGGATTCCCATGAACCTTTATTAACAGGACTTTTTATCTGGCGCATTTCTTTTGTCTCATTCATTTTGGTGTTTGGTACTTTTGGCTTGTTCCTATGGGAACTGGAGCAGGACTCAAGCGTAGAATTTGCGCGGACTGTTGCGGTTAATACATTGGTCATGTTTGAAATATTTTATTTATTTAATTCCAGATATATTACTGCTAATGTGCTCAATGTAAATGGCTTAATGGGTAATCGTTATGCATTAATGGCTGTTGGCATACTGATCATTTTCCAGCTCATGTTAACTTATTTGGTACCAATGCAAAGTTTGTTTGGTACCACTGGCCTTGATCTTGATGCCTGGTTACGTATCATTCTGGTTGCTTCTTCAGTACTGTTTTTAGTTGAGCTTGAGAAATACATTATTCGCTCTTTAAAGTGGCGCCTGTCAAAAGAGTAGGCTCAACCGCATTATGTAATCCCTTGGTCTTATATGGAAAACCTTAGTGTATATAATTATATCTTATAATTTCTATTTGTTTTCTGTTTGATATATTAAATAAAAACGACACATGCGGCGTTATGAATCATTATAATAAATGGTGACAGGCAGTAGTAAAATGATGTTTTTTTAGTACATTAATTCCCTGGTATTTCTATATGCAAGGGATTTACATTAATGATTCATTAGCGGTAGAAAAAATGATATCCCCAACCTTAAAGCTTTTAATATTAAACCTTCTTATTTTATTTTCAGTCATATCGTATGCAAATGAGGCTCAGGTGGATTCTAAAAAACTCTCTGATGGGGTTAAGATTAATAAAATTATTTGGACAGGCTGTGGCATTACAAAGAAGGCATTTATGGCAGATATTGCATTAGCCTATGAAAATAAATACGGAGTGGAAATTGATTTAAGAGGTGGCGGTGCGACTAAAGGTATTCGTGACTCAAAGTCAGGTGTATCACACTTGGGTGGAACCTGTAGAATCCCTTTACATAATCGTGAAGAAGAAAGCATGTTGTTGAAATTGATTCTGGTAGCATGGGATGCTTTAGTTGTTATTGTGCACAAAGATACTCCAATTAATGACATAAAGAAACAAGAGTTATTTGATGTTATGAGTGGAAAATTGATCTATTGGGATGAGTTGTCGAGCTGGAAAGGTGGTACCACTAACCGTCAAAAAATTAATCTATTTACTCGTACTTCTAAAATTTCTGGAGTGGGTTATACCTTAAGAAAAATTCTCTTTAATGATGTTGATATGGAATTTAATTCATTCAAAGAATTCTCTTCTTCAGGGCCGCTAGAGAAGGGGATAGAAAAAGAAAAAAATTCGTTTGCTGTGACAGGCATTTCAAGTGCAAGAAAAAGAGATGTAAAAGTGCTTAACCTCGATGGGATAAAGCCTGATTATGAAACGATTCAATCAGGTCACTATTTTATGTATCGTCCTCTATACCTTACTTATACTTCTCTTTATAAGCTTCCCGCTAATGAGAAAAAAGAAGTAAAACGTTTTCTTAAATATATTCAAAGCGATGATGCGGCTAAAATTATTAAGGCAAATGATGTTGTTCCTTTTAAAGAGGGATTTCACTTAGTTCGAAAACGTAAAGATATTTATGGAAACTGATTACATGTCTTAATTTCCTTGGACTCAATTGTGGAAATCCACCATCTTGACTTACAGAAGCGATCATATTAAATGATATCATTTTTTGTGATAATACTATCCATATTAAAACTAACTGGATAGTGTTTTGAAATTATTGGGTCTCTATATATTAGTTTCTACTTTAGCTGTCGTGACTGCAAACTATGCGATAGATAATATCAGTTCTTCAAATAGTCCTACACTTTTTAAACTTGCAGCTGAATGAGCATTGCGGTAATTTTGGTTGCCTAAATGATTAAAAGAAAAAGAAGGTGATGCACTCGCATAAGTGCTATCGAAACCGATTGCACGGAGGAGAGGCTGACCTGTTTTGGGACGCTTTTCGGCCATTCATGGCCCGCTTAGTGAAAACATCCTGTTTTCACAAACCCCAAACAGCTTAGCCTCTCCTCCGCACACTCTCAAACCGCATTTATTCTCGTTTTTTGTGGGAAAGTCAAAAACAAAGAAAGGGCAAGAGCACCTAAAATTAAGTTAAGACGCTATTCTTAGCTTTTGCTGTTGCTTCCCCCTTCTTTAGAAGGGGGATTAAGGGGGTTGTTCTCTGGCTTTTTCTCATCTCTTGATTTGGGACAACACGAGCGAGGTCACTGCGGTTGAAGAGTGGGTGGAGGTTTGGCTTGTCTTGCAGGGGCTTTGCGAGGCATGGATGCCGAGGTAGAGCGACACAGGGATGTGCATGAGCGTCCCCAGCAAGGGCAAGCCAAACCTCCAACCATTCGTATTCATAAGCACTTTATCGAGCGAGAAACACCTTCTATTCCTGTTGATCTTGAATTACTGCAATGCTCATTCAGCTGCAAGTTTAAAAACTACAGCTGCTTTTTAATCAATTATTTCTGGTAGGATTGAAATTTATCCAAGCTCACCTGGATAATCTGCAATGCCTGGGTTCTTTGATACTCCCACTAATTTAGGGTGGTTGATTTTTGGCAGGCGTAAGACATTATCCTTACTGCGTTGACTGATTATGTAGTCATGAACGACATCCCACATTAAGCGTCCTTCAGGTGTACGGTTGACTGAAGCCCAGCCCGCTACTTTATACATTTCTTTAGGTTCAATTAAATGACCATTATCAAGACGTGCCTCAGTAATACGCTCATAAATTGGCTTGTCTGGATTGATGGTATAATCCAGTCCCCCAATACGAACCATATCTCCACCTGATTGTAAGTAAGGATCAGGATCAAAGAGGTTGTCAGCCACGCCTTCTAGAATTCGAAGTAAATCATGGCCTGACATTTCAGACACATAAGTTTCACCATAAGTAATGGCACATTGTGTCATTACGTCTTCCATTGTGATCCAGTCGCCTTCAAGTGTTGTGGTACCCCAACGAACACCTGCTGACATGGAAACATCGGCTTTATATTCATGCCTAAGGGCATTACAAAGAACTTGATCCCAAGTGCCCATGAAGTTGCCCCTGCGATACAATAAACGATCTGCAATTGCCAGTTTCTCATTGAGGATCTCCTCATAGGTTTTACCAACACGAGACTTATTGTAAAAATATTGCTTAGAACGGCTTTCAACGATCTTATCAGAATACTTGGTTTGACGCATTTGCTTGATGTATGCAGCCATTTCTTTATCAGCAGGTAACCAGTCTGAGATGATAGGCAGCATTTGATAGTTCATGGATTTAATTTTTCCTTTTTGAATATCAAAATCCATAACACCTATATATTTGCCATTAGAACCTGCATTGGTGACAAGACAAGTTCCGCCAGCCACATTTTTGACTTCAACTGGCTTCGGCATGCCATCATGAGTATGACCACCAAAAACAGCGTTCAGCCCTGGCACGTTTTGTGCCATTTTAATATCAACATCCATACCATTATGAGACAGTAAAACAATGGCATCTGGCTTTTCTTCTGTGCGAATGGTGTTGACCAATTCAATCATGTCATCTTCACGCAAGCCAAATGACCAGTCAGGGAAAAACTCCTGTGGATTCGCATTGGCTGTACGAGGAAAAGCCTGACCAATAATACAGATACGAGCACCATTAATTTCTTTAATAACATAAGGTCGAAAAGCATGACCTGAGTCTTCATCATAAAGACCACTGCCATCGTAGCGTTCTACCATTGCAGGGTATTCGTCACTCATAATGGCATCTTCTTTTACCCGAACATTTTGACCAATAAAGTCCCCTTTAAATAAAGCAACGTTGCTTAACACTTCTTCTTCTTTATAGGTGAATTCCCAGTGGCCCACCATGACATCTAAGCCCATGATATTAGAGGCCTCAACCATATCGACTCCACGAGTCCAAAGTGCAGTGCCTGAACCCTGCCACAAATCACCACCATCAATGGTCAGGGTGTTTTGTTTTCCACCTGCTTGTTTACGCAAACGGTCTAAAAGTGTCTTGATGTGAGCAAAACCACCTGTTTTACCATAAATTTTTGCAACATTTTCAAAGTTTAAATAAGTATAAGCATAAGCTTCTGGAGAATTTGGCTTAAGTGCCATTTTGGTGAGTAATTTTTTGCCAACGACATGGGGAGGGCGGCCATAAGCATCACCAACTCCCAAGTTGACATTGGGTTCACGAAAATAAACAGGATTTAATTGTCCATGAACATCTGTAATATGCAGTAGACGTGCATTTCCTTTCATAGGAATGTTGTAAAAGTCTTCTGGTTTTGCTTTACTGGACTCACTCAGTGCCTTGATAGGAAATAGGGCTGGTACGGTGGTTGCTGTACCTGCCACGCCCATTATTTTGACAAACTTTCTTCTTGAAATGTGACTTGATACTGACATGCTTGAGCTCTCTTATTAAGGTTCTTTTTAACGTGCTTGTTAAAGAATTTTATAATTATTTGTGTTCTGAATTGATTAGATATTGAATTAGAGTAATAATTATCTTTATTATTAAATATCTATAATCGAATAAATATGGACAAAAATAAGATTGATTATGGTGGTTTTCCTTAGCATGTATACAGGATAACGGATGGCTGATTTTGCGCCCGGAGTTATATAATTCATACCTTCTATTTAGAATGAACACGGCTTAATTTGATTATTATTCAAAAAACAGTACTTATTTTCTTTTGCATCATCATTTTTGGTGCTATGTCAGGGTCTGTGGTGTCTAGTGACAATGCTAATAGTATTGGTAATGACAAAGCGATCCGCATTGGTGTCTTAAGCCATCGCGGTGATGATGTGACCAGAACAACCTGGTTGCCAACTGCTCAATATCTCAGTGAAACATTAGATGGGTATGAGTTTAAAATCATTCCTCTTGATTTTGATGAAATTGATTCCGTTGTCAGTGCAGGTGAAGTGGACTTTTTACTGGTGAACTCTGGTATTTATGTCAACATGGAAGTGCTCTATCGTGTGTCTAGAATTGTTACCCTTAATAACCAAATTGCTGACATTCCCCTTAATCTTTTTGCTGGTGTGGTTTTTTCCCGTAAGGGACGAAATGATATAAGAGATATACGCAGTCTGCGTGGTAAAAAATTTATGGCTGTTGATGAAATTTCTCTGGGTGGTTTTCAGATGGCCTGGGGCTTGATGCATGAAGAAGGTCTTAATCCTTATAAAGATCTGGCTTCTATTTCATTTGCTGGAACACATGACGAAGTGGTTTTTTCAGTGAAAAATGGCTATGTTGATGTTGGTACGGTGCGCAGTGGTATTCTTGAAAAAATGGCGGCAAATGGTGATATTAGACTGGATGAGTTTAAGATTATTTCTCCCGTGATCTATGATGGTTTTCCTTATATTCACAGCACTACTCTATATCCAGAATGGCCCTTTAGTAAGTTAAAACATACTTCGAACCAATTGGCTCAAGACGTGGCCATTGCACTTTTAAAAATGGGTAATATTGACGCTTCTAAATCTCATCATTATGCTGGTTGGACTGTACCTCTGGATTATCAATTAGTTCATGAGTTATTTAAAAAACTGAATCTGCCTCCTTATGAAAGAAATCGAGGGTTTACACTGTCCGATGCGATAAAACGCTATTGGAAAGGTATATCCATTTTAATTGCCTTTTTACTGATGCTCACCATTATGAGTACCTGGGTTGCACGTCTTAATGCGCAATTAAAAAAATCAAAACGTTCCTTGGAAAATCAACATGATCTCATTCTAAATTCTGTGTGTGATGGGATTTATGGGGTGGATACACAAGGAAATTGTATTTTTATCAATCGTTCTATGAGACAAAAATCCGGGTGGGGCTTAGAGGATTTTAAAAATTCAAATCAACATGAATTATTGCATCATACTCATGCGGATGGCACCGTGCATCACCTGGAAGAATGTCCTGTCCACTTAACATTTAAAGACAAGCAAGCTCGCTTTATTGAAGACGATATTTTCTGGAAAAAAGATGGTACTTGTTTTCCTGTGGAATACAGCAGCACACCGATGTTGGATCATAAAGGAGATGCCATTGGCAGTGTTGTCGTTTTTAGAGATACCAGTGAACGAAAGCGAGCCGATGAAGAAAAATTAAAACATCAGAAAGAAATTGCTCATATGGCGCGTTTGAATACCATGGGGGAAATGGCTTCAGGAATTGCTCATGAGCTTAACCAGCCGTTAACGGCTATTGCAACCAATTCATATGCCTGCATTCAGATGATTGAAAGTGGCGGGATAGAACAAGATAAATTGGTGGATACTCTGGAAACAATAGGAATACAGGCAGAGCATTCTGGTGAAATCATTAAACAGTTACGCCAATTTGTTCGAAAAGAACAGCCTGAGCGATCGATTATTGATATTAATGATCTAATTATTGAAGTACTGCTGTTCATTAAATCCGAGGCGAATAAAGCCAATGTTAAAATTATTAAAAAGATGGATAAAAAACTTTATAAAGTGCTGGCTCAGCCCATCCAAATTGAACAGGTTCTACTGAATTTATTAAAAAATGCGATTGAAGCAATGCAAGCAATTCATAAAAGCCACAGGACGTTAACCATTAAGACTGAAGTGGCTGGAGGTAACGCTGTCGTTGTTACGGTTCAAGACAGTGGGCCTGGTATTGATGACACCATTAAAGATGGCTTATTTGACCCTTTTATTACCAGCAAAAATGATGGTCTTGGTCTGGGACTTTCCATCAGTCAGGGAATTATTGAATCGCACCAAGGTAAATTGTATTTGCATTCTAATGATAGAGGCGGTACTGTATTTCGTTTTACCTTACCTGTTGCCAGTAAGGTAAATGATGTCAATAAAAAGCTCTTATCTGGCCAAGGGCTCTCTTCAAAAAAGTTAGTGGAGTAATGTAAATGAATAATGAGCCCAGTGTTTTTATTGTTGATGACGAGGAACCTATTCGTAGTGCACTGGCTTTGTTGATGGAATCGGTGGGCCTCAAATCAGAAAGCTTTTCTTCTGCACAGGAGTATCTTGATCAATTTGATGCAACGAAACCAGGTTGCCTCATATTAGATGTTCGCATGCCAGGCTTAAGTGGTTTGGATCTACAGGGCAGGTTAGGCGCAGAAAAAATTCACCCGCCTATCATCATAATTACAGGTCATGGTGATGTGCCAATGGCTGTAAGAGCTGTGACGGCAGGCGCTGTTGATTTTATTGAGAAACCATTTAACAATCAGTCGATGCTGGATAATGTCCATCGTGCCATTGAGCAGGATGCAAAACAAAGAGGCGAATCTTCACGATTACAAGATGTGGAACAGCGCTATGATGATTTAACCCCTCGTGAAAAGGAAGTTTTGCAATGTGTTATTGATGGTAAGCGCAACAAAATAATTGCTTCTGAAATGAACATAAGTCAATCGACAGTAGAAGCGCATCGCTCTAAAGTGATGGAAAAAATGAAAGCGAATACCTTATCTGATTTGATGCGTATGTCTCTGCTTCTTAAGTTAATACAATAATTATATAAGTTTATTCTGATTTATTTCTTTTGGTTGTTCATGCTAAGGAAAACCACCATATAAATTATTACATCTTCTAATTTTTCCTTTTCAACCATGTTGCCATAATAGCTACTTAACTTACACAAACAGCGTCGAATAATGCTCCTTTATTATTTATGTTGTGTAAGTTAGTTTGATTAAAAGCAATAAGAATCCTAGAATAATAATAACATGACAATAACCTTCATTTTCAAAGATTCCTTAGGAGAAAAGAATGAATAGAAAAAGCAAAGGGCTGCTGAGTATTGCAAGCGCCATGCTGATTGGTGTTTCACTATCAACTTCGACTGCCTTGGCAGCAGAGTCAAAAAGCAGTTCAAAAACAAGATTGGAAGAGGGTAAAGAAATTTCCTTTTCACGTCCTAAAGGCAACTGTTTAGCTTGTCATATGATTGTCGGTGGTGCGAGTCCAGGTAATATTGCTCCACCATTAGTTGGAATGAAAGCTCGTTTTCCAGATAAAGAAGTGTTGAGATCTCAAATTGCAGATGCATCCAAGCGAAATTCAGAGACAGCTATGCCTCTATTTGGTCGTTATGAGATTCTTACAGAAGATGAGTTGGATAAAGTTGTAGACTACATCCACTCCCTATAATAACACTCTTGATAAAAACTGATGAGTAGATAGATTATGAACAAATTAATGACAAAATTAATTCTAATATGTCTGGCATGTAATGTTGTTACTATTGCTAATGCAAGTTCAACGACTGAGCCAGAAAAAGATCAACAAGTTCTTACTGATTATTTTAAAGGCCGCTTTGCTGGTGTACCCATAAAGGAATTTGCTAATGGCGCATACGCCTACGACACCGTAGGTAGAGAAAGCTGGGAAGCCATTGAAGAATTTCCTCCTTATGAGATTGCTATCGATGATGGTCAGGCAATGTGGGAAAAGCCATTTGCTAATGGAAAAACATATAAAGACTGCTTTGCTGATGGTCCTGCAATTGCACAAAAATATCCACACTGGGATAAAAAACAAGCAATGGTGATTACCTTGCCACTGGCTTTAAACCAATGTCGCAAAGCAAATGGTGAAAAACCGTTGAAATATAAAAAAGGCAGTATTAATAACATACTTTCTTATATCTCATTTCAATCCCGTGGTAAAAAAACTCAGGTCGTCATACCTGAAGGTGATGCAGGCGCAATGGCTGCTTATGAAGATGGTAAGAAATTCTTCTATACGCGCAGAGGCCAGTTGAATTTCTCATGTGCGACTTGTCATGTTCAGAATGCGGGTAATCAAATTCGTTCAGAAATTCTAAGTCCAGCTCTCGGGCACACAACCCATTTTCCAGTTTACCGCTCTAAGTGGGGCACAGTGGGTACTTTACACCGCCGTTTTACTGGATGTAACAAGCAGGTTCGTGCTAAGCCATTTAAAGCTCAGGGTGAACAGTATCGTAATCTGGAATATTTTTTGACTTATATTAGTAACGGTATGGAACTTAATGGTCCAGGCGCACGTAAATAACAAAAAATATTTGTAGGAGATTCTATTTAGGACACTCTACTTAGGACTCTTTTATTAGGAGAAAGATGTGAAAATAACGAACATAATATTACTCAACCTGGCCTTGGCCATGAGTAGTACAGCAATTGCTGCGGATAAAAACGCCGATATTGCTAAAGCAGCAATCGATAAAGCGGAAACCTCTCGTCAACACGCAGCATCTGTTGGTGGTGAATGGCGTGATACAGGTAAAATCATTAAAAAAGCTAAAGCTGCTTTGAAAGATGGACAATTTGATAAAGCTATCAAGCTGGCTGGCAAGGCAGAACGCCAGGGAAGTTACGGCTATGAACAGGCTGTTTCTCAGGAGGCTCAAAAAAATATTGCCAGTCCTTCCTATTTGAAAGGTGGTACTGTCTCCAGTTCTGTTGTCATTGGCGAGGGATACATTACCCCTTCATTGAAAGATGTTGATGTATTACACAATGGCAAAACAATTACTATCAGGCGTGAAACTGATAAGAAGGCAACAATACCTGTGGCTTTTACTCATACCGCTAGAGCCTGCCCTCCTTTTTGTGTAGAACCTATTACGGTTGCTAAAGGTGTAGGTACAATTGGTGAACTTGAAGTGCTGCAGCTTCTTAAACGTTCAAGTCATGGTGATAATAGTGTGTTAGTCGTGGATTCACGCACACCTGAATGGGTACAGCAGGGTACTATTCCTGGTTCTGTCAGTATTCCATGGAATAAAATCAGTGTTGACTTGCAAGGTGAATTTGCCGCTGAATCTGAAACTAAAATCTTAAACGATATTTTGAGCAAAAATTTTGGTGTTCGAGTTACAGATGGTAAACGTGATTTTCGT
>JADGEK010000117.1 GCA_016744395.1 Gammaproteobacteria bacterium | reverse complement strand
GTTTTTATAATCTTGCTACATTTATGGATGAAACTGGATATCTTGAAGGATATGGAGGAAAATCACTTCATAATCAGTCCCATGGTGAGTCTTTTATGTCTACTCTGATGAATAAGCTTCGTGGGAATGGTCTATACATAATGGATGAACCTGAAGCTGCACTTTCTCCAGCAAGACAAATGGCCGCAATTTCTGCTATTCACCAGCTTGTCGAAGACAATTCACAATTTATAATTGCTACACATTCTCCTATTCTATTGGCATATCCAAGAGCCAAAATATATCAATTTTCTGATAGTGGAATTTATGAGGTTTCATATGAAGATACGGAACACTATGCTATAACAAAAGACTTTTTAAATCGTCATGAACAGATGATGAAAATATTAATGGAAGAATAATATATAGCTGTTTCAGGGCATTAATTGAATAAAAAACACTGAATTTAGTTTAACAGAACTTTGTAACCCATGAAAATGCTGCTGTTGGGGCTGGATTTTAAAATGAATAAGATCCTTCAATTGGCGCTAAGTACAAAGAGCCTTAATTATAGATTCCTTTTTTTAATATTTGGTATGATACTTTATTACTCGCACACAGTTGTGTGTTTAAACTGAATCCCACCTTGTGATAAATCTATGCTATGAAGCAAACCAAAAATTAAGCAGAAAATGGGCTCTCCAGCTCCAAATCTGCTAGCTTCTCAGCATAGGATGGCTGATGAAAAAAGACTATATAATGAGTGCCATTACTCTGATCTGTTTTTTTCAGTTTTACTGCCTGAGAGTCCTCATCAATATTAAAAAAGCTCATCATATCTTCTAAAATAATGGCCTGGGTATTCATTTCTTCAGAGGTAGAGGCCTGCTCTTTCAGAAACGGATACACTCGACTTGGCGAGGTTGCTGATGTCATCAGCGGCCATTTCACTATTATTTAAATCTGAGGAATTTTGAGCTATATTAGCACTGGATATTTTTACTTTTGAAACAATTTCCTACAATCTTTCCTGCATACTGTGTAAGGCATTCACTAAAATACCGATTTCATCATTTTGATTTGATTCAAGCTTATGAACCAAATCACCACTGGCAATTTGTTTTGCTTGTTCAATCACTTTTTTCAAAACTAAGACGATCACTAACCAAATGGCAAGAATGGTCACGATTGAAAAAATAAACTGTTGAATCTTATTTTTTGTAGATTTGCTGTCTTGACGGCTTGTTGCCAGTTCTTGGAGATATTGACTGATATCTCTTGCGATGAGTAAAACACCCACAGATTCATTGGCATAATTTTGAATTGAAAATACAGTGACATAATGATTATCTATAATTTGAGAAACCGATTGTTGTTGTCCTTTATCCAATAATTGAGATGAAACTAATGCATCAGTAATTTTATTATTTGTATTAGCAGTTAAAACATGTTTTTTATTGATTTAAGTCAATTGAGAAGCTAAAGTCTTTCATCCATATACGAGTTAAAATCTCTAATGAATTTACTAAATCATCTATCATAGCAGTTTCTGTTAATTCAATTGTCATATTGTGAGTTGAGAGTGAGTGCTTATTCAGGTTCGAATCAAGTCATTCTAGACATTAAAGGTTTTGTCTGTTGTTAGCCGATAACTTTTTAATTGTTGGATAAATGATGTACTTAGGAACAAGCAACAATTTCCCCAGATACTTTCTCACAAAGAGCAGAAATTCCAGCGGTTGATGATTTAAAGGATCGCTTATTTTGGTTGATAGAGGTTATTCAAATTCCAATAGCATATTAATTGTTTCAATAATGGAGTCTGAGTTGAGGTAGTCAATACTGACAGGCCAGAAGCTCTGGTCTATTTGTAATATTAAAGAAGGGTAGGAGAGGGCGTTCATTTGTCGAGTTTGAGCAATTTGTTTTTCTAGTTCTTGCTGAGTTTCAGGTGCCTCAAGCTGTTCTTGAAATGATTGTTCATTAAGACCAATATCCCCTGCTAATTTGACCAGTACTGTATTATCGGAAGGGTTAAGTGCCTGTTGATAATAGGCTGATTGGATCGCATTGATCATTAATTCTTCGTATTTGTCTTTAGAAGAACTAAGTTCAAAGCTGTGGGCTGCTATGACAGCACGACAAGCAGGGTAGGTTGCTCGACGTGGTTGAGTTTGTTGCCAATTATTCCAAAAATCAAAATTAAAATGAATGCCAGGTACTTTTTGCTCTATGCGCTGCCAGGTTGCTTGTAATTGTTGGCGCATTTCAGATGGCATGGCTAAGTCTGTATCTGCTGCTAAACCACCTAAAAGAGATGAGAATGTCATCTCGTGTGGTAATTGTTGACGCAGTTGCTTTAGTGCAGGCTTAAATGCATAACACCAGCTGCACATGGGATCATGTATGTAATGTAAGACGTTAATAAAAAAAGTCCCTTGAAAGAAGATATTTGATTAATAACTCAGTACAGGTGATAACCAGCGTTCTGCTTCATCGATTGAAATGTCTTTACGCTGAGCATAGTTTTCAACCTGATCTTTATGAATTTTTCCTGTACCAAAATACTTGGCCTGCTCATGTGCAAAATACAGACCTGATACTGCTGCTGCTGGCATCATGGCATAACTGCTGGTGAGTTCTATGCCTGTCTGCTTTTTTGCATCCAGTAGAGACCATAGCGTTGCTTTTTCTGTGTGATCAGGACAGGCAGGGTAACCTGGTGCGGGACGAATACCTTGATATTGCTCTCTTATGAGGGCTACGTTATCTAAGGTTTCATCCGCGGCATAACCCCAGTATTGTTTGCGTGTCAGTTCATGCATGGTTTCAGCAAAAGCTTCGGCTAATCGATCGGCCAAAGCTTTGAGCATAATGGATTGGTAGTCATCATGCTCTTTTTCAAATTCAGCCAGTTTAGTCTCAATGCCAGTGCCTGTCGTAACAGCAAAGGCACCAATATAGTCTTGTACGCCACTGTCTTTAGGGGCAATGGTGTCTGCCAGGCATTGGTTGTATTTACCCAAAGGCTTTTTCATTTGTTGGCGTAGGAAGTGAAATGTTTCTAATACTTCGGTTCTTGAGTCATCCTGATAAAGCTCAACGTCATCATTGTTGATACTATTGGCTGGATAAAATCCGATAATGGCATTGGCTGTCAGCCATTTTTCATTAATGATTTTATCGAGCATATCGGTGGCATCCTGATACACTTTACGTGCCTCTTCACCATAAACTTTATTATCTAAAATAGCAGGAAAGCGGCCCTTAAGTTCCCATGTCTGGAAAAATGGCCCCCAATCGATCCGTTCTTTCAAGTCGGCTAATGGAAAGTCAGTGAACGTTTTGGTGCCTAAAAAGCTGGGCTTAGTGATTCCCGGTTCTTTGCTCCAATCAATGGGCAGTTTATTATTTTGAGCTTGTGCCAAAGTAATTTGATTGGTTTTTGCTGTCTTATTAGCTCGGGCATCACGAATCGCCTGATATTCGGCTTTAATGGTTTTGACAAAGTTGTTTTTCAGTTTTTCAGACAATAAACTTTGACTGACCCCCACAGCCCGGGATGCATCAGCAACATGGACCACAGGATTATCATACTCAGGCTCAATTTTTACCGCTGTGTGAATGCTGGATGTGGTAGCACCACCGAGCATTATTGGAATAGTAAAGTCCTGACGCTGCATTTCTTTAGCGATATGAACCATTTCATCCAATGATGGGGTAATAAGGCCTGATAAACCAATAATGTCACAACTCTCCTCTTTGGCTTTTTTAAGAATGTCTTCTGCAGGCACCATCACGCCCATATCAATGACTTCAAAGTTGTTACATTGCAGCACAACACCGACGATATTTTTACCAATATCGTGAACATCACCCTTAACAGTTGCCATTAAAATTTTGCCATTATTACTCATGATGGATTGACCACCTTTTGCAGCCGTTTCTTTTTGAGCATCAATAAAAGGCATTAACCAGGCAACGGCTTTTTTCATGACACGAGCTGATTTGACGACCTGAGGTAAAAACATCTTACCGCTGCCGAATAAATCACCGACGGTATTCATGCCGTCCATTAAGGGGCCTTCAATGACTTCAATGGGCTCATCAAATTTGAGACGGGCTTCTTCGGTATCTTCATCAATGTAATCAGTGATCCCTTTTACCAGTGCGTGACTGAGTCGTGCGGCAACATCTAATTCACGCCAAGTAAGATCAACAACTCGGCCTTTACCACCAATGGCGTCGCCACGATAATTATCGGCAACTTCCAGTAGAGCATCGGTTGGATTAAGCTCTTGATCATCAGAGGAGCGATTGAGTACCACGTCTTCTACTTTGTCGCGTAATTCTTTTGGGATGTCATCATAAATAGCCAGTTGACCTGCATTTACAATGCCCATATCCATACCTGCCTTAATTGCATGGTACAAAAAGACTGCATGAATGGCTTCACGAACAGGGTTATTACCCCGAAAAGAGAAGGACACATTAGATACACCACCAGAGATTTTGGCATAAGGCAGTGTCTGTTTGATGACATGAGTGGCTTCAATAAAGTCAACACCATAGTTGTTGTGCTCATCAATACCTGTTGCGACAGCAAAAATGTTGGGGTCAAAAATGATGTCTTCAGGTGGGAAGCCTATCTGTTCAGTTAATATTTTATAGGAGCGGGTACAGATATCAATTTTTCGTTGTTTAGTGTCGGCCTGACCTTCCTCATCAAAAGCCATAACGATGGTGGCTGCACCGTATCGTCTGATCAGCTTTGCATGATGTATGAATTGCTCTTCACCTTCTTTAAGACTAATGGAGTTGACGATGCCTTTACCTTGTATGCACTTTAAGCCTGCTTCAATGACGTCCCATTTTGAGGAGTCTACCATGATGGGGACTTTGGCTATTTCGGGCTCAGCTGCAATTAGATTTAAAAAGCGAGTCATCGCTGCCTGACCATCGAGCATGGCTTCATCCATGTTGATGTCAATGATCTGTGCGCCGCTTTCAACCTGTTGTTGAGCCACTGAAATGGCTTCTTCATAATTTTCTTCTTTGATCAGG
The DNA here is from genome assembly GCA_016744395.1 of Gammaproteobacteria bacterium. Lineage (GTDB taxonomy): Bacteria > Pseudomonadota > Gammaproteobacteria > GRL18 > GRL18 > GRL18. Next base: position 6,147 of record JADGEK010000117.1, on the reverse strand, counting down.
CGTAAGAAGCGGGCTGAACCTGTGACATTGGTGCGTTCACCCACATTAATGAATAGGGAATCATCATTAATGTTAAAGGGTTCCTGGCCTGAAAGACGACATTGTTTGTTACTTTCAGGAGTAATGCGTGGCGCGTGTTTCTCAATTGCATTTTTAATGGCCCTGATAGTCTCAGGTGAGGTACCACAGCAACCACCGATTATATTGATAAAGCCAGATTCTGCCCATTCTTCCAGTTGCTCAGCCATTTGCTCAGGTGACTCGTCATAACCGCCTAACTCATTAGGCAAGCCAGCATTGGGGTGGGCAGAAACAGCGCAACTGGAAATTCTGGACAGTTCTTCAACGTATGCACGCAGATCGCCTGCACCTAAAGCGCAGTTCAAGCCTATTGAAATAGGATCGGCATGATTTAAGGCATTATAAAAAGCTTCAGTTGTTTGTCCGGAAAGGGTTCGCCCCGATTTGTCTGTAATGGTGCCTGAAATCATAATAGGGTATTCAATATCATGGTCATCAAAATATTTTTTAACGGCAAATACGGCTGCTTTGGCATTGAGTGTATCGAAAATGGTTTCAATGAGCAGTGTATCAGCTCCGCCATCGACAAGACCACGAGTCGCATCGTAATAGGCTTCAACTAATTGATCAAAAGTGACATTACGAAAGCCGGGATCATTGACATCAGGAGAGATACTGGCGGTACGATTAGTTGGGCCTAGAACACCTGCAACAAAGCGTGGTATACCGTCTTTTTCTTCAGCTTCATTCGCCGCTTCACGGGCGATATGAGCAGACGCCACATTGAGTTCATAAGCCAATTCTTCCATGTTGTAGTCAGCCATTGCAATCGTGGTTGAGCTGAAAGTATTGGTTTCAATAATATCAGCACCCGCTTCAAGATACTGACTGTGAATGGATTTAATGATCTGTGGCTGCGTGATGGATAAGAGATCGTTATTGCCTTTTAAATCTGAAGGCCAATCTTTAAAGCGCTCCCCTCGATAATCAGATTCACCCAGTTCATACTGCTGAATCATTGTCCCCATAGCACCATCTAAAAAGAGGATTCGTTCTTTAAGTTGGGATTCAAGCTGTGCAAATCGTTGACTGCGTTTTTGTATTGCTTTTTGTGAAGAGCTCGATGATGTTGATTGAGGCATTGTATTAAACCAATTATCCAGAATAAAAAGAGAAATATTTTAACAGGAATCAGAGGTCTTGTAGATTAGTTTCCCTTTATTTTCAATTCTATTGGAAATCTCAATAGGAGGTATGAATAAAGTAGCATTAAGCGTTTAATGAGTATGCGGGACTATGCTTTGTAGAAATTCATGAAAAACCATGGGTTCGGGCAGTGAAGCAAAAATAAAAAACATCCAGATCAATGCAAAAATAAGGGCATATAGGCGTAACATCCAATTGGATTGTGCTAACCACCAGTCTGACATTTCATGCAGGCTTTCGAGTGAAAAAAAAGGCATGGTCATTGCTAAAAAAATGACTGCAATACCAAGAAAAAGCATCATATTGGGAAAACCTGTAAAAGGCGCAGCAGCAATAATAATAAAGCCCATCAACATACGCACAACAATAACAGCATTTATCCAGCGAGGATCGAAGAAGAAGTGCAATAATCGTTTCATGGGAGAAGTAAAAAGAAAAAGCATCACAGAGATAAGAAATAAAATACTGGCAATAGATGTAATAATGTAAGCCATTAAGCCTCCAAAGATTTATCGATGAGATAAATCAATTATAGCGCTTTAATGATTGCTGGCAATTGATTTAGTTGATCTATCTCTATGAAAGGGGGATTTAGTTCTTTAGGCCAGGGTGATTTATTTCGATTGAGCCAAATTGAACGAATTCCAGATTGTTGGGCACCTTGTATGTCGGTAATGGGGTCATCGCCGATATGAATCACTTCAGATGCTTTTAATTGTTGTTTTTCTAATAATGAGTCAAAAACAACTGGGTGGGGCTTTTGTTGGCCAGCATCAGCAGCAGACCAGGAAAATGCAAATAAATGCCCCAGGCCAATCAGGTAGATGTCGGCATTGCCATTGGTGACAGCACCGAGTTGGTAGTTTGCTTTTAGAGCTTCTAAGGTCGGTATGACATCCTCATACAAATTCACTTTATTTCGCTCGTTGAAGTAAAAATCAAAGGCTTCTTGAATAAAGTGTTTTTCTTGTTGGGGGGTATGACCCATTTCTTGAGATAGTTGTGCGAAGGATTTTTTTCGTAATGCGGTCAAGTCGTGAGCGATATGTTGGTGCTTTTTTGCCAGTTGGATTCGTTTGCCGCGTAATTGTTTAATTGAATATTGATTGGGAATATCGGGGTGGTGTTCATTAAACCACTGATGCAGTCGCTCTTCCGTTTTTAATATCGTGGCCATACAAGGCCAGAGCGTATCGTCCAGATCAAATGTTAATAATTTAATGGTCATTTAAGAAATAATAGAGAGAAATTTTATATTAATAAAGTATCGGGGATGATTTTTTGGAATTTAGCTCTTATTCTCTATCAATTTTAAGAGATGGCTTTAGAAAAAAAGCTCTAATTAGATGCATTAGATACTTTTTATTAAAAAGTGGCGGAACGGACGGGACTCGAACCCGCGACCCCCTGCGTGACAGGCAGGTATTCTAACCAGCTGAACTACCGCTCCGAAGTGGTGCACATTATAGGGTATTAAAAAAAAAATACTAGTCTTTTTTAGACTTTTTTAATTTATCGTTTATAAATGATTTTTTGAGAGGATATGGCTTTATACTAGGAGATACTTAAAAAGTATTCTCTTAAAAACTGTTTTTTTATTAATTCAGTTCTGGTTTTATTCTAAGCCGTGTATTTTGGCCAAAAAAGGACCCTTTTTTTGAGTCCGCAACAGTATGAGGTAAGTATCATGACAGACATCGCTGTTTCTCAGCTTTGGATTTATCCCATAAAATCATTGACAGGTGTTTCGTTGGACTCTGTTCAATTGGAACAAAGAGGGTTTCAGTATGATCGCCGCTGGATGTTGATTGATAAAGATAAGCGTTTTATTACTCAGCGCCAATATCCTAAAATGACCTTGATTGAACCCTCATTTGAATCGGATGTTATGAGCTATGGTTTATCGGTCAGAGCACCAGATATGCCAGTGTTGATCATTCCATACCCGGATCCTCAGATAGAATTGTATGATGAAGTTGAGGTGACCTGCTGGGATGATACTGTAAACGCACATCACATCAATACTGCAATCGATAATTGGTTCAGTGAGTTTTTAGATATTGATTGCCAGTTAGTCTATATGCCAGACAGTACTTTAAGACCAGTGGATTCTGATTATGCGATCAGTAAAAAAGGGGATGATATTGCCAGCTTTTCTGATGGTTTCCCCAATTTGTTGATCAGTGAGGCCTCTTTGGATGATTTGAATAGCCGAGTTGATATTGATTTAACCATGGAACGCTTTCGTCCAAATATTGTTTTGTCTGGTTGTAAACCCTATGAGGAAGATCAACTGGGTCATTTTAAAATTAATCAGATTGATTTTTTTGCGGTAAAACCTTGTTCACGTTGCGTGATTACTACCATTAACCCTCAAACAGGCAAAAAAGAGAGTAAGGAACCCTTGTTAACATTGTCTAAATTTCGAAAAAAGAATAATAAAGTGTTCTTTGGCCAAAATTTACTGCACAAATTAACCTACCTTAGTGATAATTGTTTAAATATCGGTGACAAGCTAGAAATTATTGAGGTATCGGAAGGGATTAATTTTGAATTTTGAATTAAAATCAAAAATGCTACGAATGAGAGTCTTATTGAGGCTCTTTATTGCCTTTTTATTTTAATTCAAAATTAATCCACATATCCTGTGGATAACTCTGTGAATAAACTTTGGGTAAAACTCTGAAAGCTTGTTCTCATTGAGCTATGTTACAAATTGATTACAAAATAAACAATTTTACAGGCTTAAAATAAGATAATTAAAATCAATGGCTTATGATTTGTTTTGTAATTGGCATTGACAATCTAGCTATAAAAGAGAATTCTGATATAGTCAGCACTAAGACTATTTATCAAATTCATCTAGCTGTGTAAAACTTTTTTGTGATATTTTCTAATCATAAAAAAAACAAGCCTATAAAACAGTCACTTGGTCTTATTGTTTAAACTTGAATTTGCGAACTTTATGCAAGTTGGCTAAGATGCCAAATCTAAACTGAAGGTTAGAAGATTGCATTTACTGTAGAAACAAGGCATGCCTTGTCTCTACCATACAAATAAGAGAAGCATGTGTTACAACAAAACAATCAACAAGAACATAAGGCATCAAAAGGACTCAATGTGAGTCACTTGACCTGTGAACGAGGTTATAGAGAATTATTTAATGATCTGAGTTTTGAGGTGTTACCTGGAGAAATCCTTCATATAAAAGGTGAAAATGGCGCTGGGAAAACCAGTATGCTTAGAATCTTGGCTGGTTTGGCCTTACCTATAACGGGAACAGTGAATTTTGATGGCTATGATTGTCGTAAATACCGCAGTGAATATAACGAACAAATTGCGTTTATGGGGCATAAACTGGGTATTAAACTGGAATTAACAGCTGTAGAAAATATTCATAGTTATTGTGAAATTAGAACACCTCGTACGGAGCAAGAAATTTTTGATGCTTTGGATGTTGTTGGTTTATATGGTTTTGAAGAAATGTATTGCAACCAGCTCTCAGCGGGTCAAAAACGAAGAGTAGCGCTTGCACAAACAATGCTTTCTAATACCAGACTTTGGATTTTAGATGAACCCTTCACCTCTCTTGACGTTATCGGTGTTGATTTGTTTTTAGAGGCGATTCAGCAACACGTGAGTGCTGATGGCATGGTTTTATTAACAACTCACCAGGACGTTAGTCTGGAAAACTGTATCACTAAATACCTTCAATTACCTTCTGGCCAAATTACATAGTAATCAATTTACTATCAACTCTAATTTTCTTAACGCTAAGGTAACCCCTCTTTTTTTATATTTATGCTTGGGTTTGCCATTTTTTGTGCTTTGAAAAAAATTGAATGTCAAGTAAATAATCTGTTTTTTAAAATACTTTTGACACACATCATATTATTTGCCAAACTCAAATCAAGTTGTCATTACCATATAATAATGGAATTATAGAACAACGTAAAAATATTTAATCTGTCGTAGAACGGATAAATAAAAACACTTCCTGAAAATAAGTTATAAAAATAAAAGATATTATTAATATAACTTTAAGCTGACTTTTTTTGTTTGCAACTGAGGGTTCATAGGAATAATAATCTTATGATGCTTTGTTTTTGTTAAAATGAAAGATAAGACATTAAAATCAAATGCTTATTGTGATAAACAGGTAAAAAAAATGAGTTTGTTAGTTTAAGGCTATGATGTCACACCAGAACACTGTAAAATGTCTTTCAAGTTTCACTAATCGCTTATTATTCGTATAAGTTTAGGGTATTTAGATTGTACAACGCTTTTCTTAGCTTACTAAAACGTGATTTACGCTTAGCCTTCAGGCACAAAAGTGAGATACTGAATCCTCTGTTTTTCTTTGTGATTGTCGTCACTCTTTTTCCTCTGGGTATCAGTCCGGAGAAACAGACTCTCGCAGAAATTGGCCCAGGTATTATTTGGGTTGCTGCACTCTTAGCTTCTATGCTCTCTCTTGATTCTCTGTTTCGTTCAGATTTTGATGATGGGACTTTGGAACTTATGTTACTGAGCGAATATCCACTCTCTGTTATGGTATTGGCTAAAATTATCGTTCATTGGCTCATTACTGGATTTCCTATAATTATATTTTCCCCTTTATTAGGTACAGTGATGTTTTTAAGCTCGGATGCCATTGAAACTTTAATGATTACCTTGTTGCTTGGAACCCCGATATTGAGCTTGATTGGTGCCATTGGTATGGCTTTGGTTGTGGCATTAAAACGAGGCGGTATGTTGTTGTCATTATTGGTTTTACCTCTGTATATACCTGTGCTGATTTTCTCCGCAAATGCGGTGGGTAGTAGTATGGCAGGTTTACCCATTAGCGGTCAGCTCTATTTTCTGGCTGCATTTATGATTTTTTGTTTAACGCTGGCACCCATTGCTACATCTGCTGCA
>JADGEK010000026.1:46683-54751 GCA_016744395.1 Gammaproteobacteria bacterium | reverse complement strand
CAGGGAATACGATAAATCTCACCACAGCTCATTAAATTTACCGCCAACTTTGACTGTTTATAGACATATTCTGACAATTTTATAAACAAAATAGATTGGATTGAATGGCCGCTATTTTACTATTGACGTGAAGCCAACAAAAATAGTGAGTAATCGCTTTGGGACGTTCTCGACGCTGTGTAAAGAATTTTGACAGTTAGAAAGCTATTAATTTAGCCTCAAAATTTAATACTTAAAAATAGCCGCTATACGGCCTTAGTGACTAAATAAGTAAGTGCTAATTAAGCCACTGTTTGTCGAAAGCAGTGATTTTATTTTGCTAAAGTATAGGTTAAATTATCAAATCAAGAATAGAAATATTGATTTGAATGGTGTTTGAAACTTGCCTTTTTAAGTAGTTTGATTTGTATATGGAAATAACTGTTTTATGCTGGTTTTTGGACATCTTATCTCAATGATTTATTAGCTATTTATAATGGCTCTAATGGAAACTTAGTAAAAATCTTTATTACTCTCTTTTTTGAGAGTTTACATTTATATCAAAAATAGTTATAAACATTATTTATTAAATTGATTCATAACCAATTGATTTTATATCCATAGAGTTAAAGATTTTATTTTTATGTGACAAACTTTGAAGATTGGTCTTGCTCCAGTTGCTTTGGCTTTTGATGTTGCTTTTGGACAACGCGAGTGAGGTAAGTGCTGTAAGAGACTGTGAGGGAGAAAGGTGCGTCTGTCTGGGGTTTTCGGAGGCATGGATGCCAGAGGTTAAGCGTGCCAGGGATGGCCTTGAAGCGGCCCCAGACAGACACACCTTTCTCCCTTACAGTCGTTTATAGGCATTTCACCGAGTGAGAAACACTTCTCTTTCTGTTGATTTTGAATTACTGCAATTCTCACTAAACGTCAAATACAAAATGATGTGGAAAAGCTTTAAAAACTGTACAAAAAAACAGTCGTTGGGTAATGACAAGTTGATGGTAAATCCTGGATGAGTAAATAAATTGCTTACTGAGAATAGAGGTATGCATTCACTTACTCTTCAGAGGTATTAATGTCGGAGATAATTTTTCTTTTCTGTTCATTTAAAATGAATCGATCAAGCAGTAATTTGTTCTGGTGATTCAGGTCACTAAAGCGGCAATGATAAATAGTATTGAAAGTATGAATTATTCTGATTAAACACTGGATTGGAATTTTCTTTTCGGACAATATCCCTTTATTTCCTAAGGGGAGAGACAGTGAGATCTCCAATGTATCATCAGTCTTGTATAAGTCGGGCTCTGATTGGAATGCTAAGCCTGAAAAACTAATATCAATCAATTTAAAATGTTGATCATTATAGTGAATTATCATCTCATCCATTGGTTTGATGCGTACTCCATTTCGGCGATCTTCAGAGTCTATTTCGATCGTGATGGCATTGTCACTCTTCTTTTTCCAGAACAAATTCTACCCTCCTGTTTTGAGCCCGACCTTCTTCTGTTTCATTACTTGAAATAGGGAATAAATCAGAATAACCTGTTGCTGACATTCGTACTGGGTCAATACCCTGCTCTAAAAAAAATCTTAACACGGTAGTGGCACGAACCGCAGAAAGCTCCCAATTCGATGGAAAACGTGAGGTAGCAATCGGTGTATTATCGGTATAACCCTTAATATCAATATTATAGTCAGCATATTTTTTAAATAAAGAATAAATATCATCGAAAATAGGGATGGCATCATCAAAAAGTTCCACATCACCAGAAGGGAAAAGAATGGTACCTTTTATGCGAATGATAATGCGGTCACCTTCAGTATACACATAAACAAATTCACCCAGGCGTTGTTCCTGTATCAGACTCTCAATATCTTCCATTAAATTATCTTTATCGGATTCTTTAGGTTGTTCCGCTTCATCCATACCAGGTTGTGGAATGATCGGCTCAACTTTAGAATCGGTAGAGGGTGGAGCCTGTTGAATAATGATTTGAGAAGCAATTGGTGTGTTTTGGTTTAGGGCAATTTGAATGGAAGATAAAACCGATTTAAAACGTTCTTTCTCGACAGAAGAAATAGAAAATAGTAAAACAAAAAAAACGAGCAGGAGCGTCATTAAGTCAGCAAATGTCACCATCCAGGCAGGTGCACCCTCTTCATCCGCAATTTCATCAATCGTATTATCGGAATCATCACTCTGCATTGCTTCAATAGACGGGTTCAGTTTAGCTGCTATTCCAGGGTTTTTTATTGCAGACTCTTTTGTTGTTGATGGTTTAGTATTCGCCATGAGTAAGACCTATAGGCTGCCGTTTCATTTCTTTTTAGAGGTTTTTTTTGAACTGCCACCCATTGAAGGTCTCTGAGTTCTGGGTAAATAAGAGGACAGTTTTTCATACACAGATAATTGATTATTATCTTTTAGAATACAAATTGCTCCTTCAAACATAATTTCAAGATTAATCACTTCGAACATCGTTCGAGACTTTAATTTCCCTGCGATGGGTATAAAAACAACTGTTGCTAATAAGGAACCATAGAATGTTGTGAGCAAGGCGACTGCCATAGAAGGGCCGATTGTTGCAGGATCGTCCAGAGTGCTTAACATTTGTATCAGACCAATGAGTGTGCCTAACATACCAAATGCAGGTGAATACATGGCCATTTTTTTAAAAACATCCTGAACATTAAAATGCCTTGCTTTCATTGAGTTAATTTCAGTACGTAAGACATGGCGTATCATTTGCTCATCGGACGCATCCGCAATCAGATCACAGGCTCGTTTTAAAAAAGGAGAATTGGTTTTCACTTCAGACAGTGACAGTAGTCCCTTTCTGCGGCTAAGTTGAGTGAGCTGGAGCATGGTTTGTATTAATTGCTCAGGGCGTTGTTTGTTCGTTCCAAAAACGAAAAAAGCACTCTTAAATGCAGTGAGAATGTCTTTTAAGGGAAAAGTAAGCAAAGTGGCAGAAATGGTACCCCCAAAGACAATCATCATTCCAGGTACATTAATAAAGGTTTTAAAATCACCACCTAATAAAATGGCTGAAAGAATCAGTGCAAAACCAGAAAAAATACCAACCAGAGACGCAAAATCCATAGAGATCAGTTCCAAATGTCAATAACGTATGTTGTCACTTCATAGAGAGCTTTGATATTAACTATAGACCAGATGATGGGATAGGCAACCAGTTTGTTTTTATTTAAAGTCAGAGTGTGTCTTACTTCACTTTATTTTTTTCCTCGATCCATTTACTCATAAAATACTGGCTTCGATAGAGGTTGTGGCGCAGGATTTGGCCATAGAAGTTGTTTTTTCGATGTTCTGCTAAGTTCATGATGAGTTGTTCTAAGTGATGAGTGAATGCATTGGCATGCTGGAGTTCATTAAATTGTTTCTGGATTATCGCTTCACCACGTTGACTGCTTTGTTGCCACAGTGGTTTGTTGTTATATAAATCAATTGCATGTTGAGCAATTGCCTGCTCATCATATTGACCATTATGACTTTTTTGTATAACCAGTCCACCCCAATCCATATTATCGGCCATGCCTTCCTGACCAATATCCGTTGTGACACAAGGTGTTTTAGCGAGAAATCCATCAGCAATTTTGCCTTTGATTCCTGCCCCAAAGCGTAGTGGGGCAAGGTTAACTCGATAATGGCTCAGTGTTTCTATGGCATCCTGAGCTCGGCCTTTAATAATAAATCCTTTGTCTGGTTTATGCAGTTGCCAGACCTTTTCAGATGGGTAAGCGCCATAAACATGCATTTCAGCCAGTGGTAATTGTTTTCTAATTTGGGGCCAAATGGATTGATAACACCAAAGTACGGCATCCCAATTGGGTGGGTGGAGAAAATTGCCAATCATGACAAAATGCTCACGTTCTTCAAAGCTTAGACTGTCCGTTTTGTATTGATCAGAATTTAACATAAAGGGGCAATAGTGCAACAATTCAGGAGCAATGTTAAATTGTTCAATGAGTAGTCGCATTTCATAGCTTGAAATGATCAAACTGAGATCGCAACGCAATATGGCGGCAATTTCACGAATACTATCATCAGTATATAAATTAACGGCCTGCTCTGTGTTTATGCCATTGGAACCTGAGGTCTTTTTTAAGAAGGTTTGTCGGGCTCTGCGTAAGAAATGTAAATCCTGGGTATCAAGAATATTAATGGCATCAGGACAGTGCTCATGAACTCGTGGCGCAAACTGTTCTTCAGTAATAAATCGATCATAAAAGACCATCTCAGGCTGTAAATCTTGAATAAAAAGATCAAATGAACTGTCATTGAGTGTGATTGTATGGCTGATAATCCCCCAATGATCCATATCAGCACAAAACTCTGTTTTATCCGCGGCACTGGTGAAATGAAGCTGCCAATGATTGTCTTTTTGCTTGCTGATAATGGCCTTAAGCAGAGCAAGAGTCCGATATCCTGCTGCAGATGACGTGGGTTCAGGCCAAAGATGACCAATAAAAAGAATGACTTTAGGTGTGTTAAAATTCAACATTATTTATATCGAAATGATGCCTTCTAGATGACTTTCAATAATCAGTTTGGCTTGCTTGATAAAGGCAGTGATATAGGCCTGTTCTTGATCTTCTTTTCGAATGGCTGCATACAAAATGCCCCAGCTGCCTTTTTCACCCAGAGGCAGAGCTTTGATACCATATTGTTGTAGCACTTTTTCATGAAGGACCCAGCAAGGTAACGCGGAAACACCACGATTACTGGCGATTAACTGTAAAGTCATAGCATTGACCTGAGAGTGTCGAACCAGACTGGGTTCAACACCTGCAGGTGTTAAAAATCGGGTAAAAATATCCAGCCGTTCCCGCTCAACAGGGTAGGTGATGAGGGTGTCATCGTACATATCTTCGGCAAAGATACAGGCTTCAGAGGCCAGAGGGTGATCCTTTGAGACCGCCAATAGAATTTGATAATTAAAAAGAGGGATATAACTGACTTCATCGCTATTGCGAATATCAGAGGTGACGATTAAGTCTGTATTTGCCCGCAGTAATGATTCAGTCGGATTTAAGTCAAATCCTGTTAATAAATCCAACTCGACATCTGGCCAGTCCAGACGGTACTGATCAAGGGTCGGCATCAGCCAATCAAAACAACTATGACACTCAACACCAATCCGTAAACTACCACTATCGCCTGTTTTTATACGTGATAATTGTTGCTCAGTCTGTTTGACTAAGGGTAGTACTTTGTCTGCAAGCTCAAGTAGCTTATAGCCGGCAGGCGTGAAACGCATAGGGCGTGTTTTTCGAACTAATACGGGTGTGCCAAGATAATCTTCAAGAACCTTGAGCTGATGAGATAGGGCGGATTGTGATAGATTCAGGCGTTCAGCGGTTGCCACTAAACTGCCAGTCTCTTTCAGGCCAACCAACGTTTTAAGATGGCGAATTTCTAAATCCATGCTGACAACCTTTATATTGCTAAAGCAGATGAGTCATTTCAGGTTTAATGATTATCATCAGTATAATATTTTGCACTAACTTCCACGAAGTAATAATTTTAATGCTCTTTTTCTCCAGATGGTATTGTAACCATCTTACACTTTTTCCTGCATTTTCATAAGCTAAAAGAGTCGTGGCTGATTTTTGTTATTGTGTCTGATTAAACTGACAACGCCGATTAAATGTGTTGTAAAGTCTCCAGCTCATAAAGACAGCGGAAATACTTAAGCCACTCAATAAGCCAATCCAGAATCCTTTTGCTCCCATGGCATCGGTAATGATGTCAGTTAAAGCCAGTGTATAACCCAGGGGGAAACCAATGAACCAATAAGCCACGATGGATAGAAACATTGGAATGGTCGTGTCTTTTAAACCTCGTAATGAGCCTGCTGAGCAGAGTTGAATGCCATCTGAAAATTGATACAACGCGGTAAAAATCATTAAACTGCTGGCTAACTCAATGACATCGATATTATCAGTATATAGGGCTGCAATGCCCGATGAATAATTAATAATGAGTACTGCTGCAATTATAGAGATACTTAAGCTGATTAAATATCCTGCCTTTATGGTCTCTCTCATTTGTAAATACTGCTGTGCACCCATTTGATGTCCAACTTGTATGGTTAAACTAATGGATAAGCTCAAAGGCAAAATGAAGATAAGTGATGAAAAGCTCAGTGCTATTTGATGCGATGCCACAGTAACAACGCCTAAAGAAGCAAGGAATAGAGCAATAATTGAAAAAATACTGCCCTCTACAAAAAAAGTAATACCGATGGGGATACCCAGTGCCAGTATTGTTTTTAATTCATTAATGTGAGGCATCATATCCATTTCAAAAAGTTTGATATGAGCAAATTTTTTACTATTAAACAGATAAATGAGTAGGCAAAAAAGCATTATCCAATGGGTGATTGTGGTTGCCCATCCAGCACCAACACCACCAAGAGCGGGCGCACCAAAATGGCCAAAAATCAAAATAAAATTTGAAACTACATTCACCAAAAGACCAAGAAAGCCGACGAGCATGACGGGTAAAATATTAGCCATACCTTCATTGAGATAGCGTAAGATGAAAAATCCGACGATGGCTGGCATTCCCCAGGCAATGGCTTGTAGATAGCCTGTTGCAATGGGAAGAATCGGGGCTTTAACAGCCATAAAGGCAAATAAATCATAGATAGAAAACAAGGCAGCAAAACCCAAAAGACTGAGAAGGACTCCAATCCAGATGGATTGCCGAATGGTATGGCCAATTCTAGAATACTCTTTGGCACCACAAAAATGAGCCACGGTGGGAGTGATGGCGGTTAAAATGCCTCCAATCAATAAAATCAAAGGTATCCAAATGCTGGAACCCACAGCGACAGCGGCTAAATCAATGGCACTGGCATGGCCTGACATGACTGTATCAACGACACCCATGGCCATTTGACTGAATTGAGTTGCAATCACGGGAATTGCCAATGTTAATAAGTGTAATAACTGTTTTTTCAGCGAATGGCTGCTTGCCGAAGGGGTGAGCAAGGCTGTTTTATTGAGGTTCATCTTGGACTTTGGAATAGTTGTATTATTTCTGATTTGTACTATAACTTATTAAACATAATAACAATAACGAATATCCTCCTTTTTTCAAAGAGAATGGGTATAAAGAGGTCCACTCATTAATCCTTATGTCAATTACAGAATCATCGACCACAGAATTAAGAACATCATTTGAAGCAAATGAGTTAGTTGACACTCAGTCGATTGTTCTTTTAACACTTCCTCTATTCTCTGAGCCAGATAAGCAACGATTTATTCAATTTGTTATGAAATGCCTGGAAATGCTTAATGTCAGTTCTTTTCTTGGGGCATCAAAACTGCCCATGATGCTTAAAGGCATTTCAATACAACAAAATTTGAAATCAGAATATTCAAATTTACAATTATTGATCCATGTGAATAAACTATATTTAGGCACTTGCGATAGAGCGAACAATCGTACTTTAGAAAAATCTAACAATGAATTGTTTCTTCATTTGAGTAATATACCGTCTATTGAGCGTCTTCATGAAATTAAAGAAATACTGCGTTTAGAAAGTGAAGTCAGTGACCCGGAATTATTACGTCAACACAATGAAAGTATACGTGTGGAAATGACTGCAGCTAAAGAACGTGCTGCGCAAGAATTATTACTTCTTGAGCAAAAACTGGACACAAAACGTTCTCAATTACAAGACAGTATCCATGCTGCAGAAATTGATAGTCTGACGCAGATTTACAATCGAGGTGCTTATGACAGACGTTTACAAAAAAGCGTCAAATACTGTCAAAGACAAGGTGATTTATTGTCTCTGATCATGCTGGATTTAGACTATTTTAAACAAGTTAATGATACCTTGGGACATCAGGCTGGTGATGAAGTCTTAAAAAAAATGGCAAAATTTATGACTCAATTTACTCGAAAGGACGTGGATCATGTCTGCCGCATGGGGGGGGATGAATTTGCTATTATTTTCTTTGCGCAAACAGATATTGCCAGCCGAGCAGCAGAAAAAATATTGAAAAGCATGGATGGTAAAGTGAGTATTGGCATTGCCCTGCTGCGATCAGA
>JADGEK010000026.1:29547-46583 GCA_016744395.1 Gammaproteobacteria bacterium | reverse complement strand
CTGGGATCAATTTCCCGTATGGCGCATGAATCGGCATTGTTCACCCTCACCACGGATGCTTTAAGTGATAAAAATGCCTGGCATGGTGTTGCCTGTTGGGGACGGTTTTATCGTTCAGAGAAAGAAAAGCCTGCTAACTATCAATATGGTTTGTTTTGCCGGGCTTATCATGACATGGCCCAAAATGGTGATGACTTATGGTTGAATCTGGATGCTAAAAAGATGAGCTGTTTGCATATAGATGCCACAGGCCATGGACCTGAAGCCGAAAAAATTGTCCAAAAAGTGAAAATGATTAAAGGCGATATTTTGAGTAAGAATGTTGAAAAAATATTGGATATGACTCAGCGAGCACTGGTCACGACAGCAGGAGCAGCAGTCGTCGCCTTGAAATACAATGCAGAGCTGAGTCAAGGTGAATACTGTGCTGTTGGTGATATGCGCCTGTTTCGCATTGAAGCCTCTTCAAGCAACAAGCTTAATCATTCACAGTTAAATGAGCTTGCAGTGTGCTCAGGTATTCTCGGCAGAGCTTCACGCAGTTATAGCCGACAAGAATTTACATTAAACTCAGATGAGTTAATTTTAAGTGCATCCGATGGTATTCGACGAAATTGGAAACTCGAGGATTTTCCTGGGCTTTGGGAGCAACACCCCCAGTTAATTTGTTTTTTTCTGGGTAATAAAAAAGGTAGAAGTAGTGATGACCAATCCATCATTGCTCTAAAAAAAATCAGTGTCAAAGAACGTAAAAGTGAATAGAGGTATTTATGGTGAGAAAGAAAAAAATGTCAACAGCAGAACTGCTCATTGACAATCTAAAACTCAATATTGGTAATATAACATCACTCATTGAAAGCAAAGGTGCCGATGCTTTTGGGGATGATAATCTGCTTTCAGGTGAAGAAATTGAAGATTATTCCCTTGAGTTTCTTGAGTTGTTTGTGGGGATTTTACACACTCAGGATTTGGTCAGTGATAAATCCAATAAAGAGAGCCATGAATATAAGGCTCTTATTTCATTTTTTAATAATTGCTCAGAAGAAATTCAGATCCGTGGTGGTACTATGGATCTCTTTGTTTCCTACATGCATTTTTTGCAAACGAGCTTAATTGAAGGCTTGCATGATGATACTTCAATGACGATGTCACAATACCGTGAAGTCTTATTAATGATGGCCTCGTTATTTAATGACATGACGTTGAATGTGTTTGAAATATACCTGGGAGAAAAAGAGTTTACTATAAAGGCTCAACAGGAGGAATTGTTACAAACTTCTACTCCAATTACTGAAATTTGGGATGGTGTTTTGACCTTGCCTATTATTGGTAGCCTCGATTCATCACGAACCATGGTGGTCATGGAAAAGCTATTGCAAAAAATTGAAAGTGAACGGTCAAGAATGGTCGTCATAGATGTAACTGGCGTCATGACCATTGATTCACAAGTCGCACATCATCTGATTCAAATGATGCGTGCGGTAAAATTGATGGGGGCAACACCGATTATTACGGGCATACGACCAGAAATTGCAAGGGCATTAACCAATCTTAATATCGATCTTGGTGACGTTGTGACCCGAGCCACCTTGTCAGAAGGACTCAAAGAAGCTTTTCGTTATTTAAATGTCACGGTTTCAACCAAGGATTAGAAATGCAAGGTATACACTTGACCATTTTATCCAGGCAATGTGTGCTTTTAGAGCCAGGCTTAAGCCTTGATCCTGCTCATCCTGAACAATATGCTGACGATATTATTGCTTTTTTGCAAAAAAATCAAAGCAAGGGACTGCTCTATGATTTAAAAAATATTGCATTGATCGATCAAACCTATTATGAATGGCTAAAGTATTTGACAACGTTGTGTAAATTAAATAATACGCAAGTCATTGTCATTGATATGCAACCTTCTGCCGCATTTGGTTTGTCGTGTTTTATTAATGAAACACCTCCCTTTAAGACGGCCTTAAATATTGAGACTGCTAGACAATCTTTTTCTCAGGATTGACTGAGCTGTTTAAAAAAACGTTTGTAGAGTAAATAGATTATTAATTGATGAGGTTTGTTTAATGCCTGAGATATTTGTTGGTCGACAGCCTATTTATAATAAACAACTTAAACTTTTTGGATATGAGTTGTTATTTCGTTCTGATGGTGCTCCTGCTAATGCCTTTCAGAGTGTTGGTGCAGATGGTGCAACATCAAGAACAATCATTAATGCTTATCTGGAAATTGGTTTGGAAAAACTGGTTGGTAATTGCTTGGCTTTTATTAATTTGACTGAGCAATTCATGCTAGATGACAATTCATTGCCTATTTCACCGAAACAAACGGTTCTTGAAATTCTTGAAGACATTGTCATTACCGATGAAATTATAGAAGCAACAAAACGACTCAAAGCACAAGGGTTTACGATCGCATTGGATGATTATATTTATAACCCTGATCACAAACCACTCATGGCCTTTATTGATATTGTCAAAATAGATATTATGCAGCTGTCTGAGGAAGAGTTGATTGAGCATGTCAATATATTAAAAACATTTGATGTCAAATTATTAGCTGAAAAAATTGAAACAATGGAAGAATTTTTTCTCTGTCATCGTCTTGGCTTTGAATATTTCCAGGGGTATTTTCTAAGTAAGCCCAGAGTCATTAAGAAAAAGACGCTGGCCTCGAATAAGATGGCAGTACTTAATTTATTAGCCATACTGATGAATCCTGACTCGGATATGGATGAAATAGAAGGTGCAATTGGCTTTGATGTTTCATTCAGCTACAAAATGTTAAAGATGATCAATTCTGCACTGTTTAATCTCAATCGAGAAATTGATTCCATTCGTCAGGCGATTGTCATTTTAGGGCGTAAAAGGTTGTGTTCCTGGGTTTCATTATTAGCCTTGACGAGTATGGATGATCGTCCTTCCGAAATTCTTCACTTGACTATGGTCCGGGCAAAAATGTGTGAGCTGCTTTCTGAAACGGCCAGTTTAAGTGATCAGGAATGTTTTTTTACTGTGGGTTTGTTTTCTGGGCTGGATATTTTAATGGAAAGAGAACTGTCGGATCTTCTTAAACCTCTCCCTTTAAAACAGGATATCGTGGATGCCCTATTGGATCGTAAAGGTGATTGTGGAGAAGCGATTCAATGTGTCATGGCTTATGAAGTATCAGACTGTAAAAACGCACATTTTAAAGAACTGACCCAAAATGATATTTTTATTGCCCATATTGAAGCGGTTAGTTGGGCTAATATGGTTTTTGATGCCCAATAAACAAAGACTGAATAGCAAATCGCTTTGATTTTATTTTTCTTTTCTCACTTTTTAATGTTAATTCAACCTTGCTCTTATGCTCACTGGCTTGTTCTGAAGCTTCAAAGCCTTGAATAATCTGGTCTTTACGTTCTTTATTTTTCCCCAATCTTTACCACTTAACGGCTTTTTAAAATAAACCTTAAGGCAAAATTTGCATAGTATCGTGGGCACAGGCGTGATTTTTCTAGGAAATTGATTGTATCTCAGAGTCGGGAACTCAGTAGAAACCCCGTTTTACTAATGAATTATAGCATTGTAATCTGGTGTATTATTTTCTATACTTGGTCGAAGAAAAAATGGATATTTATTTCTTCTATGTAACTTATTGAAAAATAAGTATATAAAATTAGATGTGTAAATAATGCTAATTTTTAGAGCAATAATTTACTCAAAAAATACTATGAAGCAATAATTAAAGAACAATGAAAGTGATAATTATTAAATAATAAAATGCTAATGTCGGTTGGGTCAATCATAGAATAATCCGATTTATTAGTGAATGGCAGGAGATAAAACCATGTCAAACCAGAACGAAACTTCCAATTCCGGGCAGAGTCTTGAGCAGGATGTTGATCAGTTAGAAACACAGGAGTGGCTTGATGCCCTGGAGAGTGTTTTAGAAGTTGAAGGTCCAGAACGCGCTCATTTTTTATTAGAGCAGATGATTGAGAAAGTACGACGCTCGGGTGTGAATTTGCCTCATTCATCAACGACCGCTTATGTGAATACCATTCCTACTCACCTGGAGCAGGCAATTCCTGGTGATGTTGCTATGGAAGCAAGAGTTCGTTCATTGATCCGCTGGAATGCAGCTGCAATGGTCGTTAAAGCGAACCGCAAGTCCACAGAACTGGGTGGACACATTGCCAGTTTTGCCTCAGCAGCAACTTTATATGATGTGGGGTTTAACCATTTTTTCCGTGCACCAACCCATGAGCATGGCGGTGATATGGTCTTGTTTCAGGGACACTCTGCACCAGGTATGTATGCCCGCGCCTTTTTAGAAGGGCGACTGGATGAAGCTAAACTGGATAAATTTCGTCAGGAAGTCGATGGCGATGGCTTATCTTCCTATCCTCACCCCTGGTTGATGCCTGATTTTTGGCAGTTTCCAACGGTTTCTATGGGGCTGGGTCCCATTCAATCCATTTACCAGGCGCGCTTTATGCATTATATGCACGACCGTGGTTTATCATGTACTCGCGGCCGTAAAATCTGGACTTTCATTGGTGATGGTGAAACGGATGAGCCAGAGTCACTGGGGGCTATTTCACTGGCCGCTCGTGAAAAACTCGATAACTTAATTTGGGTCATTAACTGTAACCTGCAACGTCTTGATGGACCTGTTCGAGGCAATGGCAAAATTGTTCAGGAACTCGAAGCGCAGTTCCGGGGCGTAGGCTGGAAAGTCATTAAAGTCATGTGGGGCAGTTACTGGGATCCATTATTAGCAAAAGATAAAGACGGTTTGCTGAAACGTCGTATGATGGAATGTGTTGATGGTGATTTCCAGAACTACAAATCAAAAGACGGTGCTTATGTTCGTGAACATTTCTTTGGTAAATACCCTGAATTAAAAGCCATGGTAGCTAATATGTCAGATGCTGACATCTGGCGTTTGAACCGTGGTGGCCATGATCCTCATAAAGTCTATGCTGCTTATAAAGAAGCTGCTGATACTGTGGGTCAACCTGTCGTTGTTCTGGCTCATACCGTCAAAGGTTATGGAATGGGTTCGGCGGGTGAAGGGCAGATGCGTACTCACTCACAGAAAAAACTGGATGCCGAAGAAATGATTGCTTATAAAAATCGTTTCAATATTCCTATCAGTGATGACCAGGCCGCGAAAGCAGATTATTACCATCCAGGTACCGACAGCGATGAGTATAAATACATGATGTCCAAGCGTGAGGCTCTGGGTGGTTTGATGCCAGTACGAAATTGCACTGCACCTCCTTTGGAAGTGCCTGATGTGTCTATTTTTGAACCCCTGTTAAAAGGTTCGGGTGACAAAGAAATGTCAACCACAATGGCCTTTGTAAGAATGTTAACCTTGCTGAGCCGAGACAAAAAAATGGGTGATAACGTTGTCCCCATCGTTCCTGATGAAGCCCGTACCTTTGGTATGGAAGGCATGTTCCGCCAGCTGGGTATCTACTCTTCAGTTGGTCAACTTTATACGCCTCAGGATAAAGACCAAGTGATGTTTTATAAAGAAGATAAATCAGGTCATATCCTTCAAGAAGGTATTAATGAAGCGGGTGGCATGTCTTCATGGATTGCTGCTGCTACTGCCTATAGTAACCATAATGTGAATATGGTGCCGTTTTACATTTATTATTCTATGTTTGGTTTTCAGCGCATTGGTGATCTGGCCTGGATGGCAGGTGATATGCAGGCACGAGGCTTCCTGATGGGGGGAACCGCAGGCAGAACCACTCTGGCAGGTGAAGGTTTACAGCATCAGGATGGTCACTCATTAATTACTGCTGCAACCATTCCAAACTGTATTACCTATGATCCGACCTTTGCCTATGAATTAGCCGTAATCATTCAAGACGGCATGCGTCGTATGTATAAAGAACAGGAAAATGTGTTCTATTATATCACTGTAATGAATGAAAATTACACTCAGCCTGCATTACCTAAAGGTGCCGAAAAAGGCATCCTAAAAGGTATGTACTTATTGCAAGGTGGTGGTAAGCGTCGTAAGAAGATTCAGTTGATGGGCTCGGGTACGATTTTACGTGAAGTCATTGAAGCGGCACGTATGCTGGATGAAGACTGGTCAGTTGATGCCGATGTCTGGAGTGTCACCAGCTATAATGAACTGCGTCGAGAAGCACAGGATGTGGATCGCTGGAATCGATTACATCCTCTGGAAGAATCTAAGGTTTCTTATATTGAGAAATGTCTGAAAGATCGCCGCGGGCCAGTGCTCTCCGCAACCGATTATGTTAAGGGTTATTCTGATCAAATCAGAAAATGGGTACCAGCCCAGTATGATGTCTTGGGCACAGACGGCTTTGGCCGCTCTGATACTCGCGCTCAATTGCGTAAATTCTTTGAAGTGAATGCCACTTATATTGTTATCGCGGCATTGAAATCATTGGCTGATGACGGGCAGTTCCCTGCGGGTAAGGTACAGGATGCTATTGTAAAATATGGTATCGATCCTGAAAAACCAAATCCAGCAACTGCTTAAGTAAGGGAGAACATCATGAGTAAAATGATAGAAGTATTTGTACCGGATATAGGTGATTTTGATGGCGTTGAAGTCATTGAAATTCTGGTCTCTGAAGGTGAGACCATCAGTGTGGAAGATTCACTTATCACGGTTGAGTCAGATAAAGCAACAATGGAAATTCCCAGCAGTCATGCGGGTGTTGTTGCCAAAGTAAAAGTCAATATTGGTGATCAGGTTGCAGAAGGTTCACTGCTTATTTTATTAGATGCAGCATCAGTTGGTGAGACAGCAGAACCTGCTGCTGAACCTGCGAAAACAGAGCCAGTACCAGCAGCAGCACCCGTTGCAGCAGCTCCAAAGCCAGTACCAGAACGAAAGCAATCACCAACCATCAATGTTGATCATGATAATTTCAAAAGAGCACATGCGTCACCATCAGTGCGCAAATTTGCTCGTGAGTTAGGCGTTGATTTGACTCGAGTAAAAGGTACTGGCAACCATGAACGTGTGCTCAGAGAAAATATTAAGGACTTCGTTAAGCAGGCATTAAAAGAGCCTTCAGGTGGCAGTGCCAGCTTAGGTGTTGCACCAATGCCTGAAGTTGATTTCAGTCAATGGGGTGAAATAGAGACGAAAAAACTCTCTAAGATTAATATTCTAACGGGCAAATTTATGCACCGTAATTGGGTCAATATCCCTCATGTGACCCAATTTGACGAAGCAGATATCACTGAGCTGGAAGCTTTTCGTAAGAAGAGTAATCTGGAGTACGCTGATAAAGGCATTAAAGTAACTATGCTGTCATTTATGATGAAAGCTGTCGTTGCAGGTTTGAAAGAATTTCCTCGCTTTAATTCCTCTTTAGATGCTTCAGGAGAATCATTAATACAGAAAAACTACTATCACATTGGTATTGCCGTCGCGACACCTGATGGTTTAGTGGTTCCAGTCATTCGTGATGTCGATCAGAAAAGTTTAGGTGAACTGGCCACAGAATTACGTGAAGTGTCCATTAAAGCACGAGACAAAAAGCTGAAACCTTCTGAAATGCAAGGAGGGTGTTTCACTATTTCCAGCCTTGGTGGCATCGGTGGAACCAGTTTTACGCCGATTTTAAATGCACCTGAAGTCGCTATTCTTGGCGTCTCTCGTTCTAAGATGCAACCCGTTTGGAATGGTTCAGATTTTGAACCTCGTTTGGTGTGTCCTCTGTCACTTTCTTATGACCACCGTGTGATTGATGGTGCTCAAGGTGCTGCCTTTTCGACTTATCTGAGTAAGATGTTGTCAGATGTTCGCTATTTATTGATGTAATCAACGGGAATTAAAAAATGAGTCATACCATTGAAGTAAAAGTCCCGAATATTGGCGACTTTGACAGTGTTGAAATTATTGAAATTCTGGTCAGTCCAGGTGATGAAGTAAACGTGGACGATCCACTCATTACGGTTGAATCTGATAAAGCCAGTATGGAAATACCAAGCTCTGATGCAGGTATCGTTAAATCACTTAAAGTGAGTTTAGGCGATAACATTGCTGAAGGTGGCATTGTTCTGGAGTTAGAAGTCGCTGAAGGCTCTCAAAACGCAGAACCAGCAGAAGCTGAAAAAGTAGTAAAGCCAGCAGAACCTGCTCCAGCAGCTGCCAGTTTTGACGGTGATGCGGATGTTCAAGCTCAAGTAGTGGTACTGGGGTCAGGCCCCGGTGGTTACACCGCTGCCTTTAGAGCGGCTGATTTAGGAAAACAAGTTGTGCTTATTGAGAAAGATGATTTTCTTGGTGGTGTCTGTTTGAATGTGGGCTGTATTCCTTCTAAAGCTTTATTGCATGTGGCAGAAGTTGTAAATGAAGCACGTGAATTTTCAGATTTAGGTGTCACTTATCAAGAGCCTGAAATTGATATCGATAAAATACGTGCCCATAAAAATAAAGTGGTTGGACGTTTGACGGGTGGTTTGAAACAACTGGCTAAGCAACGTAAAGTTCAGATTGTGACTGGATTTGGTAAGTTTACTTCAGCCAATACGATTGAAGTTGAAGCTCCAGATAACGCTGAAGGCTCTGATGGTAAAAAGCAGATTGTCGCTTTTGAAAATTGTATTATTGCTGCTGGTTCATCTGTGACAAAGCTGCCCTTTATTCCATGGGAAGATGAGCGTGTTTGGGACTCAACGGATGCCTTAGAATTACATAACATACCCAAGCGGCTTTTGGTCGTGGGTGGTGGTATTATCGGTCTTGAAATGGCGACGGTCTATCATGCATTAGGTACTCAGGTGACTGTAGTTGAATTAGGTCCAGGTCTTATTCCTGGAGCCGATAGAGATTTGCTTAAGCCCTTTGAACGAACTTTAAAACGACGTTATGAAAATATCTTTGTGAATACCAAAGTTACGGAATTAACTCCGTCTGATGATGGTATCGTCTGTAAATTTGAAGGTAAAAAAGCACCTGAGCAAGATACTTTTGATAATGTCCTTGTGGCAATTGGTCGTTCACCAAATGGTAAGCTGATTGATGCAGATAAAGCAGGTGTGATGGTTAATGAACAAGGCTTTATCCCTGCTGACACACAGCAGCGAACCAATGTCGATCACATCTTTGCTATTGGTGACGTGGTTGGTCAACCGATGTTGGCTCATAAGGCAACCCATGAAGCTAAAATTGCTGCAGAAGTGATTGATGGCCAGAAGCGCTTTTTTGATGCACGTACTATTCCTTCGGTAGCTTACACCGAGCCTGAAATTGCCTGGTGTGGTCAGACAGAAGAGCAACTTAAAGCTGAAGGCATTGAGTACGAAAAAGGTATTTTCCCCTGGGCAGCCAGTGGTAGAGCTTTATCCGTGGGCGCGGACGTGGGTATGACCAAAGTGCTTTATGATAAACAGAGTCATCGCATGCTGGGTACGGGTATTTTAGGTAAAAATGCAGGTGAACTCATTGCTGAAGCTGCGCTGGCTGTTGAAATGGGGGCAGAAATGGAAGATGTTGCACTGACCATTCATCCGCACCCAACTTTATCTGAAACGCTCAACTTTGCCACAGAAGTTGCAGAGGGCACGTGTACTGATATTTACTTGCCGAAGAAGTAGTGTCAAATGGCTCATTTTGAATGTTGAATTAAATAAAATGCTAAAGGTCGACAGGCATCATTGCTTGTTTGGCCTTCAGGTTTTTTCTTTTATTTGACAGGTACTGCTAATGCACCAGGTCGACGAGGATCGGCAGCACCTAGAAAAATACCGTTTTCTAACATGATGGATTGTAGGCTGCCGAGTGATTTAGAGACTTCTATTGTATAACCTCGTTTTTTTAATATATCCAAAGTATCGGTAGGGATGTCTTCCTCAACCAATAAAATATCGGGCATCCATTGATGATGGATTCGTGGTGCATTGGTGGCTTCAACAATATTCATGTTGTACAACAGTGTATTGACGAGTTGTTGGAACACAGTGGTTATTATTTTACTGCCACCAGGGGTTCCTGTGGCAATGTAAGGCCTACCATCTTTTAATACGATGGTTGGTGTCATGGAACTGAGTGGACGTTTTTTGGCAGCAATAGCATTCGCTTCTCCCCCGACTAAACCATAGCTGTTTGGGCTGCCAGGTTTTGCTGAAAAGTCATCCATGGTATTATTCATAAAAAAACCTGTGCCTGGAATGGTGATTCCACTGCCATAGTAGTGGTTTAAAGTGTAAGTATTACTCACCGCATTACCTGCTTTGTCCATGACTGAAAAGTGAGTGGTATCAGGTGTTTCATATCTCAGTGGCTTGCCCGCCTTAATTTGACTGGAAGGTGTTATCACATCAGCCTTTATCTGCTTTGCTAAGTGAGAGGCATAAGTCTGACTGGTTAAAGCTTTAACCGGTACTTTCACAAAGTCAGGATCGCCCAGATAGGTGCTGCGATCAGCATAGGCACGTTTAAATATTTCTATCTGGAAGTGCATCATCGCCGCACTGCCATTTTTCGTGTTTTTTAAGGGCAATGCTTCCAGTATATTCAGCATTTGAACTAAATGTACACCACCTGAACTTGGCGGCGGCATGGTTAATATTTCATAGCCGTTAAAAGAACCGTGGATAGGCTCCACTTCCTGCACATGATAATTGGCCAGATCCTCTAATGTGATCAAGCCATTACCTGCTTTCATCGCGGACACGATTTGTTGTGCTATTTTTCCTTGATAAAACCCCGCCTTACCATGTTGGCTGATGTGCGCTAAGGTGTTCGCTAAATCAGGTTGTTTTAAAACGTCTCCTGCCTGATAGGGAATACAGTCTGCTTTGAAGAAGACGCGGCAGGTTTCAGGATTTTTCTTTAATGTGGCCTCTTCTTTTTTAAAAATAGACAGCATATCATCATTAATCAAAACGCCCTGACGTGCTAATTTTATTGCGGGTTTAATCACATCAGCCCATGACATTGAGCCATATTGTTCCAGTGCATAGTGCAGTCCAGCGACAGTGCCTGGTACGCCTGCTGAGGTGAGAGAATGTAGGGCTTTTTCGGTATCAGGCTGTTGATTTTCATTAAGAAATAAATCCCTATAAGCTCTGGACGGTGCCATTTCACGATAGTTGATTGCGACCGTTTTGTTCTTCTTTGCCAGATGTACGAGCATGAAACCACCGCCACTAATATTACCTGCTCTGGGTAACACGACTGCCAGGGCAAATCCAACGGCAACGGCAGCATCAATGGCATTTCCACCTTGATGAAGAATGTCTGCACCGACTTGACTGGCCAGGTTACTTTGACTGACGACCATGCCTTTACGGCCAATCACTGGGTGAAATATGTTGTAATAATTAATGATATTAGGGTAAGCTATTGATTCATTAGCTAATGTGTCATTGCTTGAAGAAAACGCAATGACTAATACCAGAAGTTGAAGCAGTCTGTTTTTACCAGTTGATATCATGTGTTCCTCTCTTAAAGTCAGTATCATAGTACTATAATACTGATAAAATAAGAATTAGATTTGTTCCAGGGTAAAGGTCTTTCTTTTTTTAATATTGTTTGTCTTGTCATCGTTATTCATGTTGATTTTAGAGCGTATTTTTTCTATCCTGTGAGTTGAGTATTTTATAAAGATGTTTCTAAATTGGTATACATTGGTCGTAATCTAAGATGCTTTTTCCTTCTCAGGAGAGTGAAAAAAAGTGAATGAAATTAATGACTGAGCAATTATTTAAGTGTCTATATTTATTTATATTGATTGCTGTTTTTTCCTGCATAAGCCTTCCTGTTTATTCACAATCGACCCATTCTGAAATTAAATCGAAACGTGTTTTATTTATCGATTCTTATCATCAGGATTACACTTGGACGGCAGGAATAGTGGCTGGTGCACGCTCGATTTTTGATGCAGAGGGCATTGAAATGGTGGTTTATTCCATGGATACCAAGCGAAACCCTGAGCTTCAATACATAAAAGCAAGTGCTTTGAGGGCTAAAGAGCTAATTGAATCCTACAAGCCTGATGTCATTATTGCCTCAGATGATAATGCCAGTAAATATTTAATTGAACCTTACTATAAAAATGTTGATATCCCCATTGTCTTTTGTGGTGTTAACTGGGATGCTTCGGCTTATGGATATCCTTATGAAAATGCAACGGGTATGGAGGAGGTCTCACTGATTGCTCCACTGCCTAAGGAATTAGCTCGATATGCTCATGGAAAGCGCCTGGGAATTTTATCTGGAACAGCATTGAGTGATCGAAAAAATATTAATCACTATGTGAAAAAATTAGGCTTGGTTTTTAATAAAATTGTCTTTGTTGAAAATACAAAGCAATGGCATGATGCATTTTTATCTCTACAAAATGAGGTTGATATCCTGATTGTCCAAAATAATGTCAGTATAAGAGATTGGGATAGTAATCAAATGCACCAGTTTATTATGGAGAATACGAAAATACCCACGGGCACAACTGAACTGGGCATGATACCTTTTGTTTTACTGGGGTTCTTGCAAGTACCCCAAGAGCAGGGACAGTATGCAGCAAAGACTGCTATCCGTATTCTAAATGGTCATTCACCGCGCTCAATTCCAATTGTTAATAATCAGCAGGTAAATACGACAGTCAATCTTGATTTAGCGGAAAAACTGGGCATTGTTTTTGAAATTGATCTCTTACGTAATAGCCAGCCCTATCGATGGAATAATTGACATTATGAAGTTATTACCAAAACTGAGTCTATTTACAATTATATTAGTGAGCTTGACCGCAGTAATGAGTATTGTTATTGGCATTAATACCATTAAAGGGATTGTTTATGATTTGAATAGCCAATTGGTTCAAAATGATTTAGACAATATGCAGCAGCACATTGAACAGGAGTATGATGCCCTGGCACAACATGGTTTGCAGGATGTTAATGGGTATTATAAAAAAGTATTAGAGCTTCTTGAAAATGACTTTTCTTTGTATTATGAAAAGCAAGGTAAAAAAGGAAGTATCGTTCTTCTGGATAAAGAGGCCAACATTATCATTTTGGGTAAAGATGCAGATATTCATGATATTAGCCTGCTTCAAAAAAAGCACCAGGAAAAAACTGGCAGTGAAACTCACTCTTCTTTAATTGAAGTTTTTACTTCCAATGATTCTGAGACAGCTAATAAAGAAGTTTACTTTTATAAGAAGATTCCTCAATGGGGCTTAGGTCTTTTTGTTGCAATAAAACATAATGAGCTTTATTCACGGTTGAATGAATACATCACTGTTGTTGCCAAAGGTTTTTTCATTGTTCTAATCATTGCACTGGGGATTGGCTTTTTATTTTCAAACTATTTAGTTAAACGTATTAATGGTGCTCTGTTGCAGATACAATCAATTAAAAATGGAAATATGGAAAGGTGGCCAGAAAGTAACAAGGAAAATGATGAAATTACAGAGTTAAAGCGTGGTTTGAATCATATGTCTGAAATCATTTCACAGAGAATGTTTAAGCAGGCTAAAGCAGAGTTGAATGCCACTCGGAGCAAAAAAGATTTACAGGAACAACATGCATTACTCAGTGCCTTTATAAATGCGATGCCAGAGCTGGCTTTTATTTTGGATGAAGAGGGTGAGTATATTGAAATATATGGTAATAATGATCAACTCCTTTACAAGCAAAAAGAAATGCTGATCGGTAAAAAACTGACCGAAATTCTACCAGAAAACGTCTCCGATGCTGTCATGCAAACCATTCGTGAAACACTGGAATCACGTGAACCTAAAGTGATTGATTATAAATTAGAGATCAATTCAGAAACAAAATTTTTCCAAGGGCATACTGCCATCTTCGATTATGACCATGAGCGTATATTGGATAAAGATATGATTATCTTTATTGCTCATGATATGAGTGAACAAATACTCGCTAAAAGAGAGGCCTATAATCTTTCTTTATTTGATCCACTGACGGGTTTGTCGAATCGACGCTTACTAATGGAGCGATTAGATCAGGAAATTGCCCGTTGTGAACGCCATAATGATCAGGGCGCCTTATTATTTATTGATTTGGACGATTTTAAAACCATCAATGACAGTCGCGGTCATCAAATGGGTGATTTATTGCTCAAAGAAGTTGCTAAGCGACTGATATCGTTGATCCGAAAAGAAGATTTAGCCTGTCGTTTAGGGGGTGATGAGTTCGTTATTCTGCTGTGCAGTTTAGGTGAAAATATAGTCTCTGCATCAGGACGGGCACAAACCATCGCAGATAAAATTCTGGAACAACTGCAAGATTATTATGAGCTTGATGGGGAGAAACATCAAATAAGCTGTAGTATTGGAATTGTTATGTATCCCGAAAAAGGCAGAGACAGTCACGATATTATAAAATATGCAGATATCGCTATGTATCAGGCCAAAGGAGAAGGCAAGAATACGGTTAAATTATTTGCACCGCACATGCAGCTGATGTTGGAACATCGCCTACTATTACAAAATGATCTTCGAGAGGCCATTGATAACAACAAACTGACGATCCATTTACAACCTCAATATGATGAGAATCATACGATTATATCGGCAGAAGCCCTCGTGCGTTGGCAACACCCTGAAAAAGGCTTTATCTCTCCAGGTGAATTTATTCCTATTGCTGAAGAATCAGGCCTGGTTCATGCTCTGGGTAAGTCTGTTATGGAGCTTGTTTTTCAACATTTAAAAGACATATTAAAAGTTAATACCACGGACTCTTTTAAAGGCATTGCTATTAATGTCAGTCCGGGACAGTTTGCTCGAAAAGACTATTTGGATGAAGTCATTTCTTTATTAGAAAGACATCAAGTTGAAGCCAAATACATTGAACTGGAAATTACAGAACAATCGTTAGTAGGAAATTTTTCATCGTTTTCAAATAAAATGAAAAAAATGCAGGAAATGGGCATTCATTTTTCAATTGATGATTTTGGCACAGGTTATTCCTCTTTATCCTATCTAAAATCACTCCCCGTTAATATGCTGAAAATTGATCAAACCTTTATACGAGATGTAACTAAAGATAAAAATGATGATGCCATTGTTCAGACAATTATTGATATGGCCCGAAATCTGGACTTGGAAGTCATTGCCGAAGGGGTTGAAACCAAGGAACAATTAGATTTCTTGCTGGCCAATGATTGCCGACTGTTTCAAGGCTATTATTTTTCTAAGCCAATACCTGTCAATGATTTTATTGAGTTATTGCAGGATAAGAATGTTGAGTAAAATGATTCGTATAACCACCGTACTTTTATTGACCGCCCTTTTGAGTGCTTTGAACTTTAACGCTTATGCTCGCGTTAATTTTACTGAGCAGGAACAAGCCTATCTAAAAGAAAAAAGTAAAATAACCATGTGCATCGATCCTGACTGGATGCCCCTTGAAAAGATAGAAAAGGGGAAACACATTGGTATGACAGCTGATTATATATCCATTATGGCACAAAAAATTGGTGTGCCAATTATTCTTCAACCCAGTCAATCATGGGCCGAGTCGATTGTTATGGCTAAAGCAAGGCAATGTGATATCTACTCACTGGCTATGGAAACACAAGAACGTCGTTCTTATATGAATTTTACAAAACCATACCTGTCTATTCCTTTAGTCGTTGCAGCTAAAACTAATGAGTTTTTTATTGCTGATTTCTCTAGCTTAAAAGAAAAAAAATTAGGGGTTGTCAGAGGCTATGCTTTTGGTGAAATTTTAAGAGAAAAATATCCAGAGATGACTTTTATTGATGTGGACTCTCTCCATCAAGGTTTAGAAATGGTGAATCATGGGGAGCTCTACGGCTTCATTGGTACATTGGTTACCATTGGTTATGAATTTCAACGTAATTTTGTTGGTGAATTAAAAATTATTGGTAAATTTAATGAACAATGGGAGTTGGGTGTTGCTACTCGAAATGATGAACCTTTACTGTATAGTATTTTTGAAAAAACGATTTTGACGATTACAGAAAAGGAAAAACAAAAGATTTTAAATCAGTGGCTGGCAATACGCTATGAAAAGGTTGTGGATTATGGTCGTTTATGGAAATGGATTGTTGCCTTAGCTGTTATCGCACTCTTTCTTTTTTATCGATATTACTTATTGAAGAAATATAATGCTCAATTAGAAATTATTTCTGTAACTGACAAACTGACACAAATTTATAATCGAGTTAAGTTAGATGAAATTCTTGAGCAACAAGAAGCTTTATTTCAGCGTTATCAACAGAATTATACTATTATGATGATCGATATTGATTTTTTTAAAAGAGTGAATGATCAACATGGTCACCAGATTGGTGATCAAGTCTTAATTGAGTTTTCCAAAATACTGAAAGATAATATTCGCAATACTGATATTGTCGGCCGTTGGGGCGGGGAAGAATTTATAATGATTTCTCCAAAAATAAATTTGAATGATTCTTGTGTCTTGGCTGAAAAACTAAGACGATTAATTCAAGATTTTTCTTTTTCTTCGGTTAACACATTAACCGCCAGCTTTGGACTCTCTGAACGTAATAATGAAAAGACTTTGACATTAAATGATTTGATATCTCAAGCAGATGAGGCGCTTTATACAGCTAAAAAAGAAGGACGAAATCGGGTTATTCTGTATAGTTAAGTTTTTTTATCACCGTCGTCATATGCTCAGGGATGGATTTTAAGGGCAGAATTATTTTGTCATCGCACTGCGAATAGTCTCTAATACTTTAACAGACTCTGTTGCATGGGGTAGAATGGCAAAGAGTTTTCCATCTTTTCCTACAATATACGTTTCTGAGGTATGATCGACACCATACATAAGTGCCGAGTTAGAATAAGGCACTTTTTCATAATAAGCACCGTATTGAGCAACTACAGGATCAAGATCATCAGGTGCTGCACTTAAGCCAATCATATCCTCATCAAAATATTTTACATAGTCATCTAATATTTCTAAAGTATCACGCCCAGGATCAACACTGATAAAAATACTCTGAAATTGCTTTTTTTCTTCTGGCTTAAGTTGTGCAATTGCACTGGATAATAAACTTAAATTAGTTGGGCAAACATC
>JADGEK010000026.1:0-29447 GCA_016744395.1 Gammaproteobacteria bacterium | reverse complement strand
CTTTGTGAGACTCATGAGGGGCAATGTTCTGTAAAATTTTATCAGGTAATAAATCAGCTGTGATGATATCTCTAGGCGACATAGCCACTGATTTAATCAGAATATTTTCAAGTTCACGCACGTTACCTGGCCAATTATAATCACATAGTGCCTGCATGACATCATTAGAAACACGGGTGACATTTTTATTCATTTCCTTATTGGCTCGCCCTAAAAGGGATTGTGCTAAGTCAAAAATATCTTCTTTACGTTCTCTAAGTGGTGGAATATGAATATTAACGACTTGTAAACGATAAAATAAGTCTTCGCGAAAGAGACCGTTTTTAACCTGCTCGCTAAAATCAATATTGGTCGCAGCAATGACTCGGGCATTGGTCGTTTGAGTGGCTTTTCCTCCGACAGGAATGAATTCTTTTTCCTGCAGCACTCGCAATAACTTGGCCTGCATACTGAGGGATAATTCACCCACTTCATCTAAAAAAATAGTCCCGTCATTGGCCAATGCAAATTTGCCTGTCTGTTTGTTAACCGCTCCTGTGAATGCGCCTTTCTCATGACCAAACATATCTGATTCAAGCAGGGTTTCTACCAGAGCCGCGCAGTTAATGGCTATAAAAGGCCCAGAGGCACGCTCACTGGATAAATGAATGGCTCGGGCTACTAATTCTTTACCTGTACCACTTTCACCCGTGATTAACACACTGGCAGGGCTTTGAGCGACACGACCGATGGTTTTGAAAATATCTCGCATGGCAGGTGTACTACCGACCATAGAGTTTAAAGCCGAGTCAGAAAATGGTGGTGAATTAATTTGGATATCATCTTCAGAACCATAGTGTGAAATGAGTGCTTTGCTAACGGCATTATCTAATTCGGTCAAATCAATGGGTTTGTGAATATAATCATCGGCGCCATCTTTCATCGCCTGAATGGTACTGTTCATATCATGAAAAGCAGTGATCATAATGACTCGACAATTTATGAATGATTTTTTAATGTCAGGCAAACCTTCCAACCCGCTTCGGCCAGGCATCCGGATGTCGAGAATAATGACTTCAGGTGATAACTTGTCGCTGTGACTGAGGCCTTCATCCACAGAGTGTGCCATGGTCACGTCATGTCCCTGAGCACGAAAGTGCATTTGCAACATTCGGCAACTGGCTTTGTCATCATCAATAATTAATATGGTACTCATTTTCTTGTTTTCTTTTTTTAGTCAATATTTAAATATAAATTAAGCTTCAGTTTCAGTGTTTGAAATGGGTAATATTATGCATATGGTTGTGCCATGTGAAGCTTCAGAAACAACCCGAATATGTCCCTTATGTTGCTCAACAATTCGCTTCACGATTGCCAAGCCCAGACCTGTACCTTTGGCTCTTGTGGTGAAGAAAGGTTCAAATAATTTTTTTTGTGTGTCTTCATCAATGCCAGTGCCGTTATCGGCTATTTGAATTTCAATCATTGGACCTAAGTCTGTGATATTGAGAAAAGCAGAAATTGAAATAACTGAAGCTCTGCCTGGTAAACCCTTTAGTGCCTGCAGTGAATTAATAACCAGATTTGAAAAAACCTGGCGCATTTTTGTTTTATCAGCATTAATTGTGGGTAAGCCTGTTTGATAGTCAGTGTTAATAGTGACCTTATGTTCGTCAATTTGACTTTGTACGCTGATCAGTGATGTGTCCAAAAGCTTTTCAATGGATACCCACTCTAAGTTTATCTGATCTGGCCTGGAAAAACTCAATAAATCACTGAGTATGCATTCCATGTAGTGAACTTGTTCAAGTCCTATATCAATGAGTTCTTTACCATCTTCACCCAGTGGTTGATCATTTTGCTTATTGAGTATTTGCATGCCCATTTTAATGGAGGATAGGGGGTTTCGGAGATCGTGGGCAATCATATTGGCCATTTTCCCAACGCCTGCCAATAATTCATTTTTGGCAATTTCTTTGTTTCTTAATTCAACTTCTTCTGCCAGCTGCTTCTTTTCTGTGATATCTTCTTTGACCGCCAGAAAGTGTGTGACATTACCTGCGGTATCTTTAATGGCTGAAATGCGGGCTGCTTCCCAATACAACTCCCCATTTTTCTTTTTATTATGAAATTCACCCACCCACTCTTTGTCATTTTTCAATGCATTCCATAGATTTTGGTAATCGATTTTTTGTGTCTCACCTGATTGCAGTATTTTAGGGTTTTGACCGAGCACTTCTTTTTTTTGGTAGCCAGTCAGTTCCGTAAATTTAGGATTTGTGTAAACAATATGCCCTGAAGTATCCGTTATCATAACAGTATTTGGACTTTGCTCAATGGCCTGACTGGCTTTTCTTAATTCGTTTTCAACGTATTTTTGTTCGGTGATATCTGTACCGATAAAGGTAATACTGATAGGGGATTGCTGACGGTCATACGATAAAGTACTGCTCCATCCAATCAAACGTTTACTGCCATCTTTTATTATAATTTCACCTTCACCATGGCCACCAACGATGCCTTTTTTGAATACTTGGATAAAATTATCTTTACGATTGATGCGTTCATTTTTATCCACAAAAAAATTGAACCAGTCTGTATTAATGACTTCTTCCATTTTGTAACCTGATAAGTTAATAAAAGAATGATTACAAAAAATAACCTGGCCTTCTTTATTTAAGGTAATTGCAATGAGATCCATGGATTCAAGAATGTTTCTAAAGCTTCTTTCGTATTCTCCCTGTGCTTCTGATATCTGGTTATAAATTTGCAGCCTGGCCAGTAAGAATGCACCAATAGCAATGAGTAAAAAAATGATGAAATAAAAGAGTGCATTACGTTTTATGAATTCAGAACCTGATTGTTTTAACAACTCAGGTGGGGCAAAGGCGATGATTTTCCACAAGCCATTTTTATTGGGTAAAAAATCATTAACCGAAGAATCTGTGGGGTTTGAATTTTTCTGAGTTTTTTTGACAGGTCGATGTTGTGTACCTGTTGAATTAAAGAAAATAGTGGCATAGGTTAGTAAGTTATTATCAATATATTGTTGGGTGATGCGTGGATTATTTTGAATGTCTTTCCATAAGTTGGGATGTTGGGTGGCAAAGGTGGTTGGGTTAGCAAACATGAAACCCCATTCATTCTTTGATTGAGGATGTATTAACCAATAGCCTGATTCATTCACCAGCATGATGTGATTGGCAATATTGGCAGTTGCACGGCGGAATTCATTAATTAATTTTTTGCCATTAAAATTTAAAATGAGTACGCCTGTACGACGACCATAAGTACTGTATACAGGTGTCCCAATACGAATTGTGGCTTTATGGGGTACTTCTATTTCATGGTTTTCAATGTTGAGATCAAAGGGAGACCAATAAATATCATTTTTTTTCAATGCCAGAGTATTGGAAACATAATAACGTTCATCCTTTGTTTGCAATTGTTCATCATTAACAGCATAAGGCTGACCATTATTATCATTGACCCGCACAATTTCCTTACCTTCAAGGTCGAGATAGCGTATTTGGTCATAAATTTTTCTATTCTTACTGAAGCTTAAAAAATCTTGCTCTAGAATTTTTCTTGCCCTGGGTGTATTGATAAATCCATTTCGTAACTGATTGTGTTCCTGCAAATACTTTATATCAGACACAATGTCTTGCAAAACATTGTTGACGGTCAGTTGGGCCAGACGAACATTCAATAAATCGGTTTTTTCTAAGGTTTCAAGATTGGCTTTAACATGAACTGAGTAGTGTAAGACAATGCCTATAATCAAAACCACTGAAATGGGTAATAGAAACAAAAGAAAATGCCAGATAAACGACTGAGATTTTCCTGGAAAGAAATGGGCAACTAAAGAGGATGGATGACCTTTTGAGTATTCATTTAAGTATTTATTTAAGTTTTGACCTTTAGAAGCAGTCATCTCATACACCGCTGACTGAGTTCAGTCCGAACGCGGTGCAGATAATGCTTCACTGATTCATTTGATTCTTGTGGTACCAGATAAATTAATTTGGCAGCAATGATATAGGGACGACGTGATTCTCTGGTATTGCCTGCGGGTGATGGTTTGGTGATGATTTCTTCAAGGTGATGCAATGCTTGTTCAGGGTCTTCACAATAGCGAGGTAATGTGACAGATGTGCTATACCATTTAATGGCTTGAGAAATCAATAACATGATGAGAAAAATAAAAAAAACAAAGCGAACAGGTTTAAAATTTGATGGTTTAAACGCTTCTTCTTGGTTTATTTCCATTTTTAGAATACTGGAATTTTCAATTTTGCTGCTCATTGGCCTGCTATTCACTAAGCGTGTGTTTCAATAAAAGTATGATTAAAGTCAGGTGTTGATTTTTTAACGGTTTGTGTTCGTCTATTCTTGCTCTGTAATGATAAATGAGCAAGGATTACTGAGGCCGTTTTTTGGGATGAAACAATTCGGTCCCTAATTGATACACCACCGATATAGTTGGCTTCCAAATGTAAGCCAGGTAAATTATGCAATTCTTGTTTAATTACTGTGAGTTTTCTATGGTAATCATCATGGTATAGAGGCAGTGCTTTTTGATGTTTATTAACTCGTCCCATAACTGGATCGCCTTTAATGCCTAAAAGGGGGGCAATGTCTTGTAAAACATAAGCAATATTTTCTTCAGTAGAAAAGTCAATTGCTGTTGGTTGGCGTGAACCTCCAATATAACTGGATAAGAGGATACAATTTTGGGGGGCTCTATCAGAGAAAATTGAGCTCATCCATAAATTACCATTGATGGTCATATTGCCCTGCTTTTTTTCTTGCCTGGGTACAAGAAATCCAGCACTATCCAGTGGGTGGTCTACTGCTGAATGTTCCAGACCAATATGGACAACGGATAAAGGTGTATATTTCACTGTCGATAGCACATGACTGAGCGTCTGATTAACTGATTTTAATAAATGGGCTGCAATATCTGAAGGGCTGGAAATAACCACATGACGTGCTGTATAACACATTTCTCCATCAGGGCCTTTTGCTCGAATCTCCCATTGGTGAGGACCATGTTGAATGATGTTGGTCACTTCGATATTTGCTTTAAAACCCAGTTTAGGATCATTGGCTAATTGTTGTGGCAGTGTGCTCATACCGCCTTCAAATGAAAAGCTTTCAGGGTTTCTGGCAGTACGTTTACCTGTCGCTTTGTGAGCGATGATGCCTGCGGTGATGCTACCAAATTTTTTCTCAAGAGCAGTCAGTCTTGGAATTACATGCTGTGCGCTGGCAAAATCAGGATCGGAAGCCAGAGTACCTGCTATAAAAGGCTCCATTGCTTTTTCAAGGAACTCCTGGCCAAAACGTCGAGTAATAAATTCACTGACAGTTTCATCCTCTTTGCTGGCCTTACTAATAAAGGGCTCCATCAGCAGGCGAAGCTTGCCCTGAGTACTCCACATGGAAGAAAAAAATAATCGTGCAATCGTCATGGGCAGTGGTTGTAATTGACCCTTATTCATCAGGTATCGATTATTTTCGGCTTTTAATAAGCGTTTGGCTTTAAGCGCTTCAAGTCCACTGTGAGTAAAAAATTGATCGACCTCAGGTTTAAAATTCATGATCATGGAAGCGGCTTGTTCTGTTCTAAAACCATCAATAGTGTCGGTTTTAATTTTGCCACCTGCCTGGCTGGATTTTTCCCAAACCTGTACATGCAAACCGCTTTGAGCGAGCCACCAGGCAGTTGATAATCCAGAAATACCACCGCCAACAACCAGTACATCTAAGTCAGAGGCATCTGAGTGATGTCGATTCTTATTATATTGAGACTTGTGAGTTTGTGTATTTGTATGAGTCATGAAGATTCAGACTCATTGTGTTCTGGTGAGTTTTTGACTAACGAAAGAAATTCAGGCTTTTTAAAAGGCATATTTTGCCCAAAGCGTTTACTGGCAAGATTCGATAAGTGTTCTGCCTTAACCACTTTTTCACCTAATTCAATGACATAGGCTTCAGCTCGTTTTTTTATCATGTTTTGTAGAAAACCTGGAATTCTGGATAATCGTTGATTGGCTTCATCATCCCATTGTACCTGATGGTCTTCATCTTGTTTAAAAGGTTCTATAATGGCTCCACCACTGGGCACATAAGCACAATAAGGGTCAGAATCCATCAGATCACCTCCCATCGCCAGAGGGCGTGCACGACATCCACCACAAAGCTTTTTGTATTCACACTCTCCGCAGGCACCATTGAGTTGTGGATTTCGTAAAGATTGAAAATCCGGCGCATCATCCCAGATGGAAAGGAAGCTTTGTTCTCTGATATTACCAGAAGGTGTATCAATGTAAGGACATGCCGTCACATCGCCATTAGGGGCTACACGACAATAATGTGTGCCGGCAATACAGCCATCACCATCAAAACCACTCACGCGAGTAATAGGTGAGTCAGGATTTAATTGATGAGCAATGCGTTTAAAATGTGGAGCGCATCGAGGACGAATGATCATATCAGGATAATCAATCTGTGCTTTAATTGTTTCAGTGAGTATCTGCTCATATTGCTCTGGCGTGATATCAGAAGTGGATTCAGCTCGACCCGTACATATCAGGAAAAATAAGTTGAGTACTCGTGCCCCATTTTTATGTGAAAACTGAATAATATCGTTCAGTTCAGTATAATTATTGCGCGTTACGGTGAAATGAATCTGGAAGGACAGTTCTTGTTCCTGACAATGTTGAATGCCTTTATAAGTTTGCTCCCAGCTGCCGTGTTGACCTCGAAATTTATCATGTTGTGCTGCTTGTAATGAGTCAACACTGATGCCAACCCCTAATGCGCCTGCGGCTTTTAATGAGGCAACTCGGCGTGACGTTAATAAAGTACCATTGGTACCAATGACCATAGACAAACCAAGATTTGCACCATGCTGAAGCATTTCTTCCAAATCAGTACGAGCCAAGGGCTCACCGCCAGTCAAGACGACCATGGTTTTGTTGCCACGAGTGGCGACTTCATCCAAGATAGAAGTGACTTCAACAAGGCTTAATTCATCGGCCTGACCATTTTTTAAGGTATCGGCATCCAGATAACAGTGCTCACAGGCAAGATTACATCGTTTGGTGATGTTAATGGCCAATAAATACAGCTCATCACGCTGATTATCTTGTTGTTGGAGTTGGAATAATTTATCCATTTGTCCTGACTCTATTAAATGAAAGAGTTAGTGCGTATTTCTAGGATCATTGGGGTCAAGATGAAACAAACCATCATCAGACCACATTTTTTTTGCTTTTTCGGCTGTTTTAAGATCAACTTTATTAAGATTTTCTCTTTTTGCAAAAGCTTCAATTTCTTTGGCTAACATGCCTTGTACCATGGGAGGAGCTTTTGCAATAGAGGCTTCAGCCTCTTCATCCCAGGGTAAGGTTTTACCTATTTTCTGAGTAGCGTCTTTTGAGCCAGAGGTGAATACACTGAGAACCTGCTCAATAAAATCAAGATCAATTGCTTTGATGCCTTTTTGTTGTGCAATGGCATTGGTGGCTTTTTGAGTCATGTCTCGGCTGGTGCCTTCGGGGATTTTCTTAAGTCGTTCAAGTGCTTTTTCATCCCATGGCAAATCAACGTCCTGAATATCATTCATAGAAGAGCCCATACTCGCAAAAGGGCATTTGGCAGCTTTCTTTTCAGGTGTTTTTTGCACGGTTTCTTTATTTTTGATCGCAGGGTTAATAACAAAAGGTAATATGTGAGACACTTCAACGAGCGTTGATTTTTCAGTGAGGGCACGTTTTTCGGCACGCATTTTTGTATTATGTCGTAATGTTGTATCCTGGACTTGCTGCAGCATCGTGTCGGCTTCATCAGACCATTGCATATTAAAGGCGCCAGCAGGTTGCTTACGGACTTGTTTGGTTTCTTTTGCTTCAGTGGCTGCATTCACTAGATTGTCTAGATTTTTCATTCCAGCAGGGCACATATTTTTAGTGGCTTCTTCAACAATGCTGGCTGTAATGACAGTATGACCTTCTGTTTGTGCATAACGTAAAATGGCAGCACGAGCCATGTTATGCACAAAAGGAGGAATGTGAGTCATGGCTTCTTCTGCCTGGGTTGACCAGCTGGTGGTTGACTCTGCTACCATTTCAACACGAGGAGTGTATTCCCGTTGAGTTAGCAATAAAGCGCAGGAGGAATTGCGCAGTAAATTTTCACTATTGCCGCCAATGTCTAATTCATCATCACAATGAATACCTATTTTTCCAATAATTAATAAACTGGCATTAATGTCTTCAATGTATTGCTCGACTGCATGATGAGGTTTGCCAGTTAACAGATGTGTTTCTGCTTCAACGTCATATTCGGCAGCCAGTTGTTCCGCAACTTCTAAGTGCCCTTGATAAATTTTGGCAAGGCCGTCATCGATAATTTCTTCATGCAGTTGTTCCTGCTCTTTAAAACGAAATACTTTTCCTGCTTCATCGCTTAAGACACCTGCAATACGATTGAAGGCAACATAGTGATAATAGGGGTCAAAAGCAGATACAATATGGAGTGGTAATTGCCATTCTTTTGCCAGATTGAAGGCTGTAATTAAAGCCGCATAGGACTGTTTTGAACCATCAATGGCTGCAACAATGGGGCCTTCTTTGATGCTTTTTTCAGGCTGCTTAATAACAAGAGTATCAATAGCGCTGCGGCGTACCACACGCTCACAAACTGTACCAATGGTGCTTCCCTGAATAGCCCCTAAGCCAAGTGCTCCCATAACTAAAAGATCATATTGACCATTATTGGCTTCATTGACCAGAGTCGTATAGTTTTTTCCTTCAAGGGAACGTCCTTTGAAAGCCAGGTCTGCTCTTTGACAAGCACTTTCTGCCTGTATTAAATAGGAGTCTGTAATAATTGACAGTCCTTTGGTAATCAGTGAATCGTGAATGTCTCTTTGGCGTTCCAGTTCATCTTCTTCTTTGAACTGCTCTGGAAGCCCGCCTTCCATTTGTTTAAAACGTAAATCATGCATTTTTGCAGCATAAACATGAGAGGCTGTAATAACTGATTGATATAAAGATCCTAATTCAATGGCATCATCAGTAGCACGATTTGAGTGATCAGAGGAATCAACCGCCATTAAGATTGAGCGATAGGCTGTCTCTAATTTTGGTATTGCTTCGTCAGCTGGATTTTCCAGTACAGTCGTATTACTTTGAGGCATTTGTCAGTTCTCTTAAGTGATTTTAATGAGTGTTCACTGTTTGATATCCTTTTGCTCATGTGAGAGAAGGAATACTGTTAGTTCTTAACTAAATATTTGGCTATTATTTTGCGTAGAGTAACCAAAAAATAAAAATGATTGTAATAACGATAACATTGATTACGCCACCCGATAAAATGACATAATCGGAAGCGGTTAACTTAAATTTTTCTTTGACACTTTTGAACATTTTCAAAATCCATGTTGAGTCATTCATCCTTAGTCATAAATAAATAAATGACTGAGGATGAATTATTTTTTATTTACCTTTGAAAGTAAAATCAACAGTGGCTGAACCACCAGCAGTCACTTCAGCTTTACCCTTTTGCTCACCCAATGTACCGTGCCATGCTTTGACTTTGTATTTTCCAGCAGGGATATCATTGATGGTATAGGTGCCGTCTTCAGCTACCACAGCGTAGTATGGGTTTTTAGCAACAAAGACAAAACCATGCATGAAGTCATGGGCATCACATTCGATTTTCATGCCTGCACCACGCTTTAGTTTCACTTTTTTCTTTGTGGTCGCGCCTTGCTTAGGTTGGCTGACATTCATCACAGTCTTCTTTGCACGGCCCATAATTTCATAAGTGTGAATATTATGTAGTACGGGATCAGAGTTTGTGGCTTCAAACATGCTGTCATTAGTCATAACACTCATAAACGGCATGAATTCACAGCCCTTTTGATCAATTTTAGCTTCGATCTTATCGAATTTTTTACCTGATTTAACTTTACTCAGATAAACCACTACATTTCTTAATGCGCCATCTTTCACATCGACATAATCAATAACGCGGTTAGCAGTACCACAGGTATCAGTATCCTTAGCAACTTTATAGGTTTGAGCCGGGGCATCTTTACCCGTAAAATTGATTTTTCCTGAGATAGAACCGCCATTTGCAACATCAACTACTTTGTAGCCTGACATTGCTGGCATGCTAAGTGCTGCTGCAGTTACTAATGCGATTGACGCAATTGTTTTTTTCATTTTATTTTCCCTTTTGTAGTAGAGAGTTAGTATTAGTATGCTTAATTCAAGGTTTATTTCAGTATTAAGCTGCTTTCATCTGGCTTTCATCGGGACTGACAACGACTTCCAGCATTTCCATCACGTAGCGTCGATAAGAGCTGTCAGACACAGTGTCCAGACGGGTCAAAAGTAGCTCAGTACTTTTTTGGATATCCAGCTTTTTTAATAATTTAGAAATATGTCTGGCTGATTGGCCTTCTTCTGAAAGTGCGACATCAATAAATTGATCGATGGCACCTGTTTGTTGCAAATCAGCTAAAGCTTCAATCGCTGCCATTGATACACTGTAATTTTTGTTGTCTAAACAG
The DNA here is from genome assembly GCA_016744395.1 of Gammaproteobacteria bacterium. Classification (GTDB taxonomy): domain Bacteria; phylum Pseudomonadota; class Gammaproteobacteria; order GRL18; family GRL18; genus GRL18. The sequence goes on along the minus strand of JADGEK010000026.1, from coordinate 18,880 downwards.
CCAAAGAGAGCGGTAATTACTTGTTCGTTACTGATTTCATGAATATCCATATGTTCTGCTTGTTGCTCTGGTGTTAAATTGGCTTTATTGTTAAGAATGTAGACCAAACCATTGAGAGCATGTAACTGTACCAGATAATCTTCATCCGATAGGTAATCCAGCAAATGCGGTAAAGCTGCTCGGTTACCAGAATGTGCAATGGCATGAATGCAGGAAAGACGCATATCACTGTCCTTACTATCTAATAAAGTAATTAACTGACCAAAAGTATTATTTAAGCCTGCAACAAATGGATTTTTTAAACTGATATTCGATAGTGACTCTGCGGCTTCCTGGCGTAAGGCTTCATCATTATCGCTGAGACACTCTGCCAGCGCATTAACAAGCAACTCATCATATTGAAGGTGACAGTTGTTGCTTAGTAGTCGTGCACAGATATGGCGAGCATCAGCATAGGTATCAACCTTGCGACGAAGAATTTTTTTACCTTTGCTAAAGTTCTTACGCATAATAGCGACAAATTCATCCATCTCTTCGTCCAGTTCTTCTGAGATAAAAGGACCTGTTTCTTTATCGTGTGATTTTTCAGCGGCAGTTTCAGGGACTACCGCCTGGGCACTTTCAATATTGTCCATGGAAATGGCTTCCAATGTAGACATCGCTTTGTGGACAGTCTGTTCTTCATTGGCTGGAATGAGATGAGCATTATCTTCAATGTCTTTTTGTTCAAATTGTTGCATAATTGCTTCTGTAACATTGGCATCATCTAAATTCAAACTGTCAGAACACGCTGCACTTTTTGCACAACTGTGACAATTGGATTCAGACGCTTGTTCGCCATCATTGCAGTTCACCTCTTCTTCTTTTACAAGTTCAAACTGCTCACCTTTGAGTGTGGCCAATAACATTGCAATCGGAGGAAGCTCTGCATCTTCTGTATTGATGTCTGTCGCATCTGATGAATTTGAAAGTGTTAATAAAGCTTGAATGGCTGATGAACGGACTGCTTGCTCATCATTTTGTATCAAAGCTCTTAAGTTTAATAATGCCGCTTGTTTTTCTGATGCATCTTCTAATTGGTTAATCGTATAACCCAAAGCAAGAATTGCTTCTTTTCTGACCCAGGCAGAATGCTCATCAGATGTTGCCAGTTTAAAGAGCGATTCAACACTCTTCGGGTTGCAAGTGATACTGGCTAATTGAGCTGCTTGTGCCAGAACATTATCGTTTTCTGAACTGAGACATTGGATGACTAAGGTTTGATTTTCTTCAGACAAAGTATCAACGACCTTGTTTAATTTATGCTGCTCTTGAAAAAAGGCTAAGACTGCGGCTTGAAGAGTGGCATCCTGATCCTCTAGCATCGCAGCAATTTGGTTAAAATCAAATAGGTCATTGCTCTGTGATTCAGTCGCTAAATCTTGAAGCACTTGCAGGGCTGCACGTTTTACGTTGGCAGCGGGATCTCTTAAACTCAGTACAATTGCTTTTACATAGGCAGTGGCTTTACGTTTTCCTATCGCATAAAGGACATTTTCTCGCGTATCGGCTGACTTGCTGACCAGGGCGCGACCTAAGGCTTGTAATGTGGCTTTGGTTTGTGAAAACCCCAGTGCAGTTGCTGTTCGGCGTTGTTGAACTTCAGTGCTATTTTCAGTGGTGCCATTCATACGGTCGATAAGATATTTATCGGCATCGGTATCATCCAGTTTTGCTATGGCTTTTAGGATGATGGCTTCAATGTCCTGACTAAAATCATCTTCAAGTATGTTTTTCAGGACTGGAAAGGCTTTTTTCACTTTCATTTCACCAAGAATAACAATGGCTTTTTCTTGGAGATCCCACCAACTATCCCAGTCTTCATTTTGATCAAAATTCATTTCTTCGGGGCGTTCTTCTGCCAATTTCAGTAGAGTATCAATGGCTTCTTTACTTTGATAGTGCGCCAGAGATTCAGTGACCGCCAATTTGACATCGCTGTCAGGATCTTTTTCCAGAGATTCGAGTAATAATGGCAGTGCAGAAGGCTCTTTGATTTTTCCCAGTGCACTGATGGCATCAATACAGACATCAATGTCATCATCTTTAATTCTTTCGAGCAATGCTTTGGTTGCTTCTTTTACCTTAAGGTTGCCAAGAGTCTTTGCTGCATAACACCTATCCACTTCATTACCGTTTTCAAGATAGTTCAGTAAGCTGTTGGTGACCTGGTTGCTCATTGTCTGCACTTTACGTACTCCGAATCAATATATGAAGAGTGATTATTCAAGTTTAGGGTATTTTATTAGGTAATGCCTTTAATTGCTCTCTAAACAGAAGAGCAAATATCATACCAAGAACATCATCACTTTACTGTCATATGAACCAAAATTTAATAATTTCTATTAAAACAATGAGATGCAACGGATAAAAATTTTGTAGTTGAATAAATGTTTAAAATTTAACCAAGTGAACAATTCGTTCAATTTATTTTACTTGAACAAATCTTTTTAGTTTTAACTTGGAGTTGAACAATTTATTCAATTTTACAGTTTATTCATTTGGCCTTTTTTTTAGGCCTAATTTGATTAAGTAGAGAAATAAAATCAATAAAGTATTGATTAAAAAGAGTTTTAAAGTATATAAAAAGCTTACTTTTTATGTTGGTATATTTGTTGCTTAATTGTTGGGAGCGCATGAAACATTCAAGCTGAAAATTTTAGGAGCAGGATTTGACTACCGAAGAAAATAATCTGGAAACAGATGCTGTTTTGAATAGTGATATTGATCCATTGCTTCATAAAGATGCAACTTGGGGGCCCTGGTTATTTCGATTAACAATGGCTGGAACACTACTGTTTATGTGGTGGCTGGTTATTTATGATCATGGAGTTCTTGCTCATCATTAAGAGCCTATCATGAAGAGATGCCCAATGAACCTTGCCAGAAATGCGTCAGTCAAAAAGAGAGAAAGATGAATAATTTAAAAAACTGGGTATTGTCATTTGTCATTGCTATTGCAGTGTTTTATACGATGGATCATGCAATAATGTCTATGCAGGGATTACCACTTAAAGTTGATATGACACCAGCGCAATAGACTTGTAGAGACGTTTTATGCAAAGTCATTTACGTCAATAACAAGCTCTTTATATTAAGCTCTCTAATTAAAACAAGTGGAACACCAAATGCTACCAAATAATAGTTTAGTCACTGCCCATTTTGTTTCTTCTATAGAAGAACAGAGTCCAAGTCAGTCTGGCGTGATTTTACATCGAAGCATGCAGTTCATGTTGGCATTAATCATCATACTCAGTGCTTTAATGCTTGTTCCAGATTATGCCTGGTCATCCGACAGTGCTGTGGCTACTGAAGCAGTAGCTGAAGAGCTTACAGACAATAAGCCTGCACCTGTTATGGGGCCAAGAGATTATCGTCAAATTGGTTCTATGAGCAGTCGTTCCTTTGTTTGGGTTATTGCACAATTGCATCTTTTTCTAGCGGCCTTTGTACTGGCTGTTCCGTTGTTTGTTACCGTCATTGAATGGATTGGCGTTAAAACAGGTGACCAACGTTATGATGATATGGCTCATGAGTTTATGAAAGTTTCCATGACAGCTTATTCATTGACGGCGTTATTTGGCGGTACATTAGCATTCTCTCTGTTCTTACTTTACCCCACATTTATGGGCTACATGATGGAAGTTTTTGGTAATCAGGTCATGGTCTATGCCTTACTATTCTTCCTCGAAAGTGGTGTACTCTATGTTTATTACTATAGCTGGTATGCATTACGTTACGGCAATAAAAAATATGTTCATCTGACATTGGGTGTTTTGCTCAATGGTGTGGGTACTACACTATTATTTGTTGCTAATGCCTGGGCAACTTTTATGATGGCACCTTCAGGGGTTGATGATGCAGGTGTGGTAACGGGTGGTATCTGGGATATTATGCGTGGGCCATTATGGAACCCGGTTAACCTGCATCGATTTGTCGCCAATATTGCTTTTGGTGGCGCAATTGTCGGGGCGTATGCAGGTTATAAAATGCTCAGTGCCCGCACTATGGAGCAACGTGCTCATTATGACTGGATGGGCTACACTTCAAACTTTATTGCGGTACTCGCCTTTTTACCTCTGCCTTTTGCCGGTTATTGGCTGATGGCTGAAATTTATGCCTATTCACAACAAATGGGTATTACAGCAATGGGCGGTATTCTCGCCTGGTTGTTTATTGTTCAGGCTGTTTTGATTGGTACCATCTTATTGGCAGCCAACTATTATCTTTGGAATGGCATGTCTCGCTGTGAAGGTTCAGGGCGTTATACCTGGTTGATTAAATTCATTGCCGTGACTCTGGTCGTAAGCTTTTTAATCTGGGTCACACCTCACACACTGATTCTATCGGCTCAAGAAATTGCAACTTTAGGGGGCTCTCACCATCCTCTACTGGGTCCCTTTGGCATTATGCCAGCAAAAAATATTGCAGTGAACCTTATGCTCATTGGTACCTTCTTATCCTTTCAGTTGTATCGTCGCTCAGATAAAGTGATTACCGTTCCATGGGCTAATTTTGGAAATGCTTTAATGGTTGCTATCTACTTGGTCGCTATTGCAAATGTGATCTTCCTGGGTGTTTATTATGGTTACTTCACTAATACTGTTTATAAAGTGGGTTCATCAGTTGCACAGGTTATATCGACTTTAATTGTTATTGTGTCAGGTGTTGTGATTGATACGATGATGTTTAAGGGGGCTAAGACGCTGCCTGTGAAATGGGGGCAGATATCCAATCGAGGCGTGTATGCATTATTTGCCTTGCCCATTGCTTTTACCTGGTTAATGGCTCTCATGGGATATGTTCGCTCCTCTGTTCGTACTCACTGGCATGTTTATACCGTAATGAAAGACAATTCAGTTGATAATTTTATTCCTAATATTGGTCATGCAGGAAATATGATGACAGTCGCAACCATCAGTTTTCTGGCGCTTGTTTTATTTATTTTCTGGGTGGCGTCTTTGGGTGATACCAAACAAGCTAAACCTGTCAGTGTTCCAGCACAAAATCCAGCACAGTAAGCGGAGCGAAAAATGACGACAAATACAAACTCTCAAAGCCAGAGCTTGCAAGATGAGGATTTGCTCAAACAAGGCAAGATACCTGTTATTTTCAAAGTACTTTCTTTTGCAGTGCTAATGGTCTTTGTTTTTACTGGTATTGCAAATTTATTACCACAAGTTGAAGGGCAGGCACCTAAAGATATCAAAGTGGATTTAGGCGCATTGACTATGGAAACCTATATTGCTATGGGAGAAACTCTCTTCAGTGGTAAAGGCACCTGTACGCTTTGCCATAATAATTTAGGTCGTGCACCTGATATTCTTGCATTGAATATGGAAGAAACTGCGGTTGAGCGATTAAGCGTTGAAGATTATAAAGGTGATGCAAAAAATTCGGAGCAGTACTTCCTTGAATCAATGGTTGACCCGAGTAAATATGTGGTTCCAGGCTATGGTAAAGCTGGAGAGCCTTCTCCAATGCCAACTATTGATAAGGCACCGATTGGTTTAACTCAGATTGAAATGGGTGCGATTATTGCCTTTTTACAAGCTAAAGATGGCGGTGAACCGACGGTTGACTTACCCACTGATGCACCTGCAGTCGAAGAGACGGTTGCAACCACAGAGCCTCCTAAACCTGCCGCTAATGCCGAAGAAGTACTGCTGAAAAATGGTTGTACTGCTTGTCATGCTGTTTTAGACAGTCCTTCAACCATTGGTCCCAACTTAAAGGATATTGGTGCTCGTTCTTCAAGAGAAGAGATCAGGGAAAGTATTATTAATCCAGCTGCAGTGATTGCAGAAGGCTTTCCACCGATTATGCCTGCCAATTTTGCGGATAAGATGATGGTGAAAGAGCTTGAAATGGTGGTGGACTTTTTAGTTGCATCTGAAGATTCTACACAAACCGATGCACCAAAAGAAACTGAGATGAAAGGCGAATAATTACAATGAAAGGTTTTAAATTTCCGCCATTATTAATGGCTGTTCTCATTTTGGTTGCTGTATTTATCTTCTTCAAATATGGTGTGCCACCGCTTTTACCTGTCTCCCTTTTGATTCAATACATGATCATTTGTGTGATTGGTGTATTGTTGTTTTTCTCTTTTGATGAAGAGACATGGTCTCGTTTTAAAACACCTATTGCAGCCGTCGCGCAAAGAGATAACACCTGGCCCTTACGTTGGTTATTTCTTTTAGCCATTCCTGCAATTATTGCCTATACTGTGCATATCATTGTGAAACCCAGCCTTGATTCCCCTGTTGAATTGCGCCAGGTTCATCCTGCGCCCCCCTCTAAGCTTAAAGTATTTAATAAAACCTATGATTTAACCAATCTGGAAAATCCTATCAGAGAAGAAATCATTACCAGCATGAAAGCAGGTGATGAGGCAAAAGGTTGGGATGTGTATAACACGGCAGTGACTGCGGGACGTGATGTCTATTATCAAAACTGCTTCTTCTGCCATGGCGACTTAATGTACGGTGAAGGGCTTTTTGCTGATGGTTTTAATCCGAGACCCATTAACTTTCAGGATGAAACCATTAATCAGCTACAGGAAGCCTTTCTTTTCTGGCGAATTACTACGGGCGGCCCGGGTTTACCAAAAGAAGGTACGCCATGGAAATCAGCGATGCCAGTGTGGCATGAAATGCTGGGTGAACAGGATGTCTGGAACGTGATTACTTTCTTATATGATTATGTGGGTGAAGTGCCACGTATCTGGGATCCTGAAATTTCTAAAATTGTAACAGGCATGAAAACCAAGCTTGAAGATGAGCGGGCGACTATGAAAGGTAAAGACCTTTATGACCTGCGCTGTTCAGTCTGTCATGGTGATGAAGGTGCAGGTGATGGTGTTGCGGCTGATAGACTGTATCCAAGGCCACGTGACTTTACTTTAGGACTTTTCAAATACAAAACATCGCCAGGTACGATACCTGTTCGTGATGAAGACTTGTTTAATACCATCAAATTTGGCCTAACGGGTACGGGTATGCCTGGTTGGAGCAAGCTCATGACCGATGAGCAGATTCAATCTTTGATTCCAGTATTAAAGCGTTTTGATATCTCGGCAATCTGGGCTCCAGAAGATGCAGAAGATGATGATTTTGATGATGATGGTCACTATATAAAAGATAACTTTAATCAGTTCACAGAAGTGGAACCTCTGGATGGTCAAATTGCTTATACAGAGGAATCTATTGCAAAAGGTAAAACGGCTTTTGAACCTTGTCAGGAATGTCATGGTGTCGAGGGGCGAGGTAATATTCGCTCTGGTAAACGCTTAGCCGATGACTGGGGATTTCGGGTATGGCCTCGCGACTTGAATAAACCATGGGCATGGCGTTCAACCAACCGTACGATAGAAAAAGATCCCATAAAAGCACGTGATGAGATTGTTCAAAATATTTATTCACGTCTCTCAATTGGTATTCCAGGTACGCCAATGCCTGCTCACCGTGCAGAAGGTGAGGGTAATGAGGACCCAATCAGTTTGGAAGATCGCTGGCATATTGCCAATTATGTTTATTCATTACGAGACATTAATACGGCTCCTGGTAAAGGTGTCATACAAGGTCAGAAAATGGAAGGGGCCTTACCCGATTCTTTGAGTGATAAAGCCTGGGAAAAAGCACCTGTTACTTCGATGCGTTTGGTCCCAAATATTATTAAAGGTGAGCGATTATTTACTCCACTTATTGATTTGATCAGTGTTAGAGCTCTTTACAATAAAGATGAAATTGCTTTTTTAATTGAAGTGAATGATAGAACTGAAAGCCTTCCTGGACATGAATATTCAATGAGCATTCAAGATGAAGAGTTGACCCTGTATTCAGATGCCCTGGCGGTGCAGTTTCCTGGAGAAGGTGCTTATACTTCGAGTCCAACGGTTGAAAAACCGCTCTTTCGTCATGGTGACTCAAGTCATAATACGACGATGTGGTATTGGAATGCGGGTAGTATAGAGCCTAAGCAGGAGCCAATGACAATGGTCTTTAAGGGTACAGGTCCTGATAATAAGCTGGTACCAATGATGGATTATAAAGAAGTGACAGCTCAAGGAAAATGGCATGAAGGTCGCTGGCAAATTATGATGAAACGCAAGCGCACAGGCACTGAGGGTGAAATCAGTTTCACCGAAGGTGAGTTTATTCCCGTGTCATTTGCTAACTGGGATGGCAATAATGGTGAAGCGAAATCAAAACATACGCTTTCAACCTGGTTCTGGTTATTACTACCACCAGAAAGTGATCCTGTTAAACTTTATGTTGTTCCAGGTGTCTGGGGGTTGGTTATCTTTATAATAGGTTTGTTCGTGGTTCGAGGTCAAAGGAAAAAGTTTAAGGCATTGAAATAATAAGAAAGTGCTTGTAAAGGCAGTCATTCACTCCTCTTCTCCCTGAATGTTTGCCTTTTTTTAGGGGCTTAATGTTTGCTACTGTTAAACTCTTCTTGATGCAGTATCAATAAACATTGAAGCCCTTTTTTTATCCTATTTTTTTTAAAAATATTAAATTTAATATAAACTGAAACAAATAAGAATGTATTATAGTGATGCAAAAGCCGCATCAAAATCCTTTGCAGCCGCATCAGTAAACTCAAAGTTATTACGAATATACTCCAATGTGCCTTTTTCAGTGTCAGTCACACCTTGACCATCATTTGCGGACTTAAACAAATCTGCAACTTCATCTTTTGACAATTTGCCTTCACCTTGACCCGTTGTATGAGCTGTGGCTAGATCCAGTAATTCTTTTTCGTATTTAACGCCATCAATGGTTTGATATGCCATGGTTTATTTCCTCGTTAATGATAAAATTATAAAATGTGTCAGAATTTAGAAAAAAACAATTCAATAGAATAGTAACAATATTTCGTCTTGTTTAAAATAGTAAATATTATCCTGGAGTATATATTTTCGGTTCTTTGCTAACTCATCTAGAAAATTTTCATGAACTGGTGTGTTGTTGAGTTTCTTTTCTTCAAAATATTATTCATAAATCGTTAATGAGCAACCATCTATTGGAATGGTTATTCTGAGCAGCTGCAATATTTCACTGCCTGGTATTGATGACCAATAAAAACAGGGATTAACGGATGGATATTAATTAAGAGTTGAGTGAGTCTAACTCTTTATATGCTTTATCAAAAGGCATATGCTCATCGGCATTATCTGCATATTCTCTTTGCAACCAGAGATTTTTATTTACCAAAATATGTGCCATACTGACTGTTGTCGCTTCGTATGTAATATTGCCTAGAGCTGATTCAATTTTTTTTTCATCACTATGAAATTGTTCTGATAAAGCCAATATAATACTCGGTTGCATTTCCCAACTCTCTGCAATTTTAATAGACAGATGTTTTGATAGTTTTAATAAGCTTTCCTGAAATTGTATAGATCTTGGCGCTATTGTAAATTCTTTTATTTCATTTAACTTTTTGATGACTATTACCATACCAAGGTTGCTCAGAATTCCTGCTAAATAAGCATCAAATGGATCGTACTTGTATATTTCTGCAAGGCTGCGACAGGCTACAGCGGTATTAACTGCATGAGTCCATATTTTTGTACCTGAGTGTTTAAGAAAATAACCACCTTCAAACATCATGATGGGTTTAAGAGCCACCCTCATAACTGCTATACGTATTTCCAAAAGACCTATTTTAGCTATTATATGCTCCAACGGTTCATCTTTAACCTTCAAGTTATATGCAGAACTATTAGCCACTCTAATTATTTCAACCAAAATAACTGGATCGGAAGCAATTATCTCGGCAACTTGTTTCCAGTTAAAATCATCTGTTTTTAAAAGATGAAGTAGTTTTGGAACGACACCCGGTAATCGAGGAATGTCTTTAGCTTGGGAATGATCCATCGTTATTGTTTTTTCAAGTGATTTAATTGCATCGGTTTCAAATGTATTTAAGTTAAGTTTCAAAAGAGAATTTACACCAATAAAATATTGATAATACTTATCTTCCAACTGCGAGTATAAGTTTTTATTCTGGGCAGACCATGGAGTTGTTTTTGATGGTTTATTACTTTTAGTGACTTCAATTGAAGCTTCAGAGGAAGGGTGAGTACATTCAGTATTATTACCTGTAAGAAAAAAAGATATTATGCTATTTATAAATTTCATGCCATTTCTAAAGTATTTTTGATTCTAATGATGATAAAAAATTATTGCTTAATTTTATACTATCATCTTACAGAAAAGATGCAATAGAGTGTTTTATGTTGAGTACAGGAATGGCTGCTTTACTGGAAACATAGCCTTGAAATTATCTTCTCCCTTAACAGTTGCAATGTGATGTCTCATTTATACTACCTGGCTAATTACAGATTATATTTGATGTAAAAAATGGCGATTCGTAATTTGAAGCATAAAGTGATCAAATAGTCATTTTGGGATAAAATCTCATAATAAAGGTATTTGCTATTTTAAAGTGAATCAACTATATAGAATGTATCCGTTCAATGATTGAATGATACTAAGCAGATTTTATGCAAGAGTGATAACGATTGACTCAACTGATTCATTACTATGCAACTTAAACAATATAACTATAAGTACTTTTCGTTGATATTTATGCTTGTCATAAGTCTGGTTTTTATTATGGATGCTTTTCGAAGCCTTTATTCTTCAAGCTTGCAATCACAGCGAACTCTATTATCTCAGTCTATTGTGCCATTAATTGATCTGGCTGACTCAACAGCGCTCATTAAACAAATTAACGATATTCCATATGTGTTGATTGGGGATTCGACGCATGGGACTTATGAGTTTTATCAGCAGCGTATTAATATCAGTCAGCGTCTAATAGAAGAAAAAAACTTTAAACTGATTGTGCTTGAAGGCGATCTGCCCAATATTGAGAGGTTGAATCAATACGTTCAATCTTCAAGTCCTATTACTGCAATGCAGGCATTGAATGTGTCTAATCCTCAGGGAGCCTGGCTCTGGGGTAATGTGGCTATGCTTAATTTCATTCAATGGCTGAAAAAACACAATGAGCAACTGCCAGCAGGGGAGCAAAAAGTCCGCTTGCACGGATTGGATATTTACAGTTTTGATCGCTCCAGGCAGGAGGTGATTCATTATCTGCAGTGGTTTTCACCACTGGCCACACAGCAAGCCCAGCAGCGGTATCATTGTTTTAACCGCTTTGATAATAATCTGCATCATTATGGGGAAGCTGTGGCTAAGAAGCCTTCAATGAGTTGTGCAAAGGGCGTTATTGAACAATTTGAGGATTTTTCACTGTGTCGTATTCCTTGCCCTGAAGAATACCCATTGATTGATAGAGCTGCTTTTTTTTATGCCAAAGAGAATGCCCGCATCGTTAAAAATACAGAGAAGAGTTTTCGCATACAATATCAGACAGGCGATGATTCAAATTCATGGAATAATCGTGACTTACATATGATGGAATCTTTTTTAGCTGTGTCGGAGTCACTGGAGCAACCTAAAACCATTATTTGGGCACATAACTCTCATGTGGGTGATGCCCGGGCGACACAAATGGTACAGAGTCATCAGCTCAATCTGGGTCAACTGTTCCGCCAGACCTTCGGGCAGAATATTTTTTCGATTGGCATGTTGACCTATAAGGGATTTGTCTGGGCTGCTGATGACTGGGACAGTCAGGCTGAAATAAAGGTTTTGTTGAATGCGCATCCTGCCAGTAATGAAGCTTTATTTCATTCATTAGGCATTCCACATTTCATGCTTTATTTGCATCAATCGCCGGCATTAGAGAAATTATTAAATGTCACTCGCTTACAACGCCATGTCGGTGTTGTGTATCGGCCTCAGGATGAAATGGATTCTCATTACACTGAAACTCATTTGAGTGATCAATTTGATGCCATTATTTTTATTGAGACGACAACCCCTGTTATTCACTTAAATACTCGTTGAGAGTTGATTTGAAAAAGAGGCTGACTCATGTTATGTCTGATATGAATAGAAGTAAGCAATATCCTAAATTTGATATGAGAAAAAGGCGAATTTTTGATAAAAGTTCGCCTTGCATTCGAAATTGCTGTCTTGATGAAAATGATATTTGTGTGGGTTGCTTTAGAAGTATTGATGAAATTATGCACTGGAGCCGTTCCAGTGATGCAGAAAAAAAAGAAGTATTAATCAGAGCTGATGTTCGAAAAAAAGCATCAGGACAAAGCTGACTGATCAACCATCTGAATATATCATTCCTTAATTTCCTATTTATTGAAATAATAATTGACCTTTAGTGATAACTTGTTGAGTTCAATCATTGATATGGATCAATAAAGATTGAATTAAATTTTTTCTGGGATGGAGACTACCCTGTTTACTGTTGAATAAATTGTTCAAATTGAACAAATCATGCTAGAAAATGAATGCTAAATGAACAAGGTGATCAACAAAACAAAGTAAAACAATGATTTATTGAATATTTTTTAACCGCACAGAAAGTAAGTCTATGATATGACAGAATAAAATGTAATAGGTATGGTTTTTGCAGAATTGATTAGAACGAAAGTAATATTAAAACTTTATATTCGTAATAGCTAATATATCATTGCTTAGCTAAGGGGTTATAAACTTTCAATAAGCTTTCTGACAATAACTTTAATTGTATTCATAATAATGATTAAGTGGAGGAAACCTATGGGTATCCGAGCAACAAAAAAACGACTACTCGTTTCAGTTGCAATGGGTCTGGGGTTAGCACTGACTGTCAACGCACAAGCAGCTTCTAAATATCCCGATATCGGCCCACTGCCGTCTGTAAAAATTAATAAGGCGAAAGCGGAATTGGGCAAACGCCTATTCTTTGATCCTCGTCTCTCTGGTGATGCCGCAATCTCTTGCGGAACTTGCCACAACCCTGAGAAAGGTTATGCGGATGGTATGGCATTATCTGCAGGTTATCCAGGAAATAAGCATTTCAGAAACAGCCCGACCGTTATTAATGCAGTTCACAAAAACCGTTGGAACTGGGATGGTCGTTTAGGAACCAATCTGAATGATGTGACTCGTGGAATGCTCACTGAAGATTACATTATGAATATGGATATGCGTATTATGCAGGAACGCGCTAAGCAAGATCCTGTTTACGTAAAAATGTTCAAAGATGCAGGTTATGGTGAGCCTTCAAACGGTTCGATTCGTAAAGCCATTCCTGAATATCTAAAAACATTAACTTCAAAAAATGTACCTTTTGATAAAGGCACAATGTCTGCTTCTGCTAAACGTGGCAAGTCCATATTTAAAGGTAAAGCAGGTTGTATTCAATGTCATAACGGTGCCAATTTTACTGATGGAAAGGCATACAATACTGGGGTTCCTGAAAACTGGGATGTCTTTATGGATACCGATCGTCACCAGGCATTCCTTGCTTATAACCAATTCATGGGTGTTGAAAATTACAATAACCTAAAGCGTGATACGGGTGCTCATGTTCATAAGCATGCTGCTGATGGCTCCGATATGGGTACATTCTTAACACCTTCTTTACGTGAATTAACTCATACTGCCCCTTATATGCATAACGGCATGATTGAGTCTCTGGAAGATGTGGTTGCTTTTTATAATAATGGCGGTGGTGAAGATTCCAATAAAGACAGCCGAATGAAGAAATTAGGCCTTAGTAGTTCTGAACAGAGCGATCTGGTAGCGTTTCTGAAGTCATTATCAGGTGATCAGTTGACAGGCGACAAGTACGTTTGGTCAGAAGAATATCCTGCAGAATATGAAGCGATTGAAAACTGGCGTGAAGTCAAAAACTAGCGTCTAGGAGACTAATTGTATGAAAACACAAAATAAATTAAGTACTGCTTATGTCGCTGGGGCACTTGTTGGTGCCGTTTCACTGGCGATACTTTCAGGTTGTGAAAGTACGAGTGCAAAAGATGAAGGCTTTAAAGGCTCGCTGAATGCAGTTTCTAAAACTGCTGTTGCTGCCAATGCTTCTTCAACGGGGTTTGCGCCTTTGGCTGCAATTCCTGCTAACCCGCCTATTCCAGCAGATAACAAGCAAAGTGATGCTAAAGTTGAACTGGGTAAATTATTATTCTTTGATCCAAGACTCGGTGGAGATGCTTCTATTTCTTGTGCCAGTTGTCATGATCCCTCACAGGGCTGGGCATGGGCTGAAGATTTCTCTCGTGGATATCCTGGTACCGTTCACTGGCGTAATAGTCAGTCTATTATGAACTCAGGTCACTATCCTGGTTCATTTTGGGCAAACTCAGTGACTTCTTTAGAAGCACAGGCGCCATCGGCTGCAAAAGGTGGTGTTGCGGGTAACGGTGAAAATGACATCATGGAAGCACGTTTAGCGTTGATTCCAGAATATCGCAAGCGTTTCAATGAAGTGTTTGGTGATGATTTTCCAAGAATCAAAAATGCATGGCGTGCCATTGCATCATTTGAGCGTACTATCAATCAAACTGATACACCGATTGACCGCTATCTCAATGGTGATAAGAGCGCATTAAGTGACTCACAAAAACGTGGTAAAGAAGTCTTCGAAGGTAAGGGCGGATGTATACAGTGTCATAATGGTGCATTAGCATCTGATATGGAAATGTATAACATTGGTGTACCACCAGCAACCCGTTGGGAAGAAGATGGTCTGGCGCAGATCACTTTCCGTTTTGAATTGTATGCAAAAGGTTCAAACGAAAACTTATATCGTACTGCTAAAGCCGATCCGGGTGCTTACTTCCGTGGTAAGAATAAGTGGGACCTAGGTAAATTCCGTACACCGTCACTACGCTATACAATGTATACCGCACCTTATATGCATAATGGCGCATTCTATACATTGGATGAAGTGGTTGATTTCTACAACAAAGGCGGCTTTGATGAAGACAATCGAACTACTGGTTGGCCAAAGACCAAGTCTGACTTGATCAAACCTCTTGGCTTAAGTGATGATGAAAAAGCGGATCTGGTTGCCTTTATTGAGGCGTTCTCCGGTGATGAAATCCTGATGGATAAGCCTGAACTTCCTGAATATGCACCTATGTTTACTTTAGAAGAACTTAAGGAAGCAAAGAAATGAGTGAATTAATAAAAACAACAACTGACAAAGATCAGTCAGCAGAAGCGCACGGTAAGTGTATGCTCAATCGCCGTAAGTTCTTAATGTACAGCGGTGGTACAGCAGCTGCTGCAAGCACAGTGTCTATTACTTTGTTTGCAGGTACTGCTCAGGCAGAAACACGTAAAGCCAGTGTTCAGGGTTACCCTCGTAAGAAGGTCGCTACATTGAGCCAACTGAAAGATCACAAACCGATCAATTTTAACTACCCTGATGAAGGTAAAAATTCTCAGGCAATGATTGTTAAAATGGGTGGTGTACAAGCGGGTGGTGGTGTTGGTACCAAACGTGATGTAGTGGCTTTCAGTTATATGTGTACTCATCAGGGTGGACCTCTACAGAGCACCTATAAGCATGTAGGTGATCAGCGTGTCATGGGACAATGTCCTTTACACTTATCCACTTACGATTTGAGACGCCATGGCATTATCGTATCGGGACAAGCTTATCAAAGTTTGCCTCAGGTTCTACTCGAAGTTGAAGGTGATGATGTTTACGCCGTTGGTATCATGGGACTGTTATTCGGTCGTCAAGATAACTTGAGCGCATAGGAGAAAGTAATGACTATAGATTATTATCAAGCAAAAGATCATGCGCCACTGCCTCCTAAAGATGCAGACGTCATGATGACTGCATGTGACTATTGTATTGTTGCATGTGGTTATAAAGTATACCGTTGGCCTGCAAATGGAAAAGATGGTGGAATGAAAGCATCAGAAAATGCTTTTGGTGTGGATTTTCCATCGAACATGTTACAAGAGTGGGTTGCTCCTGCTCAGCATAATACATGTACCTATAAGGGTAAAAAACACAATGTGGTTATCATCCCTGACAAAGATACTAACTTTGTTAATACCAATGGTGACTCATCCATTCGTGGTGGTCTGTTAGCACAGAAATGTTATAACAAAGACACTAAGACGAATGATCGTTTAAAAACACCTCTGGTTCGTGTCAATGGTGTGTTAACACCAATGTCATGGGACGATGCAATCGAAATTGCTGCTGAAGTGGGCAATCATGTACTTAAGGAACATGGTGAAGCTGCTTATGGTGTGAAGACATTCTCATATCAGTACATTGAGAATACTTATGCAGTGACTAAATATGCATTACGTCATGTCAATACGCCAAACTTTACCTTCCACGATACACCCGCTGATGTGACATCAACTCCTGGTTTCCGTGATGCAGGTTTTGATAACTTTGGTCCAAGTTATGATGACTGGGGTTCAGCTGAAACTCTGATGATTTGTGGTACTGACCCGTATGAAACTAAGACGGTTCTGTTTACTCAGCATATTATGCCTGGTATTGCTAATGGCATGAAAGTCATAGCGCTGAATCCTCGTGAAACAGCAGGTATTGCTTACATCAAGAAAATGGGTGGTTTACACCTGGATGTATTTCCTGGTTCTGACAATCTTGTTCTGGGTGCCATTGCACGCATCATTATGCAAAACGGCTGGGAAGATTCAGACTGGATTAAGAAGTGGGTAAACAGTAAATGGGAATCCAGTTCAGGTTTTGGTCAAGGCACTCGTAATACTCCTTGGCAGTGGCGTACGACTTGGGGTAAATTTCAGACTAAAGGCTACGAAGATTACAAGAAGTGGAACCTTAAGCAGAAAGAATACGATCCTAAATCAGCGGCTAAGAAAGCAGGCATCGATGTTAAGAAAATCTATCAGGCTGCTGAATGGTTAGCGAAGCCAGTGAATGGCAAGCGTCCTAAGACTTCAATTGGTATCGAAAAAGGCTTCTATTGGTCAAACAATACAGGTAACACCAATGCCATTAGTTCATTAGCCACTATTTGTGGTGCTGGTGGTCGTCCAGGTCAGGTGGTTGGTCGTTTTGGAGGTCACCAGCGTGGTGGTCAGAAAGGCGGTGGCTATCCTCGTAATAAGTCTGCTCAGAAAGTACCAGGACGTCGTCGTCAGGCGCTGGATACCGACCGTTGGATGTATTCAGGACACACGCGCTTTGCTCATGTTATTGGTACAACCTGGATTCAGTCGATGACGGGATCACAAGGTCTGGCCGCTAAGTTTGAAGAATTAGTGGTTAAGAATCCTAATCAGGTTAAATCCAATAATAAAGCAGATATCATAGCAACTTTGAAGAAGCGTGCGGATTCAGGTGGTATGGTTGTTATCAATCAGGACATCTATCTACGTGACCCAATCGGTGCTAAGTTTGCTGACGTTGTTTTCCCTGTTGCAACATGGGGGGAAGTTGATTTTATGCGTGCCAATGGTGAGCGTCGTCTACGCTTATACCAGGCATTCAATGACGCACCAGGTGAAGCAAAACCAGACTGGGAAATTATTTCCATGTTGGCTCGTAAGATGGGTTTTGACGGCTTTGACTGGAAAAACTCAAATGAAGTGGCGGAAGAAGCATCACGCTTCAGTCGTAAGGGACGCAAAGCATTCCATATGGTCAAAGTTGCGGCTCATATTGAAGGCAAAACACTGCATCAGAAAATGCGTGAAATGGGTACTGATGGTATCCAGGGTCCTACCATGTACAACTACAAAACAGGTATGTTGCATGGTACTAAACGTCTTCATGACACCACCGTCGGCGAAAAGCAATTTACAGCAATGGGACTTTCTAATGGTCCTGTGAAAGAAAATCGCTACGGCAAGAAGATGACTCACTTTAACTCTCAAACAGGTAAGATTAACCTGCAGAAACACCCTTGGAGTCTATTTGGCGACCTATGGGAATGGTTATCACCTAAGGAAGATGAGTTATGGGTCAGTAATGGTCGTGTCAACGAAGTCTGGCAGTCAGGCTTTGATGATGTTGAGCGTCGTGAATACATCATGCAGCGTTGGCCTGGAAACTGGGTAGAACTTCACCCAGATGATGCTAAGAAGCGTGGTATTGAGTCTGGAGATCTGGTCATGATGTATTCCGATCGTGTCCCTGTCTTTAAAGACACCATTCTGGGTATTCATGGTAAGGACTTCCAGTTCTCTGAGCTGATGAAGAACGGCCATATCAAACTTGATAAAGCGTCTATCTCGGCAGTTGTTATCGTGACACCGACTACTAAGAAAGGTGCAATGTATGGTAACTTCCTTGATATGAAACAGCCTACAAACTCATTGACAATTCGAGTTCCTGATAATATTTCAGGTAACTACAATTACAAAATGGGTGTTGGCAAAATCAAGAAGATAGGTGAGTCTGAGTTCAAGAAAGACTTCCGTGGTATGTCTTTTGCTCCACGTAATATCACTTAAAGGTACCAAAGCTTAATCAAATCTATCATGCTGAGTTTCCTCTCTAGATTCAGTATGAAAGTCTTTTCTTTTGAAAAGAGAGAATAGATTAAGTTGTTTAAATAAGGCCTGACAGTTTCTTTTAATAAGAAACTGTCAGGCTTTTTTCGTTTGAGGGAAAAATTTTTAAACAAGCCGTAATAAACTGAAAATATGGGATTATACGGTTGACTGAATAATATGGGAAAAACGTCTGACGTGTTTCGCATAATGATTATTAAGCTTTTATATGATATTTATAGAAAAGAAATTAGTATGAAATATCATAAAAAACAAGTTTGTTAAAAAATTAATTGTAAATAAAATCATATATTTGCATAAATTTGTTGCAATAAAAAGTGACTACTGTTAAAAATAGAGATAAGGGTATGATTTTGAATTAGATTGTATCTACTCAAAAAGTATTACTCGTCTGACTGAATAAATTATTATTCAGTCAG
>JADGEK010000116.1 GCA_016744395.1 Gammaproteobacteria bacterium | reverse complement strand
TAGATTTATGCTTGCGAAGTGTTGTTACAATAATTGAAGTATTTCTTCAGGATCAGAAGGAACCATTACTAATGATGTTAGCACTTTTAATGACTTAATGCCCATGGATCTTTGGTATGTTAATTGCTACTTAGGTTATGTCGCTCTCATAAAATTATAAAAAGAGCGGCAATCTACAATACTAACCGAAGGATAAAAAAATATGAGTAAAATCGTCAATGAAGTCATTTCAGCAAATTCAGAGTATGTCACTACTTTTGGAGACAAAAGTGATTTACCAATGCCTCCAGGCAGGCAGTTTGCAATTCTAACATGTATGGATGCTCGTTTAGATCCGGCAAAGTACGCAGGGCTTGCCGAAGGCGATGCCCATGTCATTCGCAATGCTGGTGGTAGAGCAAGTGATGATGCTATTCGTTCATTAGTTATTTCCTATAAATTACTTGGGACAAAAGAATGGTTTGTTATCCATCATACTGACTGTGGGATGGAAACATTTACAACAGAAATTATAGGGGATTTACTTTCAAGCAGTCTTAAAACATCAAGTGTGGATGCTTCTGGTTGGCATGATTGTAACGCTGGCGGTGGCACTGCAGATGGTAAATATATTAATTGGCTAACTATAGAAAACCAAGAAAAAAGTGTTTTAGAAGATGTTCAACGTATCAGGAGTAATTCGATGGTGCCCAATGATATTCCCATTTACGGTTATATTTATGATTGTAAAACTGGAAATCTTGTCGAAGTCCCAGAAGCTACAGAAGCGGGTAAAGTAAGCTAAATTACACAGCAATTGTAAGTCATCATCGTTTAAATCGGTGTTGATTTACAATCTTGTCGAATAAAACTATTCATTAAATATATATGGTTATTCTAATGGTATCAAGAATGGCTGATTTGTCATTGTTCTACAGCTTCAACATGTTATCCAGTGCAGTAGAATAGAATGGTTTAAGCTCTAATATAAACCCATCCCTGATTTAAACGTTTTACAATCGCTTCAAGTGCTTCGGGAATCACATTAGCTTCTTTGACCAAATGAACTTCAACTCCTTTGAGTTGTTGTCTTTCAATGGAACGTTGACAGGCTAAAAAAGACACATTTTCATGCTGACCTGCTAACGCTCGAATTCTGTCAATATAGGGAGAATTATTTTCCTGAAGAATTTTAATGCCATCAGCATTAATGAGAATCTGGAGTTGAAATTGTTCATCCATATTATTACTTGCCAATAACTTTTCTGCATTGTCAAGTGCGGAATCAACTCTTGATGGTTCGTCAGTTGCAATGTGCAATAATACCTGATGAGTATTGATGGTATCCGAATTTAACTGGATCTGCTGTGATGCACTATTATTAAAAAGGGGATTAGCATAAAAATTGGCACCACTCCACCCTGCAACGCTGCCGAGGAGTAAAAAGAGACTGGCGACAATCCCATATTGAAAATAAGGGGTTCGATGTGCTCCAGTCTGTTTATTAGAATAATGCTCAGGAGGTGTTTGATAAGAAAGCTTAACCATTTCTTTAATCACACGAGTTTGACAGATACTTTCTGAAAGCTGTTCATTATCTTGTGATTTTTTTAAGATTTCTGCTTTGACTTCATTAGACAGCTGATCATCCACGTAAGCATTGATTTGTTCATTAATAGTCAGATCATCAGAGTTCATTTGACACTCCTTAACATTGTTTCTGAGAAGCTATTTTTTTTAGTGCTCATATTTTTTTTCAAGAGATTTTCTTTAAGTGAATGGCGACCACGACTGAGTCGACTCATGACGGTACCTATTGGAATACTCAATATTGAAGCAACGTCTTCATATGAAAAACCTTCTAAATCGATGAGTGTAATAATCTGCCTTTGTCCCATAGGTAATAAACTAATGGCTTTTCTGACTTGAATAATAATTTCTTGCTGTTGTAATAACAGCTCAGGGGTTTCATGTTCAATAAAAACAATATCATCAATATTTTCAGATGATTTTACTTTTCTTAAATAATCATACCAACAATTGGCTAATATTTTAAACAGCCAACTATTAATACTCGATTTATCTCGAAGGTTAGACCATTTTTCCAAAGCTTTATAGAGTGTTTCATTGGTGAGGTCATCTGCCAGTAACTCGTCATTACACCATGAATAAGCAACTCGATAGAGTTGTTCTCGTTTACTTTTCAATTCTTTTTGTTTGCTATTTGTAAATAGTGAAAACATCATTGCTCTTTAATGGATTGAGATTGATTTATTCTTAAATAATATTTATTTTCAGTGCTTTATAAAAATAATAAGCTAAATATTTTATCGTGCTAATTAATAAGACGAATCAGAAAGCTATTTTATTCCATTTATTTTTAATTATTGTTTAAAAAAATGGAATAAAAAATCTTTCTCATACGTCTTATGTAAGAAGATCATTTTTTATAAATTTTTTAACCGAAAAAGGAAAGCGCATGGAACTTATAAAACATCCATTAAATAATCTTATCATACTCTCATTATTCATTGTCTTAATGAGCGGCATTTCATCAGCATTTGCTGGAACTGAACATCACAGATTGGTTATTCAAGTCAGTTCAAATGATCCATTGACCCAAAAAATTGCATTAAACAATGCTGTTAATCTGCAAAAACACTATGGAATGGACAATATTACAATTGAAGTCGTTGCCTTTGGACCTGGACTTGGGTTATTAACAACGAAAAGTAGCCAGGCCGGCAGAGTAAAAAGTCTTGCTTTACAAGATATCAAATTCAGTGCCTGTTCAAATACAATGAAAGTAATGGCAAAGAAAACTGGGAAAAAACCAGAGCTAATTGAGGGAGTGGGACAAGTCGCTGCAGGCGTAGCAAGAATTATAGGGTTACAAGAACAGGGGTATTCATACATAAGACCGTAGTTTAATATAATAGACTGGTGAGTGCCTGAAGCTTAGATACTCATCGGTATCATTAAACAATTAAATTTGTACTTCACTTCTAACGAATAAAAAATTTAACGTTTAAGATTTGTTTTAGCAATGATTTTAGTGGCAATTTCTTCAACTGAGCGAATGGTGGTTTTTATGGTTGGAATGGCTTCTTTGGTGTAGAGCTTTTTAATTTGTCTTACTTCGAATTCACATTGTTGCTGGGATGAGTAACGACTATTCGGGCGTCTATCGGTTCTAATTTCTTGCAAACGTTTAGCATCAATTTCCAGGCCGAATAATTTATCTTTAAACTGTAAAGCCCAGGTGGGCAGTTCATAATTTTCTAAATCTTCCTCAGTAATCGGATAGTTGGCAGCCATGATACCAAATTGCATTGCCAAATAAAGTGCTGTTGGTGTTTTACCACTACGTGAAACCCCTAGTAAGATGATATCTGCCTTAGCATATTGTTTGATTGAAAGGCCATCATCAGTGTTCAGTGCATAATTGACTGCTTTAATACGATAATCATAAGCTTTTTTATCTTCAGTCGTGCGTTTTTTTCCAACACGATGAGAAGAATGAATTTTAAATTCCTGCTCTAAAGGGGCAATAAAATGCTCAAAGACATCAAGCATTAAAGCTTGTGAATGATGTAAAATGGCTTTTATCTCAGGCTGTACAAGAGTCGAAAACAGGACTGGTCGGATGCCATTTTCCTGAGCATTTCGATTAATGAGCTCAACAACTTCCAGGGCTTTCTTTTCATTATCAATGTAGGGCAATGTCTGGGTTACAAATTCAATAGAATCAAATTGAGATAAAAGAGTTTGTCCCAGTAATTCAGACGTGATACCTGTTTGATCAGAAAGAAAAAATATAGTTTGTTTCATTTGAGCCTTACGGATTGGTGTTCTGCTTTTAACTACGCCTTTGCAACAGGAGAAGTTAAAAGCAAAAGGAATTAAACGACTTAAGTCTTTTCTTTAATCACAATATATCCCTATTCTGCATCTAAAAACTGCCAAGTTTGCACTGCAGAATCCAGCGTTAAAGAAATCTAAAAACTCTTTTATTAAGGTCACATTTACTTTACAGGGGAATTGAGCCTCAGTCTATCAATTATTTTAATCTTGTGTATTAAAAAACTTAATAATATAATGTAGCCATAATAAAAATAGGGATTAGAATGACTAAAACACCTGCAATCTACTACAAACAAAATCGCTTGAAGCAATTACGCGCTTTTTGTCATGCCAGTCGCACGGGGAGCGTCAGTGAAGCTGCGGAGCAATTGTTTTTGAGTCAGCCAACAGTGACTTTACAAATTCAGGCACTTGAAAGAGAACTTAATATTGATTTGTTTGAACGCAGGGGGCCTAAAATACAATTGACACCTGAAGGAAAGTTATTGTATGAGTTATCAAATTCATTAGTCGACGGTGTGGATAAATTACATGAAACCTTTGCTGCAAATTTAGGGCGTCTGGAATCAGGTAATCTAAATATTGCTGCAGGCGAGTCAACAATACTCTATATTCTTCCTGATTTTGTTGCAGAGTTTAATGAGCGATATCCTCAAATTCATTTAAAACTTTTGAACGTGACAGGTCGTGATGGTATGGCAATGGTTAGGGCTGATGAGGCAGATTTTGCTGTCGGTTCTATGTTAGAAGAGCCTGAAGATATTATTTATCGACCTATTTTTAATTATAATCCTGTGTTAATCACACCTGAAGCTCATCCTTTGGCAGAAAAAGAAACGGTGACACTAGAAGACATCAGTCCTCATGGTCTGATCTTACCTCCACATCATCTGAGTACCTGGCGAGTAGTTGATATGGCGTTTCGACAGAAGAATCTTTCTTTTCATGTATCACTTGAGGCTGGAGGTTGGGAAATCATTAAAAAATATGTTGAATTGGGCATGGGAGTGTCGATTGTGACTGATGTTTGTTTAACGGGTGAGGAAAAAATTGTCCGTAAACCATTGGATGATTATTTTCCCAAAAGAAGTTATGGTTTAGTGTTGAGAAAAGGAAAGTTTTTATCACCTCAAGCACGGCGTTTTATTGAAATTATGGACCCTGACTTTTTTATAGATCATAAAGAAGAATGATTGACTCTGTTTGGACTAATCAATACTATAATGCTGCTAATTTCATGAATTGAATTGAATACTATGAAACAACTATTAAGAAAAATATTTTTCCCCATCCTCACTGTTTTTGAATCAGGTGAGGAAGAATTTGTTTATAAATCCACACATAGAACTATTTTGCTTTTTCTCGGCTTTATGTTCTCTGGAATGTCAATTATGGTTTATTATGTTGCGCAAGGAAAAGATCCTGGATATTATCTGCCAGTGATCATTTTTGGTGTGATTGGTTTTGTCAGTTTTATTATTGGATTTCTGGGAACGGATAGAGCAGTTTCTAAAATATGGGGTACTCGTTAATATTTTTTGGTATCACACTATTGCTTGTGTGAAGATTTAAGCAATAGTGTGAGATTAATATTTGAGTTTATTGAGCTGTATTAATTTCTCGTTGATAGTTTAGACGCTTTGCTGCATCCAGTGTTAACATTTGCATAAAGGCTTTTACTTCAGCATCGCTTCCGACAGGTGCACCAGACTGACCTGAACCATTACCTGAACCACCAAAGACAGTGGTTGGTACTTTACGTTGTGCAAATGCCTGTGCCCAAAGTCGTTGTATCTGGATTTCAGCATCTAATTTTTGTGCTAATGCATTATCCGCTTCTAAAATAACCTGTTTTTGATACGCTTCTGCCTCAGCAAGAGTCCGTATTGTCTGTGCTTCAATTTTGGCTTTTTCAAAATTAATTTCAGCCGTATCTTTTGATATTCCAGCCTGTGCTTTAAGTTTGTTGGCATTGGTAATGGCCAATTGTTTGTCTGTTTCAGCTTCAGTGGTTTTTTGGATTTGTTCCACTTTTGCTTTGGCCTGACGTTCTGCCACTTCACGTTCACCACGAGCAATGGCCAGGAGTCTTTGTTCTTCTTCTTGCACTCGTTGCTCCCTTGCAATCGCTCTGTCGGCAGATGCTTTCTGCTTTAATTGCATGCGTTCAACAAATTTCTTATTTGGACGCATTTCGGTGACGAGTGCTGAAACAACAGTGATGCCAAAGTCAACAAAGCGTTGTCTCTTACGTCTTGGTAAACCATTTTTATCCAATAATTTTTGCACCACAAAAATGGTTTTTGAACCTTCACCGTATTGTTCTTGATCGGTTCCTAGAGAAGCATTTGCCGAAGCACGAGCCTGTTTAGAAGCTCTGGTCTCAATTTCATTTCGTTTTACTAAATAAATACCCTGACTCATTTGGTTCTCAAATTCAGAGTTAAATTCAGTTCTTGAGCCAGAATAATAATCTTCCGCTGTCATGAGAGAAGCATTGGCTTGCAGGGTTTCTTTGAATGCCGGCATCAATGCAGTTCGCAGTAGGTTTTCAGGTGAGCGATATTCATGAGCCAGTTGTAGGAAAGACTCTTCATCAGATGGGATGGAAAAACGAACAGTGGCTTCGGCATAGGCATCCACTTGGTCAAGGAACATAATATTGAGAGGGGCTAGATTAGCAGAGGCATTATTGCTATCAGACTCAGCGTTGACATTATTCGCAGCTCTGGATATTACCTTGATACGAGCTGATTGAGATTGTTGTATGGCCTGAACAGTCATTGCTCTTTTCCAGGAATTGTAACGACCCAGTGGAAAGAATTTATATCCGACATCGGTGACAACTTCTTCAGAGCCAAGCACTGTACGGACATGATAAATATAACCAGGTTCTGCATAGAATACTGACTTGGAGACAAATAGGGCGAATAAAGCAAAAGCAATGATTCCAAACAATGTTTTGAAAATGGTGCTTCCCTTTGGTTTAATGTTGTTCAATATTTGTGTCATTATGATTTTCCTTAATTATGATACGGATTGTTGATTTAGCGTAAAAATGGGTTATGAAGGGCTTCGTCCTTTAAGCTGCCACCAGGGCCATGACCTGGCACAAATTGATAGTCATCGGGTAAAGCAAAGAGTTTGTTCTTGATTGAAGCAATGAGAGCCTCATGACTTCCTTTAGGAAAGTCTGTACGACCAATGGATTGTTTAAACAGTACATCTCCAACCCAAACGGTTTTTGAAGCATGATGGACAATGACAATATGACCGGGTGTATGTCCTGGGGTATGTAAGATTTCAAACGTTTCTTTTCCCAAAGTAAGTTTGTCCCCTTCGTTCAGCCACTGATCTGGAGTGAAATTATTCACTTTTGGAAAATTAAACATCTCACATTGCTGTTGTAATATATCCAGCCAGAAAAAATCATCCTCATGTGGGCCGATAATGGGTACTTTCTTTGTGCGGGCGATTTCATCGGTTCCACCAACATGGTCAAGATGACCGTGTGTCAGCCAGATTTGTGCTAACTCTAACTGATTTTTTTTTATTTCTTCAAAAAGAAGGTCAATATCTCCTCCAGGATCAATCAAAGCAGCTTGTTTAGTTTGATCACACCAGAGCAGGGAGCAATTTTGTTGGTAAGCGGTGACGGGAATAACTTGGTATTTCAGCATGTTTGTGTCTTTTTTACGATTTAAATAATAAAGAATGAATTTTTTTGGTTGAAAAAAATGACCTCATTATAGAGGTTTTTGTAACGGCTTGCCATGAAGAATAAAAATCTGTAAAGGGTACCATATTTATCAGCGTTTTCGTGGTTTAACCCGATTGGTCGCTTGTGCCTGTAATGGATCATCAGGCCAGTAGTGCTTTTTGTATTTACCACGGAGTTCTTTTTTTACATCGCCATAGGTGTTTTTCCAGAAGCTGGCCAGATCATGGGTTACTTGCATGGGCCGAGAGGCAGGGGAAAGCAAATGCAGTAATAGGGGGTAGCTGTTGCGCAGTACGGCTGGAGTCTTCTGCAGACCGAAAAGTTCCTGCAAACGGACAGCAAGAACAGGTGAGGTTGAATCACTATAATCAATTGTTATTTGTGAACCACTGGGCACTTGAATTTTCTCTGGTGCCAATTCATCAATTAATTGCATCGTTTGCCAGTTGATATTGGCACTTAAGATTTGTTTTAAATCCAGTTCTTGCAATTTCTTTATTGATGTTTCATTGCTTAAATGCGGTTGCAGCCATTTATCCAGATTATCTAATAAAAAAACATCAGAAAAATCAGGTAAATCAACCTGAGATAGTAATTGTTTGCACGAGATATTATTTTGTTTTTGGTATCGAATGAATTCAACTCTTTGCTTTAAATTATCGGCCTGTCTAGACCAGGGAAGAGAATTAAGTCCCAGACTATGAATGCCTGACAATAAAGTAGGTTGCAGATGAACTGCTGAAATTGTTGTGTTTTTTTGCTCATTTAACACCAAATTTCCCAACATTTTTCGATTGTAACAGTCAACTTTTTGTAATTTTTTATTCCAGGTCAAATCATTACTGTCATGAATGATGTCTGCAAAATAGTCTTCTAGTTGAGCTTGAGTAATAGAAGAGGCAAGAAATATTCGGGCTTCTTTAAGCTGCTTATTGGTCTGTTCATTTAGGCTGGGGATGACTAAAAAAGGTTCATTGTCCAAGGCATCATAATGACTGAAAAAAGCCCCTTTATTATTACTCAGAACATAACGTTGATGTTGATTGTTGCCACTGCTATTGCGCAGTTTTGCAATTCGATCGGGGTAGGCAAACCCCAGTAATACGCCCGTCATACTCTGCTCGAAAAGGTAATGATTGCTATTTTGTTTGTCTTTTTTTCTGACTGTTTTATTGCCAATTATTCTTGCCAGGCGCTGTTCAAACTCTCGGGTGGTTTTTAAAATCTGTTTGCATTGTTGCTTATTAATCTGTTTGTTATCCCTGGAAGGATTCTGTATAAATTCTTGCATTATCATGACACGAAAAGTCAAATCTGATGTTTTTTGTCCGACTAAAATGTCTTTTTCTGTGAGTAGTGCTGCCAGTAAACAACTTAATGATTCGTGGCCGATTAACTGGGTCTTTAAAAGCATATGAGCCAATCGAGGGTGTATGCCTAGTGAGAGGATTTTTGTACCATGTGCCGTAATTCGCCCCTGATCATCAATGGCCTGCAATTTGAATAATAAGTTTTTGGCCTGGGCTGTTGCTCCAGGAGGTGGTTGATCTAACCAGCATAATTCATCCGCGTCTTGAATGCCCCATTGCGCCAATTCAAGAATGACAGGTGCCAAATCAGAGCGCAGGATCTCAGCTTTTTGGTGAGAGACCAAACGTTTTTGTTGACTTTGGCACCACAAACGATAACAAGTGCCTGCACTGAGTCTGCCTGCACGACCACTGCGTTGTGTCGCAGAGTCTTGAGCAATCATTGTGGTTTGTAATGAATTCATACCTGAAGCAGGACTAAACGATGATTCTTTTTGCAGGCCAGAATCAATGACAACATTGATTCCATCAATGGTTAAACTGGTTTCAGCAATATTGGTCGCCAGAACAATTTTTCTTTGGCCTGTTGGTGGTGTGCTGATGGCTTGATCTTGTTTTTGTTTTGATAAGTCACCATAAAGAGGGCTGATAAGAATGGGTTTTTGGAATAATGCGTTTAACAGTTCACGCTCAACCCGTTTGATTTCCTGAACTCCAGGTAAAAAAATTAATAGGTTACCTTCATGACGGTTGACGGCTTCGAGTGTTTTTTGCACCACATTTGAGGTTAAATAATGTTGATTGAGAGGGAAGCAATGACTCATCGTGCTATTTTCCTGTTGATATATAATATCAACAGGAAAACTTCTGCCCTGGCTGCTGACCAGAGGGGCATCTAAAAGTGAAATAAGGGCCTGAGTATTTAAAGTGGCTGACATGACCAATATCTTTAAATCTTCATTTAACAACTCCTGACTTTGCAAGCAAAAAGCCAATGATAGATCGGCGTTGATATTTCTTTCATGATATTCATCAAAAATGACCAGAGCGACACCTTCAAGTTCTGGGTCAGCCTGTAGTTTGCGGGTTAAAATGCCTTCGGTGACAACCAGTATTCGAGTTTTTTTACTGATGCATTTATCTTGACGAATTTGATAGCCGACAGTTTCACCCACTTTTTCACCCAGCAGCTGAGCCATGCGAGCCGCAGAACTTCGAGTCGCCAGACGCCTTGGTTCCAGCATTATAATTTTTTTATTTTTGAGCCAGGGTTGATCCAATAAGGCCAGAGGTACAAGAGTAGTTTTACCCGCACCAGGTGGTGCTTGTAAGATCAGACGATTATTTTGAGAGAGTTGATCTTTAATCTCAGGGATAACTTGGGAAACAGGGAGTTTAAGCATAGCATCATTATATAGGATTCAATAAGACTTAACAGCTAAATAATGATTTCTAAACTGTGAATAAGTTAAAGGGTAAGTACGTATGTGAGTAGGTAATTTTGGAGGCCTGGAAAAGTTTTTTCAGAGGCTAAACTATAATGAATGACATACCTCAAATATCATACCATTAAGCTATTATCAGGTGACTTTGATGTCGTTAGTGATCATTGCTTGTTTGCTATTTACACTTTTAATATTATCACTTTCTATTTGTAAGGGATTATTATTAAATTGATATTTATCAGCTATAGAATAATTATTTTTTATTAACTATCGATCAACTATAGATTATTTATTATTTATCAACTATAAATTAATTATTATATAAATCTTATTAATGTCGTTATTATTTAATCTCATTAATTCCGTTATTATTTGTCATCTAAGATCTCAAATAATAACTCTGGTGTGTACCAAGTGGGGGGATACAACCAATGAATTTCACAGGCCTGAAAATAAAAATACTCTCTGGAGCTATTGTCCCTTTGGTGTTATTGCTGATATTGGGTTTAATCAGCATTAATAGTATTAATACCATCAGTGAAACCAATGACATGGTGGAGCATACTCATAAAGTCTTGGCTGAGTCTAATAATATTATCAGCTCAGCTGTTGATATGGAGACTGGCATGCGCGGTTACCTGCTTGCTGGACAGGAGGGATTTCTGGCACCTTATGAAGGTGGTGAAAAAGCAACTTATAAACAACTAACGTCACTTAAGAATACGGTCAATGATAATCCGAAACAGGTGAAGCGGCTTGAGGAGGTGGAAAGTACTTTGAAAGCCTGGCAGAGTAATGTTACCGAGCCTAATATTGCATTGCGCCGAAAAATAGGTGATGCCAAGACCATGAATGATATGGCCGCACTGGTTGGTGAAGCACGAGGCAAAGTCTATTTTGATAAATTTCGCGGCCAGATTGGCACTTTTATTGAACGTGAATCCACCTTAATGGAAAAACGCCGGATGGATTTTAGCAATGCAGAAAAAGAAGTCAAAACTAATTTCAAATTGCTTCAAGAAACCACTGAGTGGGTGGAACATACTCATAAGGTACTGGAATCTGCAGAATTAGTCCTAGCGTATGCTGTCAATATGGAAACGGGGATGCGCGGCTATCTTCTGGCTGGTGAGAAGGATTTTCTTGAACCTTATAATAAAGGTAAAAAGTCCTTTTTTAAAGACATCAATGTACTGAGGGAAACCGTCAGCGATAACCCTGCCCAGGTAAAACGCCTTAACGAAATTGAAAAGTTGATCAGTGACTGGTTGGCTAATGTTGTTGACCCCGTGATTGAATTGCGTGCTCAGGTTAGCCGTGGTATCAGCACTTTAGAAGATATTGACGATTATG
>JADGEK010000025.1:42874-55230 GCA_016744395.1 Gammaproteobacteria bacterium | reverse complement strand
TTCATTATGTTCATGCAATGCAATACAATGCGTGTTAATATCAAGCTCTTTCAGTAGGTGACCGCTGTGTCGAGTGTCTTCAGCTGCAATTCGGTCAACTTGTTTTAACACTGCAACAGCTCTTGGTGATATATCGTCTAAGTTTCCAATCGGTGTAGCAACAATATATAATCGGCCAGTACTGGTGCTTGAGTTATTATCTGTATCATCAAGATAATGCGTAACCATTAAATGAACTCCATAAATATAGTGTCAAAAAAAACAATGTCAAAATTATACCAATTTACTTCAGTTTTTATTATCATTCTTTTTGTTACAGGTTGTGGTGGTTCAGCAACAGTCAAAAAAGACACTAAAAAAGCAAGTGGCTCTTACAATACTCGTCCAGCTGATAGTAACAAAATATCAACAATGAGTACCGATGAAAAAATAAAGTATGCTGAAAACCTGTTCAGTTCAGCCTTATCAACCAATACGAGTAACTCTGAGAAAAATAGCCTCTTGAGTGACGCTCTGTACATTAGTACACACATCCTGGTTGATTCTCATCAGCTTAAATTATCACATGAACAAACGGCTTTTGAAATTTCTCCTGAACAATATGATTATTCGTTACAACTGACCAATAAAATAATGGGGCAACTGAATAATAAGCAACTCACCCATGAACAAAACAACCAATATTTGCTGACTTCAACTACTCTGAATTTAATTGCTTATCAGACAGCAAGTGCTTTAACACAACTCAATATGGATTTTGATTCAACTAAAAATGAACAGTGGTCACTCTACTATCAGTTGCGAGCAATGACTGAATTCCAGCTCGGTCAGCAATCAAATGCAGTTAAAGAATTAATTATCCGTCATAGTTACCTTGTCAGTGAAGCAGAAAAAAAAGCCAATAAAAGCCTGATTTGGAATTACCTTGCTG
The DNA here is from genome assembly GCA_016744395.1 of Gammaproteobacteria bacterium. Lineage (GTDB taxonomy): Bacteria > Pseudomonadota > Gammaproteobacteria > GRL18 > GRL18 > GRL18. The sequence continues at coordinate 54,299 of JADGEK010000025.1, read as the reverse complement.
GCGTTAATCTGAATGAACAAAGTCTCAAAAGCCAAACCGATGCTAATTATAAACAGACCATCAGCGATAATGAGACAGTCTATTATGGCTGGTTAAATCTTGCTAAAATATTACGCGATTCAAATGATCCCCAGACCATGAATAATGCAATTAATTTCTGGTTACAAACGTATCCTGTTCATCAAGCCGATCGCAGCTTCATCAATCACATCATTCAAACTCGTCAGGAAAGCGTTATTAGCGTCAGTCACATTGCCGTTTTATTACCCCAACAAGGCAAGCTGGCAAAGCCTGCTAAGGCAATTCGTGATGGCATTATGGCCTCACACTATAAATCCTCTTTAGCGGCCAATATCCAGTTACGTTTTTATGACACCAGTAATGATGCCATTCAGCTTGCTTATCAGCAAGCCATTGATAATGGAGCAGACTTTATTATTGGGCCACTGGCCAAAAGCAATGTCGAAGCACTGAGCAACTCAACTAAAATTAGCATTCCAACTCTCGCTTTGAACAGCCTTGAAGTACAGCAAGCTTCCGCTCAAAAACTGAATCACCTCTTCCAATTTGGCCTTTCTCCAGAAGCTGCAGCACGAATGGTTGCTGAAAAAGCTCGTAAAGATGGTCACTATTATGCTGCCATCATGGCACCCAATAATAATTGGGGTAAGCGCATGAAAAAAGCATTTGCGACTCAATGGGAAAAATCAGGTGGTGTTGTGGTTGATACAGTGGAATATGACTCAAGCTCTCATGATTTCTCTGACTCCATAAAATCCATGCTCAATATCGACCTCAGTGAATCTCGCAAAAAAGAAGTCAGCAGAACCATTGGACGTAAACTCGAATATACGCCCAGAAGACGTCAGGATATTGATATGTTGTTTATGGCTGCTTTTCCAAGACAAGCAAAGCAAATACCTTTACAGGTTATCTACCATCATGGAGAAACCATTCCAATTTACTCAACATCTCATATCGTATCCAATTATCAAAATGCTCGTCAAAATATTGATATGGATGGTGTTAATTTTTCTGATATGCCTTTTCTATTAGGTGATGCGCAAGATTCAGCCAGCCAGCAAAATACCTATCAGAGTACACTGTATCAACGCTTATTTGCTATGGGGGTCGATAGCTACCAATTAGCACCCTATGTTGAGTATTTATATAAAAACCCATCCGAGTCTTTTTCAGGTGATACAGGCCAAATTAAAATTAATAATCAGGGGCACATCATTCGCACTCTGCCATGGGCAATTTTTGATCAGGGAATTATAAAACTAGAAAAACCTGATTTTAATGGTAGCAATGAAATGAACGGTTCCAATAGCAATATGTCTTATAATAATGCTTCGTTTCATTAAAGACCATAATCAAAAAGGTCAGCTAGCAGAGACAATTGCTTTAAATTATTTGCAGAAAAAAGGCCTCATCGAAATACAAAGAAATTTTTCCTGTAAGCATGGTGAAATTGACCTAATAATGCATGATAATGAATTTTTAGTCTTTATTGAGGTCAGATATCGTAAGAAAACACAGTTTGGTCATCCTTTAGAAACAATTAACTATGCCAAACAACGGAAAATCATCAAAACAATACAGTATTTTTTAATAAAATTTCCCCAATACAGTCAACGTCCCTGTCGTATTGATGCGCTTGCAATCAATTCTCAGAAGCAAAATGCGCAGGAAGAAATAAACTGGATAAAAAATGCCATTGAGGCTTAAGCACAAAACTAAGGAATCCATTCCCGATGAGCATATCTCGGATAGAAACGATCTTTACCAATAGCATGATCGTTAAACAAAAGACATTTGACAGCATTGCTGAGCAAATTGCCCTAGCAGGAGATAAACTGGTTCAATCATTACTCACTGAGGGTAAAATCATGGCCTGTGGCAACGGTGGTTCTGCCGCAGATTCACAGCATTTTGCATCAGAGCTAATCAACCGTTTTGAGGCAGAACGCCCCGCTTTACCTGCCATCGCTCTGACAACCGATACCTCTGCGATTACCTCCATTGCCAATGACTATCAATATGATGATATATTTTCCCGTCAAATTCATGCTCTGGGCAGAGAACCTGATGTTTTGCTTGCAATTAGTACCAGTGGTCAGTCTAAGAGTATCTCACAGGCCATAGAAGCAGCCCATGAACGAGACATGTCTGTTATAGCCTTAACAGGCAAGAATGGTGGCATTGTTGCACAGGCATTATCTGAGAATGATATTGAACTACGAGTGCCTTCTGAACAAACCGCTCGTATACAAGAATCTCATATCACCATTATTCATGCCTTATGTGATTTAATCGATCATCAACTTTTTGGCGCTTGAAAGTGCCCCCAATACCATAGACAGATAGCAGGTCATACCATGAAACTTTTAACAAACTCTATTTTCATCTTATTTAGTCTTTATATTCTCAGTGGTTGTACAGCAGCAGTCGTCGGTGGTGCAGTTGCCGGCACTTCAGTTGTCTTGGATAAACGCACAACAGGTGATTATGTTGAAGATCAAAATATTAAAGCCAAATTTACTCGACTTTATTATCAAGACAAGCAATTGGCTGAGCAAACCCATATTAATATCACCAGTTATAACCGACAAATCCTAATCACAGGAGAAGTACCCACTGAGCAGGATAAACAAAAACTCAGCCATATGGCGAATCAAATTAAAAACGTTCGCAATCATTTTAATGAGGTCAGCATCAATCAGCCAAGTTCGATGAGTACTCGTACCAATGACTCTTACCTCACCAGTAAAATTAAAACCTCTATTTTTACCCATATGGATGAACTGGATGGTGCCCAAGTAAAAGTTGTGACAGAAAGTGGCAGTGTTTTTCTAATGGGACTAGTCACTCGCGAGCAAGGCAATCAAATCACAGAAATAACTCGAACAACCAATGGGGTTAAACGCGTTATAAAATTATTTGAATACCCAAGCCCTCATGACAAAAAGATCTAATCCACTGTGATTGATAAGGCTATATACTCCTATACTCGGAAATGCCACACTGTATTTTCAAGTTTAATGAGCATAGATTTTTTTACCGATGATGAATATACATAATGCAGAACGAATTTCTTTCTCAGCTTGAACAGCTCATTCCTCCTGAAGATCGATTAATTGAACCCTCTCTCTGCTGGAGTTACGGCTATGACAATAGCCGCCTCCATGCCCAGCCTGAAGCCGTTATTTTCGCACGTAATCATCAACAAATAGTCCAACTTGTGACTTTATGCCGAAAATATCATGTTCCAATTATAAGCCGTGGTGCTGGAACTGGCACAACAGGAGCCACCGTGCCTTCTGGAGGAGGAATCATTCTTTCCTTTGAGCACATGAATCAAATTCTAGAAGTCGATCCAGCCAACCGTCTGATTTCTGCTGAACCTGGGGTCACGAATCAGGCAATTCAAGATGCAGCACATGCCCATGGCTTTTTTTGGGCCCCCGATCCCACCAGCAGTAAAATCTGTACCATTGGTGGCAATTTGGCCTACAACTCTGCGGGCCCAAGAGCTGTTAAATATGGTACAACTCGTGAAAATGTCCTGGAACTCACTCTTGTCACAGGAAAAGGCGATACTCTCCGCACAGGAGTAAAAACCACCAAAGGTGTGGTTGGTTATGATTTGACACGTCTTATGATAGGCTCTGAGGGTACTCTTGGTATTATTACTCAAGCAACTTTAAAGCTTCTACCTCTGGCCAGTGATAAACGGACATTACAGATAACCTATCGTTCAATACACAGTGCAGCACAAGCCGTCTCTGATATTATGGCACAAGCCATTACGCCGTGCGCCCTGGAATTCATAGATAAAAATGCCATAGAAATGATTAGAGACTATTCTTCTGCAAAGCTACCCGTTAACGCTGGTGCAATGCTCATGGTGGAAATTGATGGCAGTAAAAAGGCTCTGGATGAAGGCCTTGAATCCATCATTTTTGCTGCAAAAAATGAGGGTTGTCTGGAAATCAATAATGCTCAATCAGAGCAAGAAATTAAAGCCTTATGGGAAACCAGAAAAGCCCTCTCTCCTGCGCTGAGAAAAATTGCACCTAAAAAAATTAATGAAGACGTCGTCGTACCTGTTTCCAAAATCCCAAGTCTCATCGAAGGTCTGGAAAAACTTTCCCAAAAATATGACATTCCAATTGTTAACTTTGGCCATGCAGGCAATGGTAATATTCACGTGAACTTACTCACTAATCCTGATGACACTGAGTTACAAATTAAAGCAAACGACTGTCTGGAAGAAGTCTTTCAATTAGTACTCAATCTTGACGGCACTCTTTCTGGAGAACATGGCATCGGTTTAGTGAAAAAAGAATATGTTGCTAAAGAATTAGACAAAGTAAGCCTGGCCTATATGAAGGCAATTAAACAGCAGTTTGATCCCGATAATATTTTGAATCCAGGAAAGGCGTTTCCTGGATAGTTTCGAGACCTGACATGCAACGTTTCTTAGTTAAATAAAAGGTGAGATAACAGGCTCATTTAACCCTTTTATTTTATTTAACCAAAGTCAGATGTGGCTTTTGAGGAGCCTCTTCTTTTGCTTTACCTGGTTCTGGATCAGGTGATAAAGGATTATCATCACTTCCTTCTTCAGGAAACATCATGCCACGGCCATTTTCTTTTGAGTATAAAGCTAATGTAGCCATGATAGGAACATTGACTCTCATTGGTTTACCACCAAAACGAGCATTAAAGCTCACACCATCATTTGTTAGTTCTAAATCACGTGTTGCTGTCAGACTGATGTTTAGAATAATCTTACCATCTTGAACATGCTCAATAGGAACGATCACGCCTTCGGCTTCAGCATCCACTAGCAAATAAGGCGTCTGATCATTATCTGTAAGCCAATCGTATATGCCACGCAATAAATAGGGGCGACTTAGAGTCATAATTAACCTGTTTATTTATTAATAATGTTGACAGACACTTTAGCAGATGAATCCATCTGATTAAAGTGTCCAAAACTAAGAAATCAGGAAACAATTTCCATATCTTCTTCAACATCCGAAAGACTTTCTTGAAAAGATTCTCTTTCAAATAAGCGTTGTGCGTATTGAGTAACTGCCACTGCAGACTCAGGAAGCTCAATACACATTTCATTTAATCGCCACAAAATAGGTGCCAAAGCACAGTCAACTAAGGTAAACTCATCTGACATAAAATAGGGCTTTTGCTCAAAGACAGGTGCAATTGTCGCAAGACTTTCACGCAGCTCTTTTCTCTGCTTCACACCCTGCTTATCTGTTTTACCAATCAATTTTTCAACCAATGGGTCCCAATCTTTTTTGATGCGGATCAAGAGCATTTTTAATTTAGCCCGGTTAACAGGATCAACAGGCATCAAAGGAGGATGAGGAAAACGCTCATCCAAATACTCCATTATCAATTGAGCATCATACAAAACCAGATCACGGTCTACCAAAGTCGGTGCAGTGTTATAAGGGTTTAAATCAATTAAATCTTCAGGTAGATTCTCAGAATCAACATTAACAATCTCATGGTTGATGCCTTTTTCAGCCAAAACCATACGTACTCGATGACTCAAAAGATCATTCCCATCTGAGAAAAGGGTCATTATTGATCTTCTGTTAGTAAGTTGAGTCATAGTTCCTCCATAGGAAATCATAAACGCAAATGGGGGCATGAAGCCCCCTTTAAATATTCAGTTTTCAGGCCTTGAAATCATGACTTTTAGACAAAAATTCAAAGCCCTAGTTCAAGCAAAGGTTCAAACCAAATTAGTGAACATCTTTCCAATAATCTTTCTTCATAGCATATGCGAAACCGAAGAAGACAAATAAGAAAACCAGTACGTAAATACCTAAAGATTTACGATAGCTCTGGTTTGGCTCACCAATATAAGATAAAAAAGCAACCAAATCACGAATCATAGTATCAAATTCTTCTGGTGCCATTGTGCCTTTTTCGACAACTTCAACAGCAACCACAGTTTTTACACCATCATGCTCTTCATAGACAGCCTTTTTAACGCCTTCCTGTTCCCAGAAGACATTAGGCATACCAACATCTTTAAAAATAGCATTGTTATGGCCTGTTGTCTTAGCACTATCAGCATAGAAACCAGTCAAGTATGTATACAACCAGTCAACACCCCTTGAGCGTGCCACTAATGACAAGTCAGGAGGAACAGCACCAAAAGACTCTTTGGCATAGCCTTCGGTCATAGTAGCCGTCATAGTTGAACCAAATTTACCACCAAGGTGATTCAAATTTTCCATCACTTCAGATTCGGTCATCCCCAGATCAGTTGCCACACGGTTAAAGCGTACAAACTTGGCTGAATGACAACTCAAACAGTAATCAGTGAAGACTTTAGCGCCACGTTGCAGTGAAGCCATATCATCGACATCGACATTAGCAGGTGACTTTGGATAGCCACCACCGCTGGCCATGACAAGGCCAGTATTTAACATTGCTATTGTAGTTAATAGCAGAACCAGGATTGTCTTTTTCATTTCATTGTTACCCTTTCTGGAACTGGTTTATTTTTCTCCAACTTCGTATAAATCGGCATCAATAAGAAGAAACCAAAATAATAGGCTGTACATAACTGAGCTAACAGCGTACGACCATCAGTAGGTGCCAAAGTTCCTAAAATACCCAGAATAATGAAAGCAACAACAAAGATAGCAACCAACGCTTTATACCAGCCCGCACGATAGCGAATTGACTTAACTGGGTTACGGTCTAACCATGGCAAAAAGAATAAGACCACAATTGCTGCGCCCATGGCAATAACACCAGGGAAAGCGGAACCAGCAATACTTGGGACTGCACGCAATACTGAATAGTAAGGAGTAAAATACCAAACGGGAGCAATATGCTCAGGTGTCTTCAACGGATTAGCAGGCTCAAAGTTAGCATGTTCCAGAAAGTAACCAAACATCTCAGGAGCAAAGAATACAACTATTGAAAAGAACATCAAGAAGACGATAACACCAACGATATCTTTAACAGAATAGTATGGGTGAAAAGGAATACCATCTTTAGGAATACCATTTTCATCTTTGTTTTTCTTAATTTCAACGCCGTCTGGATTATTTGAACCCACTTCATGTAACGCAATGATGTGAGCAACAATCAAACCAATTAAAATAAGAGGAATAGCAACAATGTGTAAAGAGAAGAAACGATTCAGAGTCGCATCACCGATAACGAAGTCACCGCGAACCCAGATACCTAAGTCTTCACCAACAAAAGGAATTGCACTGACCAGGTTAATAATAACCTGAGCACCCCAGAAAGACATTTGCCCCCAAGGTAGCAGATAACCCATAAAACCTTCAGCCATAAGTGCCAGGAAGATTAATACACCAAAGATCCAGATTAATTCACGTGGTTTCTTATATGAACCATAAATCAAAGCACGGAACATGTGTAAGTAGACCACAATAAAGAATGCCGATGCACCTGTGGAGTGGAAATAGCGAATTAACCAGCCCCATTCAACATCTCTCATAATGCCCATTTCAACAGATTGAAATGCCATTGCAGTATCAGGCTTATAAAACATGGCCAGGAAAACACCAGAAAGAATCTGGATAACCAAAACCATCATGGCTAATGAACCAAAGAAATACCAGAAGTTAAAATTCTTTGGTGCATAATATTTTGAAAGATGATCTTCCCACAGTTTCGTCGCAGGAAAACGGGCGTCAATCCAGCCCATCAAACCATTGGATTTTTGTTCCATTATGCGTTACTCCCATCTTGACCAATCAGAATCACCGTATCACTCTCATATTTATAGGGAGGTATAGGTAAGTTAGTTGGTGCTGGCATTGACGAGTATACTCGACCAGACAGATCATAAAGTGAACCATGACAAGGGCAGAAAAAACCACCCTTCCAATCTGCACCTAAAGAACCCGCAAATGGGTTATTTAAATCAGGTACATATTTAGGGGCACAGCCCAAGTGAGTACAAACACCTTCCATAACAGAAATTTTTGCATGCTTGTCATATGAACGAGCTGAGTTTTTACAATAATCCGGTTGCTTTGAAGCATCAGAATTAACATCAGCTAACATGTCTGTATCAGATTCTAATACTTTCAAGTTTTCGTCTGTTCGTTTTAATACGTAAACTGGCTTACCGCGCCACTCTACAGTAATCATTTGCCCTTCTTCAAGCTTGCTAATATCAGCAAGTACTGGAGCACCCGCGGCTAAAGCTCTAGCACTGGGTTTCCAGGATTTGATGAAAGGTACAGCAACAAAACCAGCGCCAATAGCACCAACCACAGATGTGGCTGCAACCAGTAAGCGACGTTTGCTATTATTTACGTCTGCACTCATTTACTTAACTCCCAAATATAAGATCTTAACCCACTCCAAAATAGGCAAAAACAAAGATTTTTCTCTGCTTCAGACTTTTATTTCAAAGACACATTTATAGCGTCTAAATGATTCGAAGAGTGTTATTATTCTTTATTCGATACCGAAAAAATTTGCAGTATTTTCTTAAATGCTGGGGATAATATCAAGAACAATTTCATTATTTACTAATTAAGGTGATATTTGTCATAATTTTGTAGCCATGTTCTTTAAAATAGCTGAAAAATCAAATTTACCTTAACTTTCAATTTCCCACAAAAACAGGTATTTTTTTCCCTGTTTTGGTACTCTCTTTTACTCAGAAAATGCTTTTCGTTATCACTGCCAGGCCGTCAAAAAAAAGTGTGTGGAAGCTAAAAATACTGTTTTTACATAAAGAATAATCCCGTTTAAAAGACGATTAAACAGGGTTAAAAATATCAATAAATTCATGTTCCAAGCCAAAATGATGAGCCAGGTGTTCTCCAAGAGCCTGCACACCATAACGTTCTGTCGCATGATGACCTGCACCATAATAATGAATATTATTTTCTTTTGCTATATGCCATGTATTCTCAGACACTTCACCACTAATGAAAGCATCCACCCCCAGCTCAATGGCTTTTTCAATATAACTTTGTGCTGCACCTGTACATACTGCAACCTTTGTAATCTCTCTGTCTGCATCAATATGAAGCGGTTCTCGATTAAGGGTATGGGTAATATTTTCCTTAAACTCTTTCCCTGTCTGCTTTTTAACCGAACCACTAAGAGCAATATCATTGTCTGCAAAAAAATGGTCTAAGGTCAGTCCCAATTTTTCAGCCAACAAAACATTATTTCCCAGTGTTTTATGAGCATCCAGGGGTAAATGATAGGCCACTAAATTAATATCATGACTGAGTAAGGACTTAAGTCTTCGTTTTTTCATTCCTGTCAGTATAGGATTCTCACCTTTCCAGAAAAAGCCATGATGTACCAGTAATAAATCAGCCTTATGCTGTATTGCTGCATCAATAAGTGCCTGGCTGGCAGTCACTCCAGAAATTATTTTAAAAATAGAGCTATTTCCTTCAACTTGTAAGCCATTTGGACAGTAATCTTTAAATATTCCAATTTCCAGAAGTTCATTACAATAGGAGGTCAGTTCAGCGCAAGTTGTCATAGTATTCCTCAAATTTGGAGACCATTATGGCTCTTTGTCTATGTTGTGTATTTTTAAATATGAGCAATACAGCCCCTAATTCACTATTTTTTTGTGTAAAATATCAAGATGCCAATAAAAAAATACTCATCTCACACATTTTTTTTGATTTTTTCCGCCGTCTTAGGATTTTTTCTAGCACTGGCCTATTACTATTTATTCCCCAGTGATCCAATCAGGCAAGCCTCAGTTCCTGAGACTCAACAGATAAGTGCAGAATCGATACCTCAAATTAATAATAATGACCAGTCAACACCTGTTGTTACCAGCTTTGCACCAGCAGTCAACCGTGCAGCACCAGCAGTAGTTAACATCTTCACCCGAAAACTCATTAAGAAACAAAGCAATTTATACAATAATGCCACATTGAGGGCGTTAATTGAAAAACGTTCGCCACCTTCCCCTTATAAAGAAGAGAACAATTTGGGTTCTGGTGTGATTGTCTCACCTCAGGGACACATATTAACTAATAATCATGTTATCTCAGGGGCTGAAGATATTGAAGTCCTTTTACAAGATGGACGTTATTTAAAAGCCAGCATTGTTGGTCGAGATCTTGAAACGGATCTCGCACTCTTAAAAGTAACTGCACAAAACCTTTCAACCATTCTTTTTGGTGATTCATCTAAGCTTCAGGTTGGTGATATTGTCCTTGCCATAGGAAATCCATTTGGTCTTGGTCATACTGTCACATCAGGTATTGTCAGTGCTTTGAACCGTTCACAATTCAGGGCCAATAACTTTGATAATTTTATTCAGACTGATGCAGCAATTAATCCTGGAAATTCAGGTGGTGCTTTGGTCAACACCCAAGGTGAAATGATTGGCCTAAATACCATCAATATCAGTAATAATGGTGGTTCTCAAGGTATTGGCTTTGCGATTCCCTCCTCCCTGGCTCGTAAAGTCATGCATCAATTAATTTCTTATGGTGAGGTACAGCGTGGCTGGATTGGCATTGAGGCCAAAGAAATTAGCCCTATGCTGGCACAACAACTTAAAAGTGAGATCATTCATGGCCTCTTAATTATTGGTGTATTACAACATGGTCCTGGACAAAAAGCGGGGATTCAAGCAGGTGATATTATTACGCATATCAACAGCATTAAAATTTCTTCAGCTAAGAGTGCACTGGACTTAATCACCAATTTACACCCTGGAGATATTGCTATTTTACGAGGGATCAGGCGTAATCAGTCGTTGCAATTTAAGGTTATTGCTGAAGAAAGACCACAAATGTCAGGGTCTTAAATAATGTTGCATTAAGGGCAACAGAAAAAGTGCTTAGTTTTAACAAGCGTTATTCATGACTGTTTTTTTCAGATTTTTAATAAAGGACTGGTTTTCTTCTGCAGTGCCAACGGTTACTCTGAGGCAATTGGCAAGGGGGCCTGAAGTATCAGCAAAGCGTTTAATCAGAATGCCTGACTGCTTTAGTGATTCAAAAACAGTTTCTGAACTCATTTCGTTTATTTTGAACAATATAAAATTGGCCGCACTAGGGTATTGAATAATACCATCCAAAGACTCCAGAGCTTCCTGCATAATGGTTCGATCGCTGCAAATCTGGTCTGTTTGTTGTTTCAGGAGATCATCATGCTCAAGTGCAAAGTGTGCACTGAACTGAGTTAACACATTGATATTGTATGGTAAACGCACTTTATCAAATTCATTAATCCATTCTTCAGGACCACTGAGCATCCCCAAACGTAAGCCTGCCAGGCCCATTTTAGAAACCGTCCTCATCACCACAAGATTATCATACTCAGCCAACATGGGCATAAAACTATGTCCCGCAAAGGCATGATAGGCTTCATCAACTACCACGAGTCCAGGAGCCAT
>JADGEK010000025.1:0-42774 GCA_016744395.1 Gammaproteobacteria bacterium | reverse complement strand
TTTTCCATAGCATCCAGTTTTATCATATCACCTGGGTTCGGTACATGATAAGCAGATAATGAACGAATCTCTTCTTTAACCCATTGATTAACCAAATCACTCATTGACTCATGCTCCATTCAGGTACTAATCACTGCTTTTAATTCGATACTCTGCACTGCGCGCATGGGCAGTTAAACCTTCACCTCGGGCAATGACAGAAGCAATTTTACCCAGTTCAGATGCACCACCTTCTGAGCACATGATCAGGCTGGAACGTTTTTGAAAGTCATAAACACCTAAAGCCGAGCTGAAACGAGCGGTTCTGGATGTTGGTAAAACATGGTTAGGACCCGCACAATAATCACCCAGAGCTTCAGCAGTGTATCGTCCCATAAAAATGGCACCTGCATGACGTATTTTAGGTAGCAAAGCTTTAGGATCGTCGACTGACAATTCTAAATGTTCTGGCGCAATATAATTACAAACCTCAATTGCCTCATCAATGTCTTTAACATGAATAAGAGCAGCACGTTCATTCAGTGAAACCTGAATGATGTCTTTACGTTCCATATCACCGAGCAAACGTTCAATAGAAGCTTGCACCTTATCAAGAAACTCAGCATCAGGAGAAATTAGAATGGGCTGCGCATCTTCATCATGTTCAGCCTGAGAAAACAGATCCATCGCAATCCAGTCAGGATCCGTTTTACCATCACAGATCACTAAAATTTCTGATGGCCCGGCAATCATATCGATACCAACAGTACCAAAAACCATACCCTTTGCTGTGGCAACATAAATGTTTCCAGGACCGACAATTTTATCGACCTGTGGCACTGACTCGGTACCGTAAGCCAAAGCTGCTACCGCCTGTGCACCACCAACAGCAAAGACTTTATCAACGCCTGTTATGGCCGCAGCGGCAAAGACAAGCTCGTTAATCTGTCCATCAGGTGTTGGCACAACCATGATCAATTCTTTAACACCCGCTACTTTTGCTGGAATTGCATTCATTAATACGGATGATGGGTAAGCCGCTAACCCTCCTGGAACATATAAGCCAACTCTATCCAGAGGTGTGACCTGTTGTCCCAACAGAGTGCCGTCATCTTCCGTGTAAGACCAGGATTCCATTTTTTGTTTATCATGGTAGCGCTGCACTCGTTCTGCAGACACTTCAAGTGCTTGACGCTGTTCATCTGATAAACCATTCAAAGCTTCATGCAAGCGTTCTTTTGGAATTGACAAAACTGACATATCATTGGCTGTCATTCGATCAAACTTATTAGTGTACTCAAGAAGAGCTTTATCACCCTCTCTACGAACATCTGATAAGATTTGTTTAACAGTGGATTGTACTGAATCATCTGAGACATTATCCCATGCCAGCAAATTTTTCATTGATGGCCAAAAATTTGAATCAGTGGTTTCTAAACGCTTAATATTAAGCATGATAAACTCCGATGGATTGGTTTTATATTGATTCGATATATTGTCTTTTTAAATCACTGTGGCAAAAGACAATATAGAGGATTACGAGTTGATTGCTTCCGCAACACGTTCTATTAAAGATTTAACACGATGATGTTTCATTTTCATTGATGCTTTGTTAACAACTAAACGAGAACTGATATCGGCAATATGTTCAAGAGGAGTCAAACCATTTGCTTTTAAAGTATTACCCGTATCAACGACATCCACGATACGATCGGCTAAACCGACAAGAGGGGCAAGTTCCATTGAGCCATAAAGCTTTATCACTTCAACTTGAATGCCTTTCTCCGCATAAAAACGTTTGGCCGTATTAACAAATTTAGTGGCAACACGTAATCGACCAGAAACAGGTTTATCTTCAACAGGGCCCGCAGTCATTAAACGGCACTTGGCAATATGAAGATCAAGTGGTTCATAAAGACCTTCACCACCATGTTCCATAAGTACGTCTTTTCCAGCAACGCCAACATCAGCAGCACCATATTGCACATAAGTTGGCACATCAGTTGCTCTAATAATGACTAACTTGATATTGTCATGATTCGTATCAAGGATCAGTTTGCGGCTCTTATCTGGATCATCAATAGGATAAATATCAGCATGGGCAAGCAAAGGCAATGTTTCTTTAAAGATTCGTCCTTTGGATAGCGCTATCGTCAGGGTATCACTCATTTAATAATCTCTTTTTTTAATCTTTACTTTTATTGTTTTACTTTAAAATGGCTTGTACTTTTGGCTGAATACTTTTAGCCAGGTACTCTACGAATCGAAGCCCCTAGTTGCAATAATTTCTCTTCAATACATTCATAACCACGATCAATGTGGTAAATGCGTTCCACTTCAGTTTCACCTTCAGCAATCAAGCCTGCAATCACTAAACTAGCCGATGCCCGCAAGTCAGTTGCCATCACAGGTGCAGAAGTTAATCGCTCAACCCCCTTAATAATAGCCGTATTACTTTGCAGGTTGATATTGGCCCCCATTCTTTGCAATTCCTGGATGTGCATAAAACGATTTTCAAAAACAGTTTCAACGATTGAGCCTGTGTTATCAGCAATTGCATTCAACACGCAAAATTGTGCTTGCATATCAGTCGGAAATGCAGGGTAAGGTGCTGTTCTCAAATCGATAGAGGTGGGTCGCTTACCCTTCATATCAAGGGAAATCCAATCGTCACCTGACTCAATTTCTGCACCTGCATCAGACAATTTGTCCAATACCGCATCCAGATAAGTTGGACAGGTATCTTTTAATTTGATTTTACCGCCCGTTACTGCTGCTGCAACTAAATAAGTACCCGTTTCAATTCTGTCAGGCATCACATTGTGATTAGTGCCCGAGAGTTTTTCAACGCCTTCAATTGTGATGGTGTCTGTACCTGCACCTGTAATTTTTGCCCCCATGGAATTTAGAAAAACAGCTAAATCAACCACTTCTGGTTCACGCGCTGCATTTTCAAGAATGGTAATACCATCCGCCAGCGTAGCAGCCATAAGCAAATTTTCAGTGCCTGTGACAGTCACCATTTCCATGACAATTTTTGCACCTTTTAAGCGTTTTGCAGAAGCTCTGATATAGCCATTTTCAACCACAACTTTGGCACCCATAGCTTTTAAGCCCTTGATGTGCTGATCAACGGGACGAGAACCAATGGCACAACCTCCAGGCAAAGAGACTTCTGCTTCACCATAGTGAGCAACCAAGGGACCCAAAACTAAAATTGAAGCACGCATGGTTTTCACTAACTCATAAGGTGCAACGTATTTATTGATTGTACGAGTGTCGACTTCAACATTCAGTCGTTCATCCACTGTAATGGAAACACCCATTCGTCCCAATAGATCCAGCGTTGTAGTGATATCATGTAAATGCGGAACATTACCTATTGTGGTCGCATCATCAGCCAACAAGCACCCCATAATGATGGGTAATGCAGCATTTTTTGCACCTGAAATACGAATTTCACCCTCTAGACGACTACCACCAGTAATGAATAATTTATCCATTTGAGAACTACCAAACCTTTGAGATTAAACAAAACAGAGCATCTTACCGCTTATTTCAGTGAGAGTCACTGTAAATAAAGCATTTTCACCTAGAATAAAATGAGATGCGCCTAACAAAGTGTATAACAATGACTTCAAATATCATTATAGTCGATTATTTAGACATTTTTTTCGCAGAATGATAGCTCAATTATTTGAAGTGGAGGCGTCTAAGGATAGTAGATCAACTCAGTAAGTTCGCTTAAAGCCGCTATTTATTAAGTGAACTGATGAGTTAAAGGTACTAGCCAATTCTTAATTTGCTGGCAGTTTCCCATTCTTTTGGGGTATAGGCCTTAATGGTCAGAGCATGAATAGCCCCTGAGGTGATCTGTGTGTTAACTGTCGCATAAACCATTTGCTGTTTTTTTACAGGTGACATGCCATCAAATACATCTGAAATAACGGTTGTATCAAACATGCCATTATCGCCGTTCACTATCACTTGTGCAGAATCAAACCCGCCTTCAATCAAAACTTTAATCTCATCAGTTGTCATATTTTATCTCTTTCTTTTCAAGCTTCTTATACATCAAAATTCGGGCTTTATTTGTACGGACATTTCGTTGGCAGGTTTTAATTTTACAAGCACTTATTCTACAGAAGTTTCATTTACAGGTTCTTCTCTCACCGATAAGGGTAGGATTTCATTCAAACCACTGATGCGTGCCATTTCATACATTTGTGCTGGTAAATTAAAAAAAGTTATGCTTTTACCATCCTGCCCAGCCTCACGATACCATTCAACTAGCAATGCCAGGCCTGAACTATCAGAACGCTCAAGTTGTGACAAATCAATATCCAGTGTGTCAGATTCGTCACTAAATAACGACACTTTATTTCTGCCCCAAAGCCCAGGCACAGACTTAAAATTTAACTGCCCTTTGAGTATGTAGTGCCCTGAAGCAATTTTTTCAAGCTGTGCAGCCAGTGTTTTTTCTGCCATGACCTTATAAAAACCTTTTATTTATCTTCATCAGACTGGCTGAAAAGAAACTGACTGATTAATTTTTCTAACACAATAGACGATTGTGTGAGACGAATGACACTCCCCTCTTCAAGAAAGTCAGGTGCACCACCTGGTTCAATACCAACATATTTTTCACCCAGCAAGCCCGCAGTGTAAATGCCAACAGATGAATCAACTGGCACCTCATCAAATTGAGAATCAATGGTCATTTCAACCACTGCTTCAAAAGTCACGGGATCGACAGTGATATTAACCACTCGCCCCACTGTCACTCCAGCAATTGCCACTTGTGAGCGTGCCTTTAAGCCACTGATATTGTCAAAATTTGCAGTTACAGTGTATTGCTGACCAGAACTAAAACCACCCACATTACTGACATTCACCGCTAAGACAAGTAGAGCAGCAATTCCCACGGCAACAAAAATTCCAACTGAAATTTCTAATACTCTTGAGTTAGATGACATAAATTTACTTCCAATTTAATATATTTATTTTGTAATTATTTTTTAGCACTTGAAATACTTAATTATTGACAAAAGTTTGTGGATTAATATTCATTCCAGTTAAAGCATCAAAGCAGTCAATAAAAAGTCCAGACCCAGTACCACTAATGCTGAGTAGACAACGGTTCTTGTGGTCGCTCGACTGACACCCTCAGATGTTGGTATACATGTGTACCCTTCATAAACCGCAATCCACGTTGCAACAACACCAAACACAAAGCTTTTAATCACACCGTTAACAATATCCTGATCAAAATCAACCTTAGCCTGCATTTGAGACCAATAAGATCCCTCGTCAACACCTAATAAATCAACACCGACCAAATAACCACCAAAAATACCCACTGCACTGAACATTGCCGCTAACAAAGGCATGCTGATAATGCCAGCCAATAACCTTGGAGCCAAAATTCGATCAACAGGGTTAACAGCCATCATTTCCAAACCCGATAATTGCTCAGTGGCTTTCATTAAACCAATTTCAGCCGTTAAAGCAGAACCTGCCCGACCTGCAAATAATAAAGCAGTCACAACGGGACCCAGTTCACGAACAAGTGAGAGCGCAACCACAACCCCCAAGGATTCCTCTGCACCAAAATCAACCAGAGTATTGTACCCCTGAAGACCTAATACCATGCCGACAAAAAAACCTGAGACAATGATGATTAGCATGGAGCGAACGCCCACAGAGTATATTTGTTGTACGATTAAACCTGGACGTAAAACAAGAGGAACAAAAGCAAGAAGAGTCTGTATAAACAACAAAACTTCTTTCCCCAAACGAGCATAAAACTCAATCGCATTTTTGCCAATCTGTGCAAACCAATCAAACATTTTTATTATCTTATCTCTGATTAAATAAAGAAATTAGTGTTAATTCATTTTTAAATTCAAGCCAGATCAAAACTGCTCTTTGATCCATGCTGGAATAGTAAGCTACCTATTTGCCCTTCAACGTCCAGACAACATATCATCTTTATAAGAACTGGCTGGGTAATGAAAAGGCACAGGGCCATCGGCCTCGCCGTGAACAAATTGATTAATCCAGGGTGAATCAGATTGATTCATTTCATGTGGGCTGCCATGACCCACTATTTTTCCCTGAGACAGGATATAGATCTGATCCGCAATTGCCAATGTCTCCTGAATATCGTGCGAAACAATGACACTGGTTAATTCCAGTGCATCATTCATAGAGCGAATTAATTCCACTAATACGCCCATAGAAATTGGATCTTGTCCTGTAAATGGCTCATCATATAGAATCATTTCTGGATCAAGTGCAATTGCCCTGGCTAGTGCAACACGTCTTGCCATACCACCTGATAACTGACTTGGACTCAAATCACGAGCACCGCGAAGCCCAACAGCCTGTAATTTCATTAAAACCAAATCACGAATCATAACTTCTGGCAAATCAGTGTGTTCACGCAAAGGAAATGCAATATTGTCAAACACCGACATGTCAGTTAAAAGCGCGCCACTTTGAAATAACATACCCATCTTTTTTCTGACATCATAGAGTTTTTTTGTTTTCATGGCTGGAATGTTTTCGCCATGGAAATGGATGGTGCCTTTTTCTGGCTTTAGCTGGCCGCCAATCAACTTTAACAGGGTTGTCTTTCCTGTACCGCTGGGCCCCATAATAGCAGTGACTTTTCCCCTTGGGATATCAATATCAATACCATTAAAAATTTTGGAGCGACCACGAGAGAAATGTAAATCTCTGATACGAACCAAATTGTTATTCGTTTCTGGCATAATTTTGGCTAACTTTTGGCTAAAGTCGTTAGTTAAAAGCCCTTAGCTCAAGTCCTTAATTAAAGTCCTTAGCCCAGGTCCTTAGTGGAAAGTCCTTAGCTAGAGACCGTTGTGAAAAGTCCATTATAATTGGAGTGAGTCAATGCTATGTAGCATATGCAAACAGCCATGAATTATAACAAAGAAAGAAATCTATCTCCAGCCTCTTAAATTACATCATACTTTCCAGCAAAATGGCATTTCTACAGTTTTCCAGTGCATATTGAGAAGAAGAAAAAATAACATTAACAAAGCCATAATTCTTTGAAAAGGCATAGGCTTGAACCTGCTCAATTAATGTTTTTAAAGCCTTCGCCTCTATTTTTTGCTCACCTTCCTGTTGATGTTTCACAAGACAAAGCAAGCCCATTTCCTGTTTCTCAACAGATTCATTAACAGTCACTTCAAAATCATCTAAAAACACATATTGCCCATATTCAGAACAAGGAATCCTCTCAATTGTGCTCATTTTATTCACATTGATGAAATACGTATTCATTTTTTCCTTTTTTTGCATCTGTTTCAAAGCATCCTGGCTTGTTTCTAATAGCGGTGAGACATCTAATAACAAAAGGAAGTCTTCCTCAAGCTCATCAGTGAATTGCTCAAGCTGCTCAATAATTTCTTCAATACTGGATGAAGGATAAGCATTGATATCTGATAAACTGATTAGAAGCAATTGAAATTCATTGCTATAATAAGAAAGTCGCCAATCTTCAGGCAAGTCTTCTGGAAAAAAGCCTTCTCGCATTGGTAAACTGCTGAGGCCAGACAGACCAAAGTGAAGTTGTAAAGATGCTGAACGCTGATATAACATCGATTTATTGTTTGAATTCATACTCTTTCCTTAAATACTCGCAACCAAGTTTCAATTCTACAAAAATAACTCAGGCAGCACTGGATCAAATGTCGAATATTACTAATTTAACTCAGTTTAAAAAACAAAAATTGAAACAAAAGAACAAAGCAAAAACTCTTTGTAGTAGTGGCTTCCATAAATGGGAAATTCTTTATGAAAAGACATTTGATGTAAAAAAAGGTAAATTGGTCACCACTTACCAATGTCAGTTTTGTCAAAAAATAAAGATAGTATCCCTCTAAAAATTTGAAAAAAGTATATCGTCAACAATCCCACTAAAAGTGAATCAAAATCACAAAAAGCCGTTACTCTCTTATATTGTAGGATTTTAGCCACAAAATAAAGGCTTGTTTTTAAGTGTTTTTTCTTATTTTGTTGCTAATTATCAACTTTTCATTGCCCAACTATTTATTTACCCCGCAATTTAAATTATCATATCCCACAATTTAAATTAAAAAATAAAAAAATAAGCTGTATATTATGACATTTTTGAGATTCCCACTTCGCCGTCTTTCGCTTTTAACTGTAATAGTAGGCATCACTTTATTGAGCCTTGGTTGCGCATCAACAACACCTGATGGTGAAGTCAATGATCCAATGCAAGGTGTAAACCAGAGTATTTACAACTTCAATGAAGGTTTTGATAAGGCAGTTTTAAAGCCTGCAGCCAAGGGCTATCAAAAACTACCCAGTCCTATTCAAACAGGTACTCATAATTTTTTCAGCAATCTTAATGATGTCGTCGTCGTTGTCAATGATGCTTTACAGCTAAAACCCAAACAATTTGCTTCAGATGCTTCACGCTTTTCAGTGAATACCATTTTTGGTATTCTTGGTCTGATTGATGTGGGTACATCATGGGGCCTGCCTAAACATGAAGAAAGTTTTGCTGACACATTAGGCTACTGGGGCGTCGGTTCGGGCCCCTATGTTGTTATTCCAATATTAGGCCCCAGCAGTGTTCGTGATGCGCCATCATTAATTGTCGATTTTATGGTTCACCCAGCCAGCCTGGTTTCTCCAACCTCTGCCGTCGTAGGTTTAGCTTCTGTCCAAGCAGTGGACACACGCTCAGAACTCCTAAAAACAACCGACCTTCGTGATCAACTGGCTCTTGATCCCTATATATTCACTCGTGAATCTTATTACCAGTGGCGTCAAAACAGGGTTTACGACGGCGAACCGCCAAAAGTCATTATTGAAGATTTTGAGGAATAATACTTTTACAAAAATCTAGGCGTTTATTCCTTGAACCTGCTAAAATGCCCCGCTACGGCCTCCGTATCGGGGCATTCTTTGTTTAAGCAAAGTATTTTAAGCAACACCATTTATAAGTGAAAAGATTATGAAATTAGACCAACAGGTGGCAGTTTAAAAGATGGAAATGTTATTAAGTGGTATTGCCATCTTAGCTGGTTTTACACTGCTCATATGGAGCGCCGATCGATTTGTCATGGGTGCCTCTGGTATTGCTCTAAACTCAGGCGTTTCTCCTCTGGTGATCGGCTTAACCATTGTCGGCTTTGGCACATCAGCACCTGAAATGATTGTCTCTGGAGTAGCCGCTTATCAGGGTACACCCAATTTAGCGGTGGGAAATGCTTTAGGCTCAAATATTACCAACATTGCTCTGGTGCTTGGCATAACCGCGCTGGTCACTCCTCTTATGGTTAACTCCAATATTCTTAAACGAGAATATCCTATTATGTTTATGATAATGCTGGTCGCTCTAGGCCTGTTATGGGATGGTGAGTTAAGCCATGTTGATGGCTACATCCTGATTGCAGGCATGTTTGCTCTGATGACCTTTATCACCATTATGGGGCTTCGTGAAAAAAAACAAAATCAGCAAGCTGATCCTCTTGATGAGGAGTTTAGTGAAGAAATTCCAAAAGATATGTCCACTTCCACCGCGTTTTTTTGGCTTTTTATTGGCCTTATTGTTTTACTCATCAGCTCTCGACTGCTCGTTTGGGGAGCAGTCAATATTGCTCATGAATTTAATGTCAGTGATTTAGTCATTGGCCTAACGATTGTTGCTATTGGTACCAGCTTGCCTGAACTGGCAGCTTCTATTACCAGCGCATTAAAAGATGAGCATGAAATCGCTGTGGGTAATATTATTGGTTCCAATATGTTTAATTTACTGGGGGTTCTGGGCATACCAGGAATCATGACTGGCGTCATTTTGGATCCCAGTGTACTAAATCGTGACTACCCTGTTATGATAGCATTGTCTGTTTTACTCTTTATTTTCGCTTATGGATTTAAAGGTAAAGGTCAAATCAATCGCCTGGAGGGTGGTATTTTACTGATGTGCTATATAGGCTATATGATTATGATTTATCAGCAAAGCGTTTAATTGAAATCTCAATTAGACGTTCTGTTAGAGGCCAGTGTTAAAGTCATTTTTCAAGTGCCTAAAAAGCCCTTAGCCAAAAAAATTTAGCGTCCATTATTTTAATAACATAAAATCTCTAATATTATGGTTACTAAATTTTTTGTTAGTTAGAAAAAAGAAGTGAAAAAAAGGATTCCATATTAAACATGCCGACAATAAGCACTGAATCAGTTTATAACAAAGCCAGGGCCATCAAGTTATTAATATGTGATGTGGATGGTGTCATGACCGATGGCAGTCTGTTTTTTGGAGACAACGGCATGGAATATAAAGCTTTTCATTCCCGAGATGGCTTGGGAATCATGATGCTGCAACGTTCTGGTATTCCTTTGGCAATCATCACCGCCAGAACCTCTGATGTGGTCGCACACCGTATGAAAAATCTTAATATAGACTTAGTTTTTCAGGGACAACTGAGTAAAGTACAAGCTTTTGAAGAAATTTGTCAACAACTCAATTTGAGCCCGGAACAAATTGCTTATGCTGGAGACGATCTCGTTGATTTACCTGTGATGAAAAAAGTGGGGCTTTCTATCGCTGTGGCAGATTCTCATGAGCGCGTTAAGCAATTGGCCGATTGGACAACCCGGCATAATGGTGGGCATGGTGCTGTTCGAGATATTTGTGAGCTATTAATGGAGTCCCAGGGAACACTTGAAGATCAGTTTTCAGTTTACCTCTAACTTTGCAAGAGATTCATTGCTCCATGAGCCAGTCCGAGAATAGAATTTAATATGGATAAAAAACTTTTTGCATTGCTTTTGAGCATTCCGGTCTTTTCAATTTTCATCTCCTGGTATGTTCTTACACAAACAACCTATGAGCAGAGACAGATCACTTTCCCAGAACAAAATGTTCAGCAAAAAGTAGCTAACACCTTTTTTAATGGTGCAGACATTATCAGCTTTGGAGAAACTGGTTTACCAAAAAGTAAAATCATTGGTGATCAACTATTTCATTATCCTGATGAAGAAGATTCTGAAATTATTAACCCCAGAATTACCTTGTTTCGAGAAAAAGGTTTGCCTGTTTACGTAACAGCGGATCATGGTTGGATAAACAAAGAAGGAACTCGTGTCTTTTTAAAGGGTCATACTGTCATTAAACGCGAGAAATCTCTGGATAACAAGTTTTCTCAATTAGAAACACCCGAACTAACTGTCTGGCCCAACAGAGATTTTGCAGAAACCGACAAAGCAGTCAAAATTACCACAGCATCAACCATTGCAACAGGCGTTGGTATGAAAGCTTACTTAGACACAGAGCATTATTACTTGCTCAATAATGTCAAGGGTAGACACATTCCAGTCAAAAAAAAGAACAATGAATAAGTTTAGCAATGAGACATCAATTAAAGTATGAATTACGGAGTATCTCTAACAATGAAGTTTGACTATTTTTCCAGAGCTCGATTTTTAAACCAGAGATGTATTTTATCTCTTTCAATACTATCTCTGAGTTTACTGCTCTTTCCGCTCAACTCAATGGCGCTCTCCTCCGATCGAGACCAACCCATTAATCTGGAAGCTGATGCGGCTGATATTGATGATCTCAAAGGCATCAGTATTTACACAGGTAACGTCATTTTAACTCAGGGAAGCATGGTCATAAAATCGGCCAAGCTGACCTTATATAATGACAAAAATAAAGAGCTTGAGAAAGCAATTGCTGTCGGTACAGATAAAAAACTCGCTACATTTAAACAACGCCCTGAAGGGAAAGACAAAGATTTTCGTGCTCGCTCAAAAACAATGATCTATTTTCTTAACAAAGATAAGATCCACTTACTCAAAAAAGCCTATGTCTGGCAGGCTGGTGACACATTCAGTGGCGATAAAATCATCTATGACACAAAAAAGGAAACGGTTGTTGCCTCCAGTGTAAAAAACAAAAATGGCCAGCCCGCATCCAGTGGTAGCCGAGTGAAAGTAGTCATTCAACCCAAGAGTAATAATAAGTAAACATGTCTAGTCAACTCATAGAATTACGCGCTGAAAATCTCAATAAGACCTTCAAATCACGTAAGGTGGTCAATGATGTTTCATTCGCCGTGCAAAAAGGTGAAGTAGTGGGACTTTTAGGGCCAAATGGCGCGGGTAAAACAACCAGTTTTTATATGGTAGTCGGCTTAATCAAGGCTGATAGTGGTAAAATTACTTGTCGCGGTCAGGATATGACGCATTTACCTATCCATAAAAGAGCCAAACAAGGCATTGGCTATCTTCCTCAGGAAGCATCCGTCTTTAGAAAACTGAGTGTGGAAGACAATATTATGGCCATACTTCAAACACGAAGTGATCTAAACCGAACCGATAGAAAAGATCATCTGGAGCAACTCTTAAATGAATTGAACATTACCCATATTCGAAAGTCTGAAGGTATCAGCCTCTCTGGTGGTGAGCGACGCCGAGTAGAAATTGCCCGAACTTTGTCTATGGAGCCTGATTTTATTTTACTCGATGAACCTTTCGCTGGAGTTGATCCCATTTCTGTCAGTGATATCCAGTCCATTATATTTCAACTGACTGAGAAAAATATTGGCGTTCTCATTACCGATCATAATGTCAGGGAAACTTTAAGTGTATGTCGTAGAGCCTACATTATGAATGACGGCAGTGTGATAGCCAAAGGCACCCCTGAACACTTACTTAAGAATGAGCGGGTTCGAGAAGTATACCTGGGAAATAACTTCAAAATTTAATAAATCCCACTTTTTATCAAACCACACCACTTTCAACCCATTGATATTTAATGTAAAATTTTTTTCTTCTTAAAATAGTTTACTTTTTTGATCCGTATCAACTGCAATGGCATACAATTTGCGCTACTATTAAATCAAGGACAGCTTATTTTCAACGGTATGGATTATACTTATTCATTTAAAGCTTAAATGAGATTTTAATACAGGCAGTAATTATTTAGTTTATGAAACAATCGCTTCAACTTCGCTTAGGCCAACAACTTACAATGACGCCTCAATTGCAACAGGCAATAAAACTGTTGCAATTGTCCAGTTTAGATCTCCAGCAAGAGATCCAAGAAGCTTTGGATAGCAATGTAATGCTCGAAGTCGATGAAGACCATTCAAACAACTCATCTGATACCAGCACCCCAGATAGCGACCTTTCAGAAAAGAAACTCTCTGACACCGAACATTCCACTCTTAATAATTCTCCAGAGAAAAGCTCAGATAGCCAGAGTTCTGGTGATGATTTTACAAAAGAAGCCAGTTCTGACAGCGTTGATTTTGAAAATAATCAAAATGACATACCCAGCGAACTTTCAACTGATTCGAGTTGGGATGACGTATATGATCCAGGCAGTAGCTATACTGCAGGTCAAAGCATCACAAACTCATGGAGTGGTGATGACAGCAACCTATTTGAAAACAATGGAAAAACTGAAGACAGTTTGAGCGAACATCTCATCTGGCAAATGGAAATGACTCACTTCAGTGATATCGATAGAATGATCGCCGAAGCGATTATTGATGGCATCGATGACAGCGGTTATCTGACTCAAACCATTGAAGATTTATTGCAAAACTTCAGCCATGAAGATGAAGTTGAAGCCGAAGAGATTGAAGCAGTACTTCACCGCATTCAAAGTTTTGATCCTCCTGGGGTTGGTGCCAGAGACTTACAAGAAAACCTGTTACTGCAGTTAAGAGCGCTCGATAATGAGACACAGTGGCTAAGTGAAGCTAAAATTTTAGTGACCAGACATTTAAAAATACTGGCTAATCGAGATTTTGCCACTTTAAAACGTCGAATGAAACTCGACGAAATAAAATTAGCTCAAGTCATCGCCCTGATTAAAAGCTTAAGCCCACGTCCTGGCAGTCACATTTCAGATGACAGACCTCACTATGTCACCCCTGATGTTTATGTAAAAAAAATAAAAGGTGTATGGACTTGTGAACTTAATGCCGAGACAGCACCTAATATTAAGATCAATGAACAATATCTGAAGTTAGTGAAAGGGGCCAAAAAAAGCAGTGACCTTGATTCAGTCAAAGACCATTTACAAGAAGCTCGCTGGTTTATTAAAAGCCTGCAAAGTCGCAATGATACCTTACTAAAGGTTTCACGTTGTATACTTGATTTTCAAAGAGATTTTTTTGAATACGGTGAAGAGCACATGCGTGCACTGGTGCTGGCCGATGTTGCTGAAGTTGTTGAAATGCATGAGTCAACAATATCCAGAGTGACCACTCAAAAATACATGCATACACCTAAAGGCATTTTTGAATTAAAATACTTCTTCTCCAGCCATGTCACAACGGCCAGTGGTGGTGAAGCTTCTGCAACAGCGATTCGAGCAATTATTAAAAAATTTATTGCTGCAGAAAATGCTCGCAAGCCGTTAAGCGATAATAAAATTTCTGGCATGCTGGCAGATCAAAATTATAAGGTGGCGCGGAGAACTGTGGCTAAATACCGCGAGTCTATGTCCATACCACCCTCTAATGAGAGAAAAAATATTGTCTAAGCCTGCAACAAAATGCTTAAAGACAGGGTTAAAAAACCCATTTAAAGAACAGGTGCTTTACTAAAGAGTATGAATTTCAATATCGTACGATTTGTAAAACACGATACAGGATAAGTGCCTTTAAAATCATTTCTGAAAATAAACTCATGAATGGTTTAATAGACACTAAAAACCGGTAAAACAGATTTATTTCATTGATAAAATAACACTGTTTTATCATCGTTAACAAGGAGCTAATCTTATGCAAATAGATATAACCGGACATCATATAGACATCACTGATTCACTGCGTGATTATGTTAATCAGAAAATGGAGCGTGTTGAGCGCCATTTTGATATTGTCAATAATAGTCATGTTATTTTAAGTGTCGAAAAACAACGTCAGAAAGCAGAAGCGACTCTGATGGTAAAAGGAAAT
Source organism: Gammaproteobacteria bacterium (assembly GCA_016744395.1). Classification (GTDB taxonomy): domain Bacteria; phylum Pseudomonadota; class Gammaproteobacteria; order GRL18; family GRL18; genus GRL18. Next base: position 27,811 of record JADGEK010000025.1, on the reverse strand, counting down.
AAAGTATTCGCTGAAGCCGTTGAAGAAGATATGTATTCAGCAATTGATAGTCTCATTGACAAACTTGATCGTCAAGTGAAAAAGCACAAAGAAAAAATGACAGATCATCACCGAGGTGAAGTCAGTCTAAAATCACACGACCTATAACGACTATAGTTCGTAATAGCCCTGGACTGAACATTTCCAGCTCAGGGCTGTCGTTTATAGCCGTTATACTTTGAAAGATATTAAGAATAATAGACTCAGCATCCGATATTCTGGTACCCTAATCAGATAGACTCATTATACATTTATTTATAATCACACTTTAGCAATATAAAAAATCATGAAATTTAGCAATCTTATCAAAATTGATCAGATTCAATTGAACAGTAGTGCCAGCAGTAAAAAAAAGGCACTCGAAGCAATTAGCCAGATAATCACTGACAATTATCCAGAATACAATACCAACAAAATTTTTGAAACACTGGTTGAACGTGAACGTCTTGGCAGCACAGGCATCGGTCATGGTGTTGCATTACCCCATGGCCGACTGACTGAATGTACCGATACCATTGGAATTTTTATCAGCTTATCCAAAGGAATTGACTATGATGCCATTGACAGAGAACCTGTAACTCTTCTTTTTGCTCTCCTTATCCCAGACCATTCAACAGAAGAGCATTTACAAATACTTGCCAAACTTGCCGAATTTTTTCGTGAGGCCAATAACCGGCAAAAGTTAGAAAATGCCACTTCCCCTGAAAGCGTTTACAATCTTATGATCAACATTTAATACGGATGACTCAAACACACCAGCAGACAATTATGTCTAAAACATCATTCGATTGAATACTCCAGGCCCGACACTCCCAGCACATGGTACATTACTTGAACTTGATGGCATTGGTGTTTATCTCATTGGCCACAGTGGTGTTGGCAAATCTGAAATTGCTTTACAATTGATTGACCAAGGAGCTTGTTTAATTTGTGATGATGCCCCAAACTTTAAGACTGATCTCCATCATGAGAAACTATCAGGCAGTTGTCCTAAAAGCTTTTACGGATTAATGCATATTCATGATCTTGGTATTATTAACATTTCAGAACTGATAAGTCCTGCTTCATTCAAAGACAATCACAGCATTGATTTTATTATTGAGCTAGTTGCTACAGATACTATGCTTGCAGTCACCACTCAACAAACACCCCAGCAATTACTATCACCCAACTATCAAAACTGGCAATATCAGCACTGGACAATTTCTGGTATTCGCTTACACTTATATCCCAATAGGAACATTCCATTGTTGATAAAAACAGCAGTTAAACAATTCACCATTTACAATAAGATGAAACAACAATAATGATATTACAAATTGTCAGTGGCCTATCAGGTTCGGGTAAAACGATTGCCTTGCAAGTGCTTGAAGATTTAGACTACTATTGTATTGATAATTTACCTCTGGAACTCTTGTCTGAGCTGGTTGAAAAAAGCCTTAAAGACAGACTCTATTTGGAGAATGTGGCAATTGGAATTGATGCCCGAACCGTAGGCAGTAACTTTTCAGAGTTTCACAACATCATTCAACAAATTAGTAACAATGATAATGATATTAGTTGTCATGTTCTATTTCTCTATGCCCAAACAGACGTTCTACTCAAACGCTTTAGTGAAACCCGTAGAAAACACCCTCTTAGCAATGATCAAACCTCACTAGAAGAAGCCATAGACAGGGAACGTCTTGTTCTTGATATGATTCAAAATGAATCCAATGACCAAATTGATACCTCCAATACCAATGTCCATCAACTCAGAGATAAAATAAAGAACTTAATTATTCTGAATAACCAGCCCGTCATGGCTCTGCAATTTTTATCTTTTGGTTTTAAGCACGGTTTACCCAGTGATATGGATATGATGTTTGATATGCGTTGCCTCCCAAATCCTCATTGGGAAACAGCGCTCAGACCCTTAACAGGGAAAGATAAGCCCGTTGTTGACTTTTTAGATCAACAGGACAGTTGCGATGTCATGTTTGAAGACATTCAGCAATATGTTGAGAAATGGCTTCCATGCTTTGAAGACAATAACCGTAATTACCTGACCATTGCAATTGGTTGTACAGGAGGACAGCATCGCTCAGTTTATATGGTCGAAAGACTTGCCCACTACTTTAAACAGCAACGAGATTCTGTCATTGCAAGGCACAAAGAACTGGACTAAACACTTGCTCTATAGAGTCAAATGATTTTTTATCAAAGATTATGGCATATATCCCTTTTGTCCCCTATTAAAGCAAAATTTTTCAGCTTATAATCTTCGCATCTTTCATTTTTTTTAAAGGCATGATGACATGAGTGTCACACTGCTACTCATTACCCACGATGACATAGGCAGCAGTCTTCTAAGTACTGCAACCAATATGATGGGAATTTCCCCTCTTGTTTGTATCAACCTTAAAATCACCTCTGAAATGGATATTGAACAAGGCTATGCACAAGCGGTTAAGCTGTGTGAAACGCTTGAAGAAAGTGATGAACTGCTCATAGTCACTGACATCTACGGTTCAACACCCAGCAACATTGCAGTAAAATTAACTCAGCATACAAGCAGCAAGCAACGAATGATTATTACTGGAATTAATTTACCGATGCTGGTTCGAATTATGAATTATGCCTATCTGGGCTTATCTGAATTAGCTCAAAAGGCCTGCTCTACTGCAAGTGACAGCATCTTCATTGTCCATGAAGCAAATTGCTGCCAATAGTATTCTCATTGCTCGTTGATGAAAAACAGACTTTAACAAGAAGAGCTTTAGTTCTTAGCTGAAAAATAGTAAATAATGATTGAACAAACATTGACCATAACCAATAAACTGGGCTTACATGCTCGAGCTGCAGCCAAGCTTGTTACTCTGGCCAGTAGCTTTAAGTCTAAAGTTGAGCTTAAAACAGCGTGTAAAACGGCCAATGGTAAAAGTATTATGAGTGTTATGATGCTTGCAGCATGTAAAGGAACAGATATTACTTTAGTGATTGATGGGGACGATGAGAAAGAAGCTTTTTCTGCCCTTGAAATACTCATCAATCGACGCTTTGATGAAGATTGATCTTAAATTTATTTTAGATTTCATCATCAAATAGTCACGAACAATATGCTAAACTATAACTCAATACTTGTACCTGAATGTTTATTGCCGATACGGATCTTAAGTGAGAATGTCACGACTCTGGAACAGCTATTGAATACCCATTACTGACTTGAATAAACCCGGCGGAAATGCCTATGCCACCAGCCCAGGAACAGCAACAACTTCCAGATCAGCTTGCCCCAATCTATTCAGCAATTGAAAGTGGGCAAGAAACCAGTGTTATTAAACTGGTTAACACGTTGCATCCTGCTGAGATTGCCTTTCTAATTGAGTCACTTCCTGATGAAGAACAACGGGAAAAAATCTGGAACCTGGTTGCAATAGGACGTAAGGGTGAAACACTGACCCACCTGAACGACTATATCCGTCTTCAATTCATAGAATCCATGCCCACCAGTGAACTGGTCGTCACGACCCGCACTATGGATCACGATGATCTCGCTGACTTATTACCTGACATGCCTGATGTGGTCAGTCGAGTTTTGCTTCAGTCCATGGAATCTCAGCATCGAGAACGCCTGGAATCTGTTCTTTCTTATCCAGAAGACAGTGCGGGTGGTTTGATGAATACAGATACCATTTCCATTCGGACTGATATTTCGCTTGAAACAGTCATGCGTTACCTGCGTTTTTTAGGCAAAATACCTGATACGACTGATAATCTTATTGTGGTCAATAAAGCAGGTTTTTATCAAGGCGTTTTATATCTTTCAGATTTATTAACCCATGATCCTGAGCAATTTGTCTCCAGCGTCATGAATACTAAATTGCGTGGCATTCATGCCGCCACTGAGCAAACTGAAGTTGCTGCCCTTTTTGAACGCCGAGATTTAATTACAGCCCCCGTCGTTGATGAACAAGGTTACCTTCTAGGTCGTATTACCATTGATGACATTGTTGATGTCATTCGCGACGAAGGCGAACACACTTTCATGAGTCAGGCAGGTTTAAGTGAAGAAGACGACATGTTTGCTCCCGTATTAAGCAGCAGTAAAAGGCGCGCCATCTGGCTTGGTGTTAATTTGCTCACAGCCCTGCTCGCCTCTACTGTCATCGGAATGTTCCAAGTCACAATTGAGAAGATGGTTGCACTTGCTGTGCTAATGCCTATTGTTGCCAGTATGGGTGGTATTGCAGGTAGTCAAACTCTCACTCTGGTCATACGCGGTATGGCCTTAGGACAACTTAATAATAACAACTATCGAAGTTTAATCGTAAAAGAAGTCTCTGTCAGCCTTATCAATGGCCTGCTTTGGGCTCTGGTATTAGCCATTATTTCCGGCGTTTGGTTTGCCAATATGACTCTCGCTTATGTCATTGGCTTTGCGATTATTATTAACCTTGTTATCGCTGCTTTCTCAGGCGTTGTAATCCCTATTACTCTAGATAAAATGGGTGCAGATCCTGCTCTCGCTGGCGGAGTTTTTCTCACCACCATTACCGATGTTATCGGCTTCTTTGCTTTTCTTGGCTTAGCGAGCTTCATGCTGGTTTAAACATGAAACAAACAACCCACACCATAACCAATAAAATCATTTTCTCTCTCGGCATTTTATCACTCATGCTATCAGCGTGGCCGCTCTTCAAGTCAAATCCCCCTGGTGTGTTTTCTTTGTCTGCTCACTCTGATGAGCCGATCAGTACAGCAAGTACACCGTTTTATCAAGAAGACTTTGCTTCTCATGAATCAACACCTGAAGTACATAGCGCCACAGCAATTGAGTTAGACAATAATGATATTATGGCCTTTTGGTATGGTGGCCTTCGTGAAGGTCATAGAGATGTAATGATTTATCAAAACATCTGGCATAACAAAACAAAACAATGGGGAAAAGAAAGAAGCTTAATTAGCCGCAACTTCACCAGAGACAGCACATTTCGGTATATTAGAAAGCTTGGTAATCCAGTCGTTACCCGTGGTCCTGACAAGAGTATTTGGTTATTTTATGTCAGTGTTTCTGTAGGGGGCTGGGCTGGCAGTTCAATTAATTTAACTCAATCCCATGATGACGGAAAAAGTTGGTCTCCACCCAAACGACTCATTAGCTCTCCGTTTTTAAATCTCAGCACTTTAATCAAGGGGACTCCCATTCACTATACTGACGGCACAATCGGACTGCCTGTCTATCATGAATTGGTCGGCAAATTTGGTGAGCTATTAAAACTGAATGCTCAGGGAGAAGTCATCGATAAAATACGAATGTCATGGGGACACACATCACTCCAGCCCGTTATTTTTACTACTTCAGTCAATGATGCTGTGGCTATGATGCGCTATCAAGGCTCTGCCCCCAAGCGAATTCTGACTCAAACCAGTAATGACTCGGGTTTAAACTGGACGCCTGTTGAAAAAAGTGAACTCCCAAACCCTGGAGCAGGTATCATTGGCCTTGTCCTGGATGGAACACAAGAGCTGTTACTGGCATTTAACAATGATGAGGAAGAACGTGAAGATATGTCATTGGCCACATCAAATGATCAGGGGAAAACCTGGAAGCTGTCTCAAGTTATTGAAGAGAATCGCCTGCCAGAGCCCGATAAAAACCAACAATTTTCCTATCCATGGCTGCTACAAACACAAAATGGTAATATTCACCTGCTCTATACATGGCACAAAAACCACATCAAACACCTCATTTTCAATGCAGCCTGGCTTCATAAAGCAAGCACAATTGATACTACACAGGGGGAGCAATAATGAATCCAGCATCCATGTCTTTACAAACAATGATAGGCTTGACTGGAATTTCACTGCTATTATCCGTCATATTATTGCGGCTATTATTTCTTTTTAAATTTAAAAAGCAATCAAGTTATTTATTGTCTATCCTGTTTTTTACCATCTCTTTTATTTCTTTTTCTGGTGACTCGATTAATTTTTATATACGGGGACTCATTAACGATTTAAGTATAACGACATTGCTTCTTCTAATTTCTTATGTCATTGAACCCAAAGCGAACAAATCTCAAATGCTACCTATCTTAATTCTTGTCCTCATTACAGGCCTGTTTTTCTATCCCACAGCCTTAGGCTTTGGGCCAGTTGATCCTTACTCATGGGGATTTATCAATAAAAATCATGGCTTATTCACCCCAATAATTTTTATTCTTATTTTAATGACGCTGATGTTTTTTGCATTGCTCAAACACTATAGTTTATTATTACTGGCTCTCGTCTTCTCACTATTAGCCTATCAAATGGGGCTATTAGAAAGTAGAAACCTCTGGGATTATTTACTTGATCCACTCATTTTTATCTATGCCTTATTTGCACTGAGTTATCGTTTAATATCCCTCCTAATTCAGACAATTCAGCATCAATCATAAAATAACCCCTTTTTATATTTTCTGCGTCTATAATCAATAGTATGTTAAACAAAGTCACTGATGAACAATTAATTCACTCCTTTTACAAGGGGGAAGTTGAAGCGTTTGAAAATCTCTACAGTCGCTACAAAAAAGCCATCTATCATTATTTCTTTCGGCAGGTTCATTCAAAAAGCATTGCTGATGAATTGCATCAGGATGTATGGCTTAAAATTATCAAGTCATCATCTACTTTCAAGCAGCAATCATCATTTAAAACCTGGCTTTATCAAGTGGCTCATAATTGCCTGATTGATCATTATAGACAAAATACCAGGCAGCCATTATCTCTCATTCAGTCATATGACAAGCAAAATGAAGTCAACCTTGAGTTATCAGAAGCCGTGGAGGTCGTCAACCATCATGCAGATGAACCCGATGAGAAATTACTAGAAAATCAAATACATTATGCTCTAATTCAAGGGATCGATACTCTGCCTGAAGAACAAAAAGAGGTCTTTTTGCTCCATGAAAAAAGTGGCCTGACACTTCAGGACATTGCATTGATTACCGACAGCTCTTTTGAAAGTACAAAAAGCCGTCTACGCTATGCGGTTAAAAAATTACGCCATCAGTTGGCGCAATACATTCCAACTTAGCCAATATAAAAGTGCAAGATATCAAAATCATGAATATAAAAAGCAAATCAACATCAACAGATAAGCAGGATGAAGTTTTCTTTGAACAATATCTTCAAGGTAAATCCACTTTGTCTGACATCTATCAAAATACTGACTGTCCCAAACCTTCAAATGAGCTCGATCAAAGCATTCTGAATGCCGCCAAAACATCGATTGAGAATAGCAAACTAAGTAATGTAATGAGGCCAAATCACTGGTATCAGCCCCTGTCATGGGCAGCATCCATTGCCATTTTTTCTTTAGTGGGTCTATTGACACTGAATACCTGGGAATCAGAACAAGACAACTTAGAACAAGAGCTGCTGCAGCCACAAGCTATCAGTGAGGAACGATCTGTGTTTTCTCCCGTCAGTTCAGGCATAAGTAATTTCGATTCAAACAGCCACTTAAAAAAGCGTAATAAGCCTCTCAGTCAATCCAAAGAAATGATTCCTCAAGAAGTGAAAAATGACAGTCGAAAACTATTATATAAAAATGAAGCAATCCCTGAAATGCAAGCTGCTCCAGCCTACATGGGGCGTAATCAAATAGGCACTTTACCTAAAAGAAAAAGTCTTAATAGTGATGGAGCACTTGCCAGCACTCCTGCTGCCATTGCCGATGAAATAATAGAAACAAAGCAAAGCACTCTGATACCTCAAAAACAAGACGTCACTCATTCTACAGATCAAGAAATTTGGTTAAATAGAGTTCGTTTATTAATAAATAAGAATAAAATTGATGAAGCTCATGAATTAATTGCTCAATTTAGGATAAAATACCCTGATTATCCAATAGACCCTATAATTCTTCAGAACTTAGCCCCATATTAGTGTTTTGAAGCTTCGGCAAGTTCGATAACACTTTATAAAATACGGCATATGACAGAACATAATCCAATTGAAATCAACCTGCATAAAAAATCACGTCTATTGGAAATCAGCTTTGACACGGGTGAAAACTATAAATTAAGCTGTGAATACCTGAGAACCCATGGAAAATCGGCTGAAATTACCACTACTGACACACCTGTTGCGGGCAAAATTAATGTCAATATTGATTCAATTGAAGCACAAGGCAGTTATGCGTTGAGACTCTTTTTTGATGATGGCTATGATCAAGGGATCTATTCATGGGAAACACTTTATGATTTAGGGAAAAACTATGACGAAAACTGGACACAATATCTAGTTTCTTTGGAAAGTTTTGAATTAAATCGAGGCGAATCCGATAAAATTCATAAAGGTCCTGCCATCATAAAAATTCTTTATTTTATGGACAAACTCATTGCCTTTACCAAAGAAGAAGAAGAATTTGAGCTACCTGAGAATATCAGCACAGTCCAGGAGTTGCTTGAGTCTTTAAGAAACCGAGGAAACCGTTGGAATAGAGCATTTGCTAATGACAGCGTTCAGTTTACAGTGAACAAGGAATTTGCCGAACTCTTTACTATCTTAGAACATGGCGATGAGATAGCTCTTATCCCTAAAGCTAAATAAAGCCAACAATATGACACAACTTACTCATTCTTTAAAAAACTGGGGCTCAGAGGACTTCAAAAAAACACTCAAGCAAGAGCTTGAGGCTTTAGAAGATGGCACCTTGCCCTTAGATCAAGCCATCTGTCAGGGAGGCAAAGCTGACGGTTCTAAAATTTCAGCATTAATCAATTCAGCCACAGAAAAGGACACCACAATTCAAGTAAAAGTAGGCGTTTTTTTTGATGAAATTATTGCAGGGTGTAACTGTGGTGATGATCCAATGTCTGAAAATACTTATTGTGATTTGATGGTCAGCATTGATAAAACAACAGCTGAGGCCCATTTTGCAATTGAGCACCTTGATTAACCCCAAATGCCTTCACACCTGTTGAGCAGTTTCCCCTAAACATCCGTCATTTAAAAGGTCTGTATTGCACTTTGCTCAAATAGTGCTCCATTACGCCATTTGGCCCCTTAACAAAAATATCATCTCCTTCTCTTTTATTTAAAAGAGCCTGAGCCAATGGCGAATCCATACTGATGAAACCAGATTTCACATCAAACTCATCAGGCCCAACAATTCGATAGTGTTTTAAATGACCATCTTCATCTTCTAATTCAACCCAGGCACCAAAAAAAACCATTTTTTCATCCTCTGGAATTCGATCAACTTCAACCATATCATCCAGACGTTTCGATAAAAAACGGACTCTGGCATCAATTTCCCGAAGCTGCTTTTTACCATAGATGTATTCTGCATTCTCACTCCGATCACCTTGGGCTGCTGCTTCAGACACTGCTTGCGTGACTATTGGACGTTTTTCTTTCCACAGGTAGCGCAACTCTTCTTCCATGCGCAATTTCCCCTGTGGTGTAATATATTTCGATGATGGCTTACGTGGAGTGCGATAACGTCCCATAAATTAAATAAATCCTCTTAGCTAGTCCTCAATTCATCAGGCACTAGAAGTTTTTTTCACTCAAAAAAGTAGAACAAAAGACTATTTTGCAGTTATATTCTTCAATTTGCATTTAAAAATATGAAAAAAGTCACTATATATTAATAATAATGCCAGAAACAGTCCTTAGATGTTATATTATGGCATAGGAACTGACTGGCAAATCAACTGTCTATAATACTAATAATAAACAAACATTCATTTTAAGTTTGAATAGCCTGATGCGTATCAGCAACCAGGAAAATTAAAAATTAACAACCCTAAAAGATGAAGAAACTATTTATGTCCAAATTTTTAAGACTGCAATTACTTGTTATTACAACTGTTTTACTTAGCTTGCCATTGCTTTCAATCGCTAAAGTCTATAATGTGGATGAATACATTCATCCCGTCACACCAGCGAAGGAGCATGCCAAACTCAGTTTTGTAATTGCCAAACAATTACAATATCAGCATTACCGCCAAATGATTTTGGATGATAAATTATCTTCAACTGTTTTTGATGCCTTTTTAAAATCACTGGATCCAAACCGCACTTTTTTTCTAGCTGAAGATATCAAAAACTTTGAAAAATTTCGTTTTCTCATTGACAATAATTTTCGTCGTGGTGAACTGAAAAATGCCTTTATTGCTTTTAATCTCTACCAACAACGTCATACAGAGCGTCTGGTTTATACTCTGAACCTATTAGAGAATAATTACGATAAACTGGATTTCGCCAAACATGAAGAACTGATTCTTGAGCGAGATGAACAACCATGGCCAACAAACAAAAAAGAGCAAAATAACCTCACCCTTCAGCAATTAAAAAATGTCATTATCAGCTTTAAATTAGCAGGTAAAGATGACAAAGAAATTCAAGAATTGCTCATAAAACGTTATAAGAACCAGATCAATCGAATCAAACAAACAAATAATGAAGACGCCTTTAGAATTTATATGAATGCATTGGCAGAATCTTACGACCCTCATACCCAATATTTTTCACCCCGTGTTTCTGAAAACTTTGACATCCAGATGAGCCTGTCTTTGGAAGGCATAGGTGCCATGCTGCAATCTGAAGATGGCTATACAAAGGTTAAGCGACTGGTTCCTGCAGGGCCTGCTGAAAAAGCAGGACAACTGAAAGCTGGCGACCGCATTGTCGGTGTTGGACAAGGAGCAGGCGGTGATATTATTGACGTCATTGGCTGGAGACTGGATGATGTTGTACAACTGATCCGTGGTAATAAAGGCACTACGGTTCGTCTGGAACTCATCCCACAAAAAGCCAAAGACGATCATAAAACCAAAACCATTCAGATTGTCCGTAACACAGTCAAACTAGAAGAACAGGCCGCCAAAAAAGAAATTATTGAAGTCACTGAAAATGGTATGAAACAAAAAATTGGCGTCATTGATATTCCTGCATTTTACATTGATTTTAAAGCCGCACAAGCGGGTGATCCGAATTATAAAAGCACCACTCGTGATGTCAAAAAACTCATTATTGAGTTAACTAAAGAAGGCATCGATGGCTTAGTTATTGACCTTCGAAATAATGGTGGCGGCTCATTACAGGAAGTAAACTCTCTGGTGGGCTTATTTATAAAATCAGGACCTACCGTTCAGGTAAAAGCAGCTGACGGTCGAATCTCCCAATTAAACGATGAAAGTGATGAAGTCACTTATAAAGGCCCTTTAGGCGTCCTGGTCAACCGATTAAGTGCCTCTGCTTCTGAAATTTTTGCAGGTGCTATTCAGGATTATAACCGAGGTCTCATTATTGGTAACCAGACATTTGGAAAAGGTACCGTTCAGGCACTTCAGCAATTAGAGCAAGGCCAGATAAAGCTAACTCATGCTAAATTTTATCGAATTTCAGGTGATAGTACCCAAAATTTGGGTGTCATTCCTGATATTATCTTTCCAGCACTTTATGACAAAGATGACATCGGCGAAAGCTCTTTGCCCGAAGCATTACCTTGGGATCAAGTTAAAAATGCTGAGTTTCAACAATACCCCAATTTTAGTCAAATATTTCCAGTACTCAAATCCAAGCATGTCAAGAGAAGCAAGCTTGATCCTGACTTCCTCTACATCCAAGAGACCGTAGCCCGCATTGATAAGAAAAAAGATCAAAAATCTCTTTCTCTAAACTATAAAACACGACAAAAAGAGTACAAGAAATCTCGCCAGGAACAACTAGAAATTGAAAATAAACGTCGCATAGCTAAAGGTGAAAAGCCATTTAAAAACATTAAAGAACTGGACGATGAAGATGATGTTTTGGGTCTAAACAATGAGCATGAAGACGAAGAGGATGATGATAAAAAAGACAGTGATAGTCGCACGCTACTGATTGAGTCTGCAAATATTTTATTGGACTATATTCAATTAAAACAAAGTGTTCTTGTCCACAAATAATACCTTACCAGTAGAGACAAGGCATGCCTTGCCTCTACTGTCTGATAACTTTACACAGCAAAAAAGCAAGATCTATCAGATTTATTTGTTTTAATTTCAACAACTTAAATATAACTGATTATTTTTTAATCCATTCCAGACATCAACGCTATGAATTATAAACTAATTCTATATTAAGCCTGTTTTTTTCATCTATTTCCTTGCTCAATTCCAATTCCTATTCCATAGTTAATAATACCTCTATAATAATTATTTCAGAGGAGCCCGCAAAAACAAAGATTAAAGATGAAGTGACATTTTAATATTTTGTCTAGTGATTAACTTGTCTTAATTAGAGTTGAGCGGTTTATTCAATAAATGAAGGAATATAGAATGTTTCATTTCACAAAACTGGATATGTTTTGCAATGACGTAAAAAAATATGCGGATGCGGATGGTTATGTCCCTGAAGCAGATGATATTTGTTTGGATTTTAGTTATCCGGAAGAAAAGTTCAAAAATCTTAAGACCTGGACACAACATATCAACAGCTCAGTTCAAGCCACCCGTTCTGCGCAACAGAAATTACATGCCTGGCGAAATCGACTTTGAATAAATAAATTCTGTACTCACTCGTAATAATCAATAGAAAAAACATAAGCTGTTACCAAGTGGTACACATTGAGCATCAGAGTCAATTACTTATTACTGGGTAATTCAACGTAGTCCGAGCATAATGACAATTAACAGACTCTGGTGCGATACACAATAAAAGAACGTTACTATTGCCGCCTCATAAATCCTACTTTTAGTGAAACACTTAAATTCTAGCTTTGATTCAAAACAGCAAGAAACTCATCACCGTATTTTTCCAGCTTCATCGCACCGACACCACTAATTTGACCGAGTTCATGTAAGGTGGTTGGATGAAATTCAACCATTTCCATTAATGTGGCATCATGAAAAATAATGTAGGCAGGAACACCTTGCTCATGAGCCAGCTCATTCCTTTTTGAACGCAATGCCTCCCAGACTATTTTTTCATCCGAGTGAGCAGAAAAATGACGATTTGGCTGACCTGATTTTTTTCGTCGCCCCGTTTTCTTAGTTCTGGCCACATCTTTTCGAAAGTGAATCGTTTCTTCGCCTCTGAGCACTGGACGACTTTCTTCCGTTAATTTAAGTGAACCAAAACCATCCATATCAACGGCTAAATAACCTCTGGCCATCAACTGGCGAAAAACCGAACGCCACTGCACCTCAGAAAGCTCTTCACCAATACCAAATGTAGAAACCTGATCATGTCTGAATTGCTCAATCCGCGGTGTCACTTTACCTCGTAATACATCAATCAGGTAATTCACACCAAAGCGTTGACCTGTTCTAAACACACAGGATAAAGCCTTCTGTGCTTCGGTCGTGCCTTCCCAACTTTCAACAGGTTCAAGACAGTTATCACAATTACCACATGCCGCTTGTTGTTGTTCACCAAAATAACCCAATAAACTCTTACGCCGACAGGAAGTAATTTCACAAAAACCTAACATGGCTTCAAGTTTTCTTTGCTCAAGCCGTTTTATTTCTTCAACTGCTTCTGAACTGGCGAGCATTTGCCTTAGCATAATGACATCCTGCAAACCATAGACCATCCAGGCATCTGCTGGCAAGCCATCACGACCTGCTCGTCCTGTTTCCTGATAATAGGACTCAAGACTCTTAGGCAAGTCCATATGAGCCACATAACGCACATCAGGCTTATCGATTCCCATTCCAAAGGCCACTGTGGCGACTATCACCACTTCTTCTTCCCTTAAAAATCGTTCCTGGTGAGCTTGTCTCACAGATGAAGAAAGTCCAGCATGATAGGGTAATGCTTTTATTCCCTGATCTTCTAGCCATTGAGCAGTATCATCCACTTTTTTTCGACTCAGGCAATAAACAATTCCTGCATCTTGGGGATGTTCAGTATTTATAAATTGCAATAATTGAGCACGGGCATTATTTTTTTGTCTCACCCGATAACGGATATTAGGACGATCAAAACTACTAATAAATAGACGAGCACTGTCTAAATCAAGCCGCAGAGATATTTCTCGGCGTGTACTTTCATCGGCAGTTGCGGTCAGAGCAATCCGCGGTACCTGTGGAAACTGTTCGTGAAGAATGGAGAGTTGAATATACTCTGGTCTGAAGTCATGTCCCCACTGGGACACACAGTGGGCTTCATCAATGGCAAATAAAGCCACATTTATTTGACTTAAAAGGTTGAGAGTACGTTCTTGACATAGGCGCTCAGGCGCGACATACAATAAATCAAGCTCACCACGCATCAGTTGCCCTTCAATCTCCTGGACTTCCTGGAAAGACAAACTAGAGTTTAAAAAAGCAACGGCAACCCCCTGAAGCCTCAGTGCTGTCACTTGATCATGCATCAAAGCAATCAGTGGTGACACAACAATACCTGTTCCAGCACGAATAATTGAGGGGATTTGGTAGCAGAGTGATTTTCCGCCACCTGTCGGCATCAGTACGAGAGCATCTAACCCTGATATGACCTGATTAATGATGGACTCTTGTTCACCACGAAAGGCGCTATAGCCAAACACATTATTGAGGACATCAAGAGATGAGATACTTTGAGCAGACTGCATCGATGTCCTTAGTTCGTGTTCATCTTTCAATAGAGAAGGCTTATATCAGGATAGAGACGTTGTATACTCCACACTCAAAAATAAAGTGTATGCAACAACGTCTCTACTGAGCTATTTTAATTGCTCATGCAATAAGCTGAGGATACGGTAGGATGTTTTAGATGTATCAGGCTTACCATTAGAATCCAGAACAATAATGACAGTATCATCACCGCGTGCAAAGAGTTTAATTTGATACTTACTCTTATCAACAGCCACTTCCTCTTTCCAGAATTTCAGGCCGGATAAGAAACCACCTTCCTTCTCTTCTGCCAAAGGATCTATGTACTGAACAAAATAAACCCCGTCTTCACGGTTACGATCTTCCACTACAAAACTAATACGATCAAGTGCGACACCTGTACGACGCCAAGCTCTTGGGAATGTCTCCTTAACAACAAGACGTGAATTACCCTGTGCATTACGAGAGATAGTTGCTCTATCAACTTTCTTAGTCACAGAGCGAGCCAGTAGTGCTTTAGCCTTCTGCTCTTCAACACCCATGTAAACCATCATACGGCCTAACATTTCTGCCTCTAATTCAGGGTCTCTTTGGCGTGGTTTCCAAATTGTTCGCTCAGTGGTTTCACTTTCGATGACCTCTTCCATACCATAATGGGTTAAGAAAAGGTTCATTTCTCCATCTTGATCACCTTCTTCAATACGAACGCGGTATTTATCACGTGTACCTGCTGAGTAAAATGATTCCATAACATAACTTAATGCAGAACGAATAAAGTCTTGAGGTATATCAGCACGATTTTCAGACCATTCAGTCTCTAAGATGCCCGTCGCTGGATTTTCGCGCTTAATCAACATGCCGCTATTAAGCCAAAATTCCCGCATTTTTTCCCAAGTCTGAGCTTTAGTGCCAGTGATCACAAGATGTCTAACATCATCACCTTCACGAATTAACTGAATATCACTCTGTTTTGGTAACACTTTATCAATAACAACCTGGCCGCCTTGACGTTCACTGGCATAATCCTGAAAACTGGCACTACCGCCTGTATTAATATCAGGCACGACCATCATTTCATCATAGGTAGCCGAAGTCAGATCGGGGGGAATTTCAAGAGAATCAACGTCACGACTTTGCTTTTTATAGTCAACCTTTCTACCTGCAAAAGTATCATCCAGATCAGGCATGGAATCACAGGCTATCAGTGCTGATGAAATTGCAGCAACCAGAGCCAATTTGCCCAGGCTTTTATTGTTTAGCTGATGGCTTTTATTATTTAGCTGATGGCTCTCATTGTCTAGCTGACGGCTCTCATCAGTATTTTTGTTATTTGAAGCACATTGTTTCATCTCAGACCCTATTTTTACCTTACTTATTTATCTCTAAGCTCTTATTGTATCAATTTATTTTATTAAACCTGGAAAATCAGTTGAATCGTAGCGAGAACGATCAAAGCCCTGAAGATTTAAGGCTATACAGGTTAAGCACTCACTTAAGAAGCTTGCTTTATTGCATCACGAATCACACCATGGTATTGAGCATCTAATGTTGTCAGTGGTAACCTAATACCATCAGGAATAAGGCCCATATCATACAAGGCCCATTTTACGGGAATAGGATTAGATTCAACAAACAGCTTACTGTGTAATGCCAGTAAACGATTATTTATTTGAGCTGCTGTATCACGATCGCCTGCCAGAGCCGCAGCACACATTTCATGCATGGCTTTAGGTGCAATGTTAGCAGTTACAGAAATATCACCTTTAGCTCCTAATAAAATGAGCTCCATTGCAGTGGCATCATCACCTGAATAAATATCCAGCTTATCCCCACATTCTTCAATAATTTGCTGCCCACGTTGTAAGTCGCCCGTTGCTTCTTTAATTCCAATAATATTGGAAATACCTGACAAACGTACCACCGTCTCTGGCAACATATCCACTGCAGTACGACCTGGTACATTGTATAATATTTGTGGAATGGCCACTGTTTCAGCAATTTTTTTAAAGTGCTGATATAAACCTTCCTGAGTGGGCTTGTTGTAATAAGGCGTCACTAGCAAACAAGCATCTGCACCCGCTGACATGGCACACTCTGTCAACTCAATTGCTTCTGAAGTCGAATTAGCACCCGTACCAGCAATGATTGGAATACGATTATTAGCCATATTGACTACCTGTTTTAACACCTGGCAGTGCTCTTTTTCATTTAGGGTTGCCGACTCACCTGTTGTGCCCATGGCAACAATAGCATCTGTGCCGTTTTCTACATGAAATTCAACCAGTTTTTCCAGGGACGCTTGATCCACACGACCATCCGCATGCATCGGTGTCACCAAAGCAACCATACTGCCACTAAACATTTACAATCTCCAAATCATAATATTATCGCTAAAACTCATACGGATAATATGGGTATATTAAACAGTCGACTATTATCCTTGATTCCATTACAGAAAACCACTCAAAAGCTTTATTTATTGGCTCATGTAGATAATAATTTAGTATATTCTTAAAACAGATGGTTTTAATGTTTAACCCTTAAATCTTATTTATAACAAAAATTGCACCACTCTCTATTAAGCATTCTTGTCTATAATAGAATGTAACAAAACAAAAGTTGGCAATTTTTTACTGAGGTCTCTTATGGCAACTCATACATCAAATAGTTCAAATCAATTGGTTATTTCTGCAATTGGCAGTGATCGTCCAGGTATTGTCAATGAACTGTCACAACTGATTGTTCAAAATAATGGCAACATCGATGACAGTCGAATGACAGTTTTAGGGGGTGAATTTGCAATTATTTTATTAATTTCTGCCTCTGAAAAAGAATTAGCCCATATTGAAGCACTTTTAAATGAAAAAAGCAGTTCTCTTGAGCTAAATATAATTACCAAGCAAACCAGTAAAAACACTTTGGCTGAAATAAGCGCACTGGATAAAAAAATACCTTATATCGTTGAAGTACTTG
Organism: Gammaproteobacteria bacterium; assembly: GCA_016744395.1. Taxonomy (GTDB): domain Bacteria; phylum Pseudomonadota; class Gammaproteobacteria; order GRL18; family GRL18; genus GRL18. The sequence continues at coordinate 10,241 of JADGEK010000025.1, read as the reverse complement.
CAATGGATAATCCTGGAATTGTTTATAAGCTAACCGATTTCTTTTCGACACGAAACATTAATATCCAAAGCTTGCAAACCGATCGTTATCCAGCACCCCACACAGGGACACAAATGTTTGCTATTGAAATGGTCATTACAGTGCCACAAAGCATTATTATCAATGATTTAAGGGACGACTTCCTGGATCTTTGTGAAGATATGAATTTAGACGCCTCTATTGAAGCACCAAGGCTTTAGTGCGCTCTTCATTAATAAACACAATTTTATCAATATAGGATTTTTATGAACCAAGTTGAAATAGGCAAAAAAGTACCCAGTTTTTCTGGCCCAGCGACCAGCGATATTAATTTTAAACTCAGTGATTATAAAGGCACTCCCATTTTAATTTATTTTTATCCTCGGGATAATACGCCAGGATGTACACAAGAAGGTAAGGATTTTCGAGATAATTATTCTGCCTTTGAAAAAAAAGGCATTGCTATTTTTGGCCTTTCAAGAGACAGCGTTAAAGTTCATGAAAACTTCAAAGCCAAATATGAATTCCCATTTGATCTCATTTCAGATAAAGAAGAAATTATCTGCAATTTATTTGATGTCATAAAAGAGAAAAAACTCTATGGTAAAGTACATATGGGCATTGAACGCAGTACTTTTTTAATTGGCAGTAATGGAAAATTGATCAAAGAATGGCGTAAAGTAAAGGTGAAAGAACACATTGCTCAAGTGCTTGAAGCAATTGAAGAAGACCTGGGTTAAACACGACACCCAAACAATATGACATACTGAGTATTGGAATGAGTGATTGTTTATTGGGCGATTTGACTCAGTCTGAGTACAACAAGCAATCACTCATCTCAATACAGACTTTAAGCAAATATTGATAACTTATAGAGTATGTTTTTTATACCTGGAAACAAAAATACTCTCCAACCAATAAGGGATATACAAAATGACAGAAAATAATGAAAAACGTTTATTTGTTCTTGATACCAATGTGTTAATTCACGATCCAAGTGCCCTATTTCGTTTTTCTGAACATGATTTATTTCTGCCTATGGTTGTTTTAGAAGAGTTAGACAACAACAAAAAAGGCCATACTGAAGTGGCCCGCAATGCCCGTCAGGCCAGTCGATTCCTTGATGATCTGACTTCAGGTTCAACACCGCAAGAGATAAAAGATGGTTTAGATCTCAATCTTCGTATCGGCATTGATGAAGACACAGAAGAAGCCCTTATTGCCAGTGGCAAATTGTATTTGCAAACAGAGCACATTAGCACAGACATTCCCATTGAATTACCAGGTCAAAAAAATGATAACTTCATTTTGGGCATCACGGTTGCCCTGCAAAACGATCCTGATTTACCCCAAGTTTCTTTAATCAGTAAAGACATCAACTTGCGTATCAAAGCAGCAGCAATTGGCATTCAAGTTGAAGACTACAACAACGATCAGGTGCTTGAAGACGTCAATCTTCTTTACAGTGGAGTGCTCAACCTACCTGAAAATTTCTGGGACCTAAATGATAAAGAAGTCGACAGCTGGTCCGAAGAAGGACACACGTATCATAAAATAACAGGCAATGAAGTCAAAAAATGGCAACCTAATCAATTTGTCACCATTGGAGAAGATACTGACTTTGAAGCCATTGTCCGAGCAAACACCAATGAGGGTGTTATTGTTGAACAAGTGCGCCACTATTACTCTGAAAAACAAAGCATATGGGGAATATCTGCCCGCAATAAAGAGCAAAATTATGCTTTAAATCTACTCATGGATCCAGAGGTCGATTTTGTTTCTTTAGTAGGGCAAGCTGGAACAGGCAAAACTTTACTAGCTCTTGCAGCAGGCCTCACTCAGGTGATGGATGATAAAATTTATCAGGAAATCATCATGACTCGTGCCACCATTTCGGTAGGTGAAGACATTGGTTTTTTACCAGGCACAGAAGAAGAAAAAATGGCTCCCTGGATGGGTGCACTGATGGACAATTTAGAAGTCCTGACCCAAAATGAAGATGCTGGTGAATGGGGTAAACAAGCCACTAATGATTTGCTCGCTACCCGCATTAAAATTCGCTCATTAAACTTTATGAGAGGTCGAACCTTCTTAAACCGATACATCATTCTTGATGAAGCTCAAAACCTCACATCAAAACAAATGAAAACCCTGATCACTCGTGCAGGACCAGGTACCAAAATTATTTGCCTTGGCAACATTGCCCAAATCGATACCCCCTATCTCACTGAAACCACATCAGGCCTGACTTTTGTTGTTGATAGATTCCGCAAATGGGAACACAGTGGACATGTCACCTTAAGGAGAGGTGAACGCTCAAGACTCGCAGACTTTGCAGCAGACGTTCTTTAAAGATAATGTTGAATCTTTAATTCAACATTATCTTTCCTCCGTTATTTTCATCAGGTCAATTTCCAGTTTGCCCAGGGGGGCATCCATGGCCATTCTTAGGGGTATTTTTTTTTCATCATCACTGAGCCAGACATAATAAAAATTATTTTTTCTCTCATCTGTTTGAATTTTATACTTCATCCCCTTGTAGGATTGGCCATTTACGGTCAATTTTTCCAATGCCAGTTTTTTAACATGATAGAGACGAATATCATCTGAAATTGCCACAGCAATTTCTTTGTCTGTTTCTAATTCACTCCAAAAATTCAAAGACCTCAGTGAATAAATCAGGGATAAGGGATCAAGAATTTGTGAACGATCAATTTTATCTCCTGACTCTTTGTGAATTAAATAGCTTGTCTGCTCATCGAGCATAGGATATTCACCAAGAAAAGCAGGAATTGCCAATTCACCATCTTTTTCCCACACCTCCCTGACATCCAGACCTAAAAAGCCAAAATTCTCTTGTTCTTTTTCACGCTTTTTAAAAAGCTGGGTCATGTGGTGATCCCAGTCCAGCCAAAGAAAATCATGGCTTTGATTGTGCCCATTATCCACTTCTTCCACTAAAACCGTTCTTTGTTTTAACCTATCCAATGTTGTTGTATAGGTATATCGGACAGGTTGAAATATTTCAGCCTTGGTATAATTTTCAGTACTGAGAGATAGTTCAAATTGATAGGCACTTTGTTGGGCTGGAGTCTTCTTATCGGTGAGATATGTCATCTTAACATCAGCCAGAGTAGCCCAGATCATAGAGGTTAACAAACCTCGATAACTCAGTTTGTAGTGAAGAGTTTCACCTGATGCAAAAGGAAATCGGGGATTTGAACTTGCCTCATGATTATCTGCCACTGCCACAATGTTGAACAAGCTAAAGAAAAAAACAAGTAAAACAACCTTCCATTGGTGACTGATTATGTAATCACATTTCATACAAGAATCCATTCATGAGCTTATCTTAACGAACTCATTTAAGCGCCAATAACTTATGATTGTTCAATGACATTATCATTAGGCAGAGATGGCCAGACTGTAATCACAGAATTGACTAAAGTACCCAGAGGAATAGCAAAAAAAACGCCCCAGAACCCCCATAAACCACCAAAAAATAAGATGGCCACAATAATCGCTACTGGATGAATGTTAACCACTTCTGAAAACAATAATGGCACTATTACATTGCCATCCAGTGCTTGAATGATGCCATAAGCCACCATCAGCCATGCAAAATCTGGAGTCCAGCCCCATTGAAAAAACGCAATTAAAGCAACAGGAAAAGTCACAACAGTGGCCCCAATGTACGGAATTACAACCGATAGGCCCACTAAAATTGAGATTAATAGCGCATATTTCAGTCCAAGAAATGAAAAAGTAATAAAACACACTACCGAGACAATGGTAATTTCCCAGAATTTACCTCGAATGTAATTACCAATTTGTTGATCCATCTCTTGCCAAACTTGTGTGGATAGCTGAGTATTTTTTGGAAAAAAGCGGGTAAACCAGCCTAATATAAGCTCTTTATCTTTCAAAAAGAAAAAGACTAATAAGGGGGCCAAAATAAGATATATCATTATGGTGATACTGCTTTGAATTGAGCTCAAAGACAGTGATAGAACATGTTTTCCCATTGCTGTGACTTCAGACTGGATAAGAGAAAAAATTTCCAGGACAGAGCCTTCTGAAATAAAGCTGTAATTGCTTGGTAATTGTAAAATAAGCTGACGCCCCTGTTCAATAAACTTTGGCGTATCTGAAATTAAATCAGTGATCTGATTCCATAAAAGAGGACTGATCACAAAAAGGGTCATCATTAAAGCGGTTAAGAAGCCCACAAAAACAACAATGACTGACAGCATTCTACGCTTAATCCACTGGTTGAATAAAACCACAATCCCTTCTAATAAATAGGCAATCACAATCGCAGCAAACACAGGCGCTAAAGTGTCATTAAAGCCAATAACAATAGTGAAAGACAGCAGTAAAAATACCACCAGGAAAATGACCTGCGGATCGGAAAAATGTCTCTGAAACCAACGATTGAAAAGATCTATCATTGCCCACTCTCACTCTTTTGTTCAGAGTCATCATCATTCTCAGCCTCAAAATCAGGTTCACGCTGCAGACAAAACTCTTTATAACGAGCTTTAAAAAGGGATTCCAGTTCATCAATGACATCTTTTGCAGCACGGCCTTTAAGAATATGTTCAGACATTAAGGCAGCGGTTTCATTCAGCATGCTGTTTTTCTTAAGCATGGGAAATGTTGCAGATAAACGTTTAATAGCAGCAACCACTCTCTCTTCTTCTGGTCTGACAATATCAACAGGTTGATCAACCACAATCAGTCGGCCTTCTTGCTTCGCTTTATTGAGTAAAAACTCTGCAAAAGATAACACACTGCTTTGATCATTTTTATCCAAATCAGAAAAAAAATTCAGTAGTTTTGTTTCAGTTTTATTCATTATTCAAATGATTCTCTATCGATTCTATTTCTCAAGTAGATAAAAATTAATAAACCTACATTTCAGCCTTCAAGCACTGCATTATATCACCTTTTGCCTGTTCCAAGATCAAATCTCGATCAAGTGTCTCTGAAATGGAACGAACAGCATCTTTAGCATCAATAAAATTGAGATTATAATACGAGAAGATGGCAGCCATTTCACAGGGTGCATTTCATGAGGAGAGAGTTATAGGATGAAAATTAAGAAGTATAAAAAAAATCCCAATTAAAATTGGGATTCCTTACTCAGTCATAAACAATGTTAGCCAGCAAATAAATGAACATTGATAACAAAAAGTAGAGAGAAATTAAAAGTCAAAGTCACCCGCAGCTTCTGCCTTAAGCTTACCACCAGAGGCTAAAGAAAGTGCTTTTTTAATGGCATCAGGTGAAGCCATAATCCCCATAAAGCTGTGATCACCCGCCATCGATAAGTCAGGGAAATTAATGGCAATGCGAAATTTTGCACTCAAGGCATAAACCTTGCCATCTTCATGAATCAGCATTTCATAAGGCAAATGAGCTGTAGCACGAATATCTTTAAAATCCACTTCTTTCATAATGGTTGTATCATTACTCATATTTTTTTCTGTCATAGCCACACCAATAACGGTCTGTTGCTTGCCAGGTAACTCCAATTGATAGACTTTACTGACACCGCCTTTTTTCTCAGCTAAAGCAGCTGTCACATTTTTTACAGCGGCATCATAGCTGCCATGTTTTGATAAAACATCAGGTTCATCAAAATATGGCATACCAAACATGTAGTGATATCCTTTCAAATCTTTCTCAGGTAAACCTTTTTTTGAACCATAGGCTCTTTCTTCACCCAATGCTGCTTTCAATGCTGTGGCAACCTCTTCCAAATTGCCAGCCATCCGGTAACTGCCCGCCATATAAACAGGATTGGTATAAGAAACCTGAATTGCACCATTGACATCTGTCACAGCCACTCGTTGAACAGCACCATAACCACCAAACTCTGTGGCTTTAGCATTATTTTTCAAGTCATCATTAGTCACAATAATAATATTCGCACCATCATAAGGTGCATATTCCCCAATCACTTCAAAACCACTGGCACTGAGCTTCGATTTTGTATCAGCAACAATCTGAGAAAAATCACCACTAGCAGAGCTGGCAAGAAAAAATGGCTTCAAATTTTCAGCCTGGACCATTGAGGTATTCAACAATAAGAATAAAATCAGCATTGGAAGCAAAGCCAATGGTTGTTTGAAATTTAGTTTTGTAAATAAAGAGTTACACATGTATTTATTTTCTCCCTGACCCACATAACGAAAATGGATTGATCATTGTCTGACCGATCATAATATAATGTAGTTGAGTCATATTGATAAAGCAATCCGTAAAATCGCTTTAGTGACTATTAGCTCTTAGCTAACTTATAATTACAGAATAGAAAGACACAAAAAAAGGGGTCATGAAGACCCCTTTTTTATGACGGATTAGGAAGTTTTAGAAATTCCAGCCGTAAGCAATACCCCATGCATCTTGAGACATTTTAATATCAGTTTCACCGCCACCAAATGCACTTGGAATAGAGTTGCTACCCTTAAGTTCATTTTCAAAGGCGTGCATGTAGAATAAAGAAATTTCACTACCCTGAGGCAATATATACGTCATACCAATTGTTGCATGATCTTCAATTACAGCAGGAGCAAGTGAATTGAACATAGTCTGATCTTTACTAATTGGATTATCCGAATGACTATAACCTGCACGTAGTGTTAATTGGTCATTCCACTGGTATTCAGTACCAAACTTAATAACAGTGATATCATCCCAACCAAATCCTGAACCATTGTTAGAACCGAAGAAGTTACTAGGATTAAACAAGTTCATACCAGTATTGTTAGGTCCTGAGTTAAGTTCATTTCCAATTGAGTCAACATCACTATAGTTAATTTCCTGAACATCAAGGCTTAACATTAACTTGTCTGTCGCTTGAAACGCAACACCAATTCCATAGTTTTCAGCTATATCAAATCCACCTTGTTCAGCAAGTAATCCTTTATATTCATCAAATTCATCCATGCTGATTTTTGAATTATAGACAGCACCAACAGTTAAAGAATCCGTTAATTGTCCTTGCCAACCCAGAGAAAGTCCAAAACCCCATGCATCATCACGCCCTTTACCATTCATCTTATTTGGAGTTTCTGATAACTGACAATTTCCAGTCGCTTGACATCCTGGTTGAGCACCTGTTCCAGTAAAGCTGCTAAGTCCCCATGCTTTAAACTGTTGATAAGCAATCTGTAATGACACACCAACTGAATGTTCTTCATTAATTTTATAAGATAAGGTAGGTAAAATTCTAACAACCTCAAGATTGATACCTGTCGTACTAGGTACACCACCAGCCATCATTGCTGCACCATCAAACATTGCCAAATTATCATAGCTCGTATTCATACCGCCAGTACCAACAACAGTCAGACCAACAGACATGTCATCACTCAACATGTAGTTGAAACCACCTTCAGGGATATAAAATGGGCCATCATTATTACCATCACCTTTATAATCCAAAGAGCCTGCAAGCGGATGAGCATTTCCACTGATTTCCATAGTACGATCAGGATCAAAAATTTGAACACCAAAGTCTATGCGATTTCCTACACGAACCATTGCTGCAGGATTATCAGCACCAGAAATGGCACTATCAGCAATAGCAATGCCAACACCAGCACGGCCATTTGCTTTGGTACCATTTCCATACATATTCATACCATTAGTTGCTATAGCAATATTAGGTAATACGATTGCGGCAGTCACTGCTGCTGCGAGAAGACGATTTTTAATCATTACGGTTGAGCTCCTTCAAAACTATTTTAGCGTCGGTAAATTAATTGCTTTTTCTTAAAATGAGTTATTAGTTTGTCTAATAATCAGATAAAACTAAATCCTGCAAAGGTTTTAGAGCAAAAAATTTTATTTAATTGTGCATTGAGACAATATCACGCTTAAGCGTTTGTTATTATTGAGATTAGACATTTTTAAATAAAAAAACATTAGTTTTCAAATCAAAAAAGTTAATCTTCTTTTAATTTTTTAAATAAATGTTGCAAATTTGCAACAGCTTTAATTAATGTAGGGCATTTTGTACATTTTGACGATAAATGTCAAGTAAAAACAACATTTCAAGCACTTAGACTATTGACTTACAAGTAAGTTAATGCATATTAATATACTAATTCCCTTCATTATAAAACCAATAAATTATCTTTATTAACAAGCAATTATTACAACAACCTTACAACACCCTTGAGATATGTCAAGTAAATAGACGTTAAAATACTCGACAATTTTCTTAAATCTTGGTATTTTTGATGAAAAGAGTATTGCATTGTTGCTTTTTATTCATTTTTACGGATTAAAGCTTATTTATCGACCACACACGATTCATAGTGTGTAATAAATACAACACATCTCAATCATCGATTTGTTGATAGAGACTGAATGTGTTTATCCAATTTACGAACAGGGGTCTATCGGAACACTTCCTGTTAAATATTAGGGAATCTCAATCAATGAAAAAATCACTTCAATTCGCTGTTGCGGCTTCGACTATAATGTCAACTTTATGCCTAACGACAACCAGTTTTGCTTCAGGTTTCGCTATTATTGAAAATAGTGCCAGTGGTATGGGGCAAGCATTCGCAGGGGCTGCTGCTGTTGCTGAAGATCCATCAACAATTTACTTTAACCCTGCTGGCATGATGTATCTTGAAGGCACTCAAGTGACTGTTGGTATGCATATTATTGATTCGGATGCTGAGTTCAATAACAAAGAAAGCACTCTCACGGCAGTGACAGGCACAAGTGAAGGAGGCAATGCAGGAGATACTTTTTTTGTACCTAACTTTTATTATGTTCGGGACTTTGGCGAAAAATATAAAATAGGCCTTGGCGTTAATGCTCCTTTTGGCCTGGGTACTGAATATAAAAATGGCTGGATGGGTCGTTATGCATCAACAGAATCCGAAGTAAAATCAATCAATATCAACCCAGCCATTGCATTTCGAGCCAGTGATAAACTATCCATCGGTATTGCAATGAATCTACAATACCTCGAAGCAACATTAAAAGGTAATATCTCTCAAGTCGCATTGGGAGCCAGTGATGGCCATGTAAAAGTTGAAGGAGATTCATGGGATTTTGGCTTTAATGGTGGATTCATATATGAATTTACGCCTGCAACACGAATTGGCGTGCATTATAGAAGTGAAATTTCACATTCTCTTGAAGGTGAAACCAAGTTTAGCAACATGCAGCCTGCATTTGGCGGTAACAGAAAACTTGATGTCAATGCTGGCATAGATACACCTGCCACTTTTTCAATCAGTGTTACTCATCAGTTAAATGATCGACTCACCTTATTGGGCGATGTAACTCACACTGGATGGAGCACTTTTAAGGAACTGGCAATTCTTAGAGATGACACTGGTTCACCCGCGGTGCCTGTTGTTGAAGAAAAGTGGAATGATGTTTATCGTTATTCATTAGGTATGAAATATGCCTACAGCAATCAATGGACATTCAGAACAGGTATTGCGATAGATGAAACACCCATTGATGACAAATACCGTACTTCTCGAATTCCAGGAGATGATAGAACATGGTTAAGTTTTGGAGCCAGTTATTACCCAACAAGCAATCTGACCATTGATGTAGGATACTCACATCTCTGGGTTGAAGATGCTAAAATTGATGAAGAGTTTTCTGTCACAGGTGTCGGCACAGGTACACTTAATGGCGAGTTTGAAGCAGATGTTGATATTTTAAGTGTGCAGGCAACCTGGAAATTTTAACCCTTCCATAATCCTTCCACGAAAAGACAAGACAAAAAAAGCCCACTGTATCAGTTGATACAGTGGGCTTTTTTTACATATTTTTACTTTAAAAAAATAGGTAACAGAGGTAATTAAGCTTTCTTGATTAAGAACTCAAATTTACCACCGTTTTCGCTGCTTTCCATTAATTCATTACCTGTTTGGTTAGCAAAAGCTTCAAAGTCTTTTACTGAACCAGGGTCAGTAGCAATAATGTGAAGAACCTGGCCTGCATCCAATTCTGCTAATGCTTTCTTAGCACGTAAAATTGGAAGTGGACAGTTTAATCCTGAAGCATCTAATTCTTTATCAAAATCAGCCATTAATATTCCCTCGTCTCTTTATGAGTTTATTGAGTTGTATGTTTATCTTTAAGTTCTAACTTTAAGTTCTAACTTTAAGTTCTAAAAAAAGTAAGATAACTGAGTTTAGCCTAAAACTTTGCTAACCTCCAGCATATTCAACCAA